>JANMUE010000136.1:0-1973 GCA_031391205.1 Lysobacterales bacterium | reverse complement strand
GCCAAACAAAACCTGAGCAAGCCGCCCGCGCCCATCAAGTGTCCCATCAATTATCATTGGCATGACGTTACGCAAGCTCATTGCCAACCTCGGTTATGGCAGCCGCAAAGAAGTCACGTACATGTTTCGCGAAGGCCGCATCACCAACGCGAATGGCGACGTACTCTATGCTGATGACAAGAGGGCCGACGACAAAGCCGAACATGAACAGATTCGCGTCGATGGCGAACCACTCGATCCTCCCGCCGGCATGTTAATCATGCTGCACAAGCCCATCGGCTATACCTGCTCCACCAAGGATCAAGGCCAGTTGATTTACGAATTGTTGCCGGAGCGTTTTCGCCTGCGCTCGCCGATTGTCTCCAGCATCGGCCGATTAGATCGAGATACTAGCGGCTTGTTGTTGATGACTGACGACGGCGTACTGCTACATCGCATCAGCTCGCCCAAACACAAACTCGCCAAAATTTATGAAGTCACCCTAGCCCGTGATCTGAACGGCGATGAAGCCACGTTATTCGCCAGCGGCAAGATGATGTTGGAATCCGAGAAAGAGCCGTTAGCCCCCGCACAATTGGAAGTGATCGATGCTCGTCATGCCCGCGTCACCGTCACCGAAGGCCGCTATCACCAAGTACGTCGCATGTTTGCCGCAGTAGGTAATCATGTGGAAGCCCTGCATCGTCCGCAGGTGGGCGGGTTAGTGCTGGGAGATTTGATGGTGGCGGAGTGGAAGATTTTGAACGAGCAGGATCGCGCGACATTGTTTAATGTTTCTAGAGATCCGTCGTAGGGCGTCATTAAGCGAAGCGCAATGCGCCACTTTAGCGATCAACCAGAAGGCGCAGTGTGCTTCGCCCTACGCGCTTAGCATTAGAGTAATTTATAGCCAAACATATCTACGATTGCTGCTGCGGCCCTAGAGCCCATCAAGGAAACCATGCCTATAAGGAATGAATACTTCGTGGCCGTGTACTTGAACATGTCACGCTTGCGAAGCTTTTCAAGCTCAACGGACTGAATGCTCATTACGTCCTCATGATCCTTCATCCGATCATTAACGCTCTGCATTTGCCCAGTGCTAATAACGAGCACTTCTGTGACGCCTTGAAGTATCTGCTTCTTAAGATCGGTAATTGCACCTATTACTTCATCTCGTCTTGCCAGTTGAATCCGGATGACAGAATCCCACTCCAATTTCCAGAGACCAATCAGGCCAGCCAATAGCAAACCGAGCCAACCCGCGAGCTCCAATGCCTGCTCGGTTGTAGATCGTTGGAAATTGGCAGTCTGAATAGCCGCGCTCAATAGCGTGAAGATCAAAGCTAGAAAATAGAAATGGAATTTTTCTTGAGTCTGCTGAGCAATGCTATGTTCACTGGACACGATCGATTTCCCTATTGTTTTAAAGCCAATGCCTTGTTTGTGGAGTCTGTAAATTGAACTGTGTAACTGCCCTTTGATAGAAAGCGGCAATAGCCGCGAGGAGTAGTGTATGCAGATCAGTAAAGAGAGACTGGACGAGCTGACGAAAGATTTCAAGACACCTGAGGAGATGGAAAGCCTGTATTCGCAGCGCGTGGGTTGGGCTGTAAAGCCCAACATCAAACCACGCATCATTGAAAAGATTGTTGGGCTTCGCAGACTCAGCCCAACCTACAGTCAAATTACTCAGTTAGTCACCAGGAGCCAGAACCCTCACCCTGCCCTCTCCCGGAACCGGGAGAGGGGATAAGACATAGATTGGCATGTTTTACTGGCCAAACACCCAACGCAGTACCGACGCCTCCACCTCATCCCCACTGCCATATTGCGCACCAGGATGATTGACGATGGTAACCACAACATAGTGTTTACCGGACGCAGCATTAACGAATCCGGCGAGACTGGCCACACCTTCCATATGCCCAGTCTTCAATCGCAAACGACCACGCATGGCGGGGGATTGAAAGCGCGAACGCAGGGTGCCATCG
>JANMUE010000089.1:0-28621 GCA_031391205.1 Lysobacterales bacterium | reverse complement strand
TTTCGTTGATGGTGATTCGGTGAACGCGGGTTTGCAAATGGACGGACCGATCAGCGGACTCACCACGACTGTCGATGCCGCCGCTTATACCAACAACGTCGCCAACAACGGCGGTATCACCACGCTCTACACCCTGGATAGTGCAAGCAACAGCTTGTTTATTCAAAATCCACCCAATGTGGGCGCCCAAACGCTTGGGCTGACCATCACACTCGCTGGCCCGACCCTGGATTTTTCTGGAGAGTGTGGATTTGATATTCCAGTCGGTGTCAATGCCCCTTCTTCCAACACCGCAGCCACAGGCAATGCCTTGGCAGCATTTTCTGTCGGCGGCATCTCAGGACTGTATCGGCTGGCCTTGTCAACCGGCGCAGCAACCGCAATCGGCAATTTTGGTTTGGTCGCTCGCGATATCACCATCACGCCGGAAACCGCTCCAGCGATCGGACTGGATAGTGCGGGAACTTCGCTGCTTCGATTCAGTGTATTCACGCCCGGTACCGTCACCACCCAGGCGCTCAACGTGGCCAATGTGGTGGCTGGCGAGCGCCTGGTCGGATTGGATGGCCGACCCAATACCGGGCAAATGATGGCGCTCGGCATCAACCCCACCGCAGACACCGGTACCTTGTATTTGATCGACCCGCAAACGGGGGTTGTGACACTCGCTATGGCTGGCACGGCATCCAGCATTGCATTTGTCGATGCAGGGGGTAGTCCGATCAATTTCCCTGACGCTTCCTGGGGCTTTGATTTCAACCCAGCCGCGGATCGCATTCGGGTTATTTCCAACACAGGTACCAGCTTTCGTGTAAACCCGATTACGGGTGTACCGGTGGATGGCGATCTGGGTGGTGCGGCCGGCTCGGTCGCAGGCCTCAATCCCGATAGTCCCATCAATGGGCCTGCAGGTATTGGCATTGCGGGCGCGGCATACACCAACAACATTGGTGGTACCGCCATCACGACGCTCTACACCCTGGATCCGCTCGGCAATCGCCTGTTTATCCAGAACCCACCCAACGCGGGCACTCAAACCACGGCAAAGCCAGTCACCCTCAATGGCCTAGGATTTGATTTCGACACCGTGTCCGGATTTGACATTCCACCCGGAATCAATGCCGCAGCGTCCAACGCAGATGCCACCGGTGAAGGTTATGTCGTAACCAGTACCGGCTCCAACAACACGTTGTATGCCATCGAGCTATCCACCGCTGCATTGCGACCCATCGGCCTGATCGGCGCAGGCGCCACCTCACTCGAAGGCCTGGTCGTCTGGCTCGCCCCCACGGAGCTGTTCAAGGATGGGTTCGAGGGCGGGCCATGACGCCGCCGAGTGGTCTTGATGCCTTCGTGGGAGCGGCGTCCCGCCGCGACGCCGTTTGATCTTGTAGGTGCGGGGCCCGACCCGCACGCCCTCGTCTTTCTCTTCATGACCGAGCGCGTAGGTCAGGTCGCGCGAACGACTCCATGGATGGGCGAGGTAGAGCAATGCAGGAGCAATTGCCGAGAGCCGCGTCGGGAACGGCGGCCGAGAGCGGTACCCACATTGGAATATCCGCAGCATCAATCGGAGCAAGCGCCGCCTGGCAGCCATAGGTTTGCAGAGGCAATCGGGAAGACTACGTGGCGGATGACCAGCTCCGCTGTTGAAAACCCGCTACGCGGGATCCGGCCTACTCGCTACGACTCTGGATCGCCACGCGCTATCCGTCCCATCTCCAATGTCTGCAACAAGCTGAGTTGTTCGGCGAGTTGCCCTTTGGACATCTTGGCCAGCTGATCCTGATCGCTAAAATTTTTCATCGCAGCCAGCAACTGTTGTGGCGTCGATCGAGAGTGGTATTCCATTTTGCCGCAGCGCCATCATTGCCCATCAATCACTCACCAACGCGCGCCCACCGAAAATCGCTCGAAGCGACGGCGAATCCGCGAAGTCGGGTTCACCTCAGCGAATATCTGCCCACATTTGTGGGGCGCGCGCTCACCGCGTATCCAACGGTCGCGAACGCTCTGCGGTGACTTCGCCGGCGCCATTGACATCCACCCACAGCGATTTTCCGTCGCGAATAAATTTAACCTGGATCACGGCGCGCCCGGGAAGCAGCAGGATCTCGGCTTCGACAGCCGTTCCGGGCACTTGCTTGAGCGCAGCACGCAGCGCATCGGGCAACGCAACACCGACCACCGCCACATCTGCTGAATGATCCTCATCCTCCGGCAACAACTTCGCCACATGTCCTTGTTTGGCATCGATCACCACATTGATGGTTTGCTTGCCTTGAGCGAAATCAATGGAGAACTCATCGTGCTCGAACTCGGCGTGATAGACATCGCCATTGGGCACCTGGGTGGCGGCAAGCGCGATCGCTGCAAGCAAATCCAGCGCAGTTTCGCCGGGCATAATCGTGGACGCGGTGGTGGCCCGCAAAGCCGGCTTGGTCGCAGCATCCGGCCAGAACGTCCAAACTAACACCGTCGCGATCAGCGCGGCGGCAATGCCAAGCAGCCAAGACTTGCGGGATTGTACTGGCGAGTAGGGTCTGCTCACAGACGCAGCAGCCGTGCCAGCCACGGCCGCTGGGCGCGCGACCGCAGCCGCACCGCTCAACACAGAAGTCGCAGCATGGGCGTGCGGCGGCCGCTGCCCGGCGAGCAGTGCATCGATATCCTCGGTCAGCGAACCGGGCGAGAGATAGCGCTGATCCGGTTCGCGTCGTGTCATCTTGGCGATGATGGCGATCACGTCGGCGGGTGCGTCCATCTCGGCAAGCCGCTCGACGGGCACATCGCGCGTCAACAATGCCGTGATGGTCGACATCGGATTGCCGCTTCCGAACGCGCGCTGGCCGGCGATCAGCTCGAAGAATGTCAGTCCGAGCGAGAAGATGTCGCTACGCGTGTCGATCTCCCGATCGCCTACCGCCTGCTCCGGCGATAGATAGGCCGGAGAACCGACGATCATCCCCGACTGCGTGATGGTGCTGTCGGTAGCCGAGGTAATCCGGGCCAGGCCGAGGTCAGCAAGTTTGACGGTGCCATCCTTGAGCAACATGATGTTGCCGGGCTTGATATCGCGATGCACGATGCCGTGCTGGTGCGCATGATCGAGCGCACGCGCCACCTGCCGAACGATGTGCGCCGCTTCGCCCCATGGTATGCGGCCGCGCTGGCGCAACACGGCATCCATCGACTCGCCATCCAAAAACTCCATCACAAAATAATAGATGCCGTGCGCCTCTCCGGCATCGATGCCGGCCACCACATTGGGGTGACTGAGCTTGGCGACGGCCCGCGCCTCACGCACAAAGCGTTCGCGGCCATCCTTGTCCTCGGCGAATTTCTGCAGCAGCACCTTGATGCCGACCAGGCGATCCATCGAGGTCTGCCGGGCTTTGTAGACTGCGCCCATGCCGCCTTCGGCAATTTTCTCGATGATCTCGTAGCCGGGAATGGTGATCGCGCCGCTTTTACCGAGCGCGGTGTCCAGCAGGGCACACTGCTGCGTTGTGAGATAACCCTTTTTGACGTACACCTCGGCCAGCGTCGAGCTGAGCCCCATCTCGATCAATGAATGATAAAGCGCGCGGCATTCATCCACCTGCACCGCGGTGATCCAGCCGCGCTCGACGGCGATCGATTCGAAAGTCGCTGCGGGTATAACGGTTGTCGAGTTGTGCTCGCTCACAATGCCTGCCGATCTGCGGGAGTGCCCGTAGGCGGATTCTAGTGCGGTGTTGCATACGTTGTGGCACAAAAGCGGGATACCTCCCACATCGACGTTCCCAAGCGCGTCGCGTAGTATCCGACCGGTAGCCGTATCAAAGGGAATAGGTGTGTTTTCAAAAACCTCCGAACCATCTGTACGTGAACGGCCGATGCCCAGTCGATCCCAGCTCAGTGCAATCCTGGGATTGCTGTTTAGCGGCATGCTGAGCCTTACCGTTGCCGCGCAGGCGCCCACCGAAGCAGAAGCAGAAACAGAAGACGACGAAGCCGAAGACCTGCGCGATCGGCTCACCGAACGCGAGGACGAAAACCGTTTGGAAGACCCTTGGAGCATCGAGGTACGTGGCCGGCCATTAATCATTAGCGGTGAATACGAAGTGACGTTGGATTTCCTCGATGAACTCGTACTCGGTGACGAAGACGAAGACTACGACAGCCTGCTGATCGAACAGCAACTGGAAACGGAATTGTTTTACAGCCTCGGTCGGCAGCTGTCGATATTTGCGCAGTTTCGGCTCGCCACAGAACACGATTTGCACCACAGCAATCCGCAGCGCGTCGCCGATGGCTTTGTCGAACGCGGTGAGATGTGGCTGTATTCCGAAGACATCGCCGGCTCGGGGCTGAGCTTCGAGATCGGGCGCCTCGATTTCGAAGACGACCGCCTATGGTGGTGGGACGAGGATCTCGATGCGCTGCGGATGACTTACGAAAAGGCGGTGTTCGAGCTGGCTTTAGCCGTGGCCTATGAGCTGGCGCCGCGCCGTACCGATGCGAACTACATCGAGCCGGAAGATCACAAAGTGCTGCGCTACTTCGGCGAAGCCTCGTGGGACTGGGCGCCCGATCACGAGGTACAGCTGTTCGGCTTGATTAGCCGGGATCGCTCCTACACACCGACGATCGACCAGGTGGTACACCCCGATCGCGCCGACGAATCGGATGCTGACCTGGATTGGTTTGGGCTACGCGCCTCAGGCGCCTGGCAAGCACAGGCGCTGGGTCTGATTGGCTACTGGCTCGACTATGCCGAGGTCAGTGGTGACGAATTGCTGGCGGTGTACGAAGAGGAGTCGCTGACTGAAAGCGTCGTCGAAGAATTGACACAGCATCGCGTGCGCGGCTGGGCTGTCGACGCTGGCATGACCTGGATCCTGCCGCTGCGCGCCGAGCCGCGATTCAGTGTCGGCTACGCGATCGGCTCGGGTGATCGCAATCTGGACGACGACATTGATCGCAGCTTTCATCAGACCGGATTGCACGGAAACGAAACCGCCTTTGGCGGCGTTGAGCGCTTCGATCACTACGGTGTGCTTCTCGATCCGGAACTCTCCAACCTCACCATACTAACGCTGGGCGCTGGCCTCTCGCTGTTCAATTCCAGCTCGCTCGATCTGGTCTACAACCGCTATCGGATGCGCACGCCCGCGGAAACGTTGCGCGATGCCCGCATCGAGATCGAACTTACCGGCGAAAATCGCAGTTTGGGCGATGCCCTGGATCTGGTATTCGCATTGGAGGAAAACCCTCGTTTCCAGTTCGAGGCGACCCTCTCAGCGTTTCGGCCCGGCGCCGCGTTCGGACCGGGTTACGATCAGTGTTTATGGGGTGGGCTGGTGGCTATGCGAATCGCATTTTGACGTTCACAATTGGAAGATAGGACGATGCCTGAAACGGTAAGCTGCGCTGTCGCCGCCGCCGAAAAAACCTGGAAGCGGCGGATGCATTGCAAGACACGATCGATCTGGCGCGCATTCAACTCACCTGCCCGCACCTGCGTGAGCAAGGCTCGGTATCTGCAAGGATCGACGACGAGTTCGTTCTGCATAAAGTGGCCGGTTGCTGAGGCAATATTGGCGTAGACTTCGCCTTAGTGCGGTGCTGGGAGCGCGGGAGATGCCTTCAGGCACGATACTGATCGCCGACGACGACCCCGATGATCGCCAGATGATCGGGGATGCGCTGGGCAAGTGCGCCCGGCCCTATCAGCTGCGGTTTGCGGAAAATGGGGCTGAGGTGCTGGAATACCTGGGCCACACGAGCGGTGATGACGACGCGCCCCCCCTGCCCCGGCCGGACCTCATCCTTCTGGATCTGAACATGCCGAAGATGAGCGGACTGGAAGCCCTGCGAGCCCTCAAAGCAGACGCCCGGTTCAAGGCGATTCCCGTGGTGATATGGACCACATCCCGGTCCGCGGAAGAGAGGGACGCCAGCTATCGGGCGGGCGCCGACCAATTTCTCACAAAGCCCGCCCGCCTCAAAGAAATTGAAGAGATGCTCTGCGGTGTCGCGCACGCCTTGCTGCCGGGAGCCCGATGATGCATGCCCAACGATTACCACCGAAATCAGGCGGTGCCAGCGTGGCCGCGCCCCGCAAGACGGAGCGCCGCAGTCACGAGAGGGATATTAATCATCGTATCGTTTGCACAGTTCCTGGCCGCTGGCGACCGATTCCGTTGCCGAATGAACGGCATGGCCGTGTGAGGGTCGTCCCCGCCTCAAAATCGCGGTAACAATCCGTGATTTACCGTGGCATCAGCCGCAACCGGGATAGAGATCGAGAGTTTCACGCTCATGCGGGATGGTGAGGGCTGTTCCCGATCGATACGCTGCAGCTCCATCTCGGAGAGCCGGCTTTCACGTTTCAATTCCTCGTCCGACGGCGGCTGATTGGCCAGGAGTTGACGCCGATGCTCCAACGCCAGCACCAGCAGCGATCTGACATTGTCGTTGTCCCAGGGCTTGTTGATGAAATGAAAAATCTTGATGCGATTGATCGCCTTGATCTCGGATAGAAAGTCGCCGTAGCCGCTGAGCACCAGGCGCGCGATCGTCGGCTGGATCTGAATCAGTTCGTTGAGAAAGACGATCCCGTTCATGCCCGGCATTCGCCAGTCTGATACCACCAGATCGAACTCGCACTCAGCGGCGCGCAGCAGCGCCTGTGCGGGCTTCTCGAACGTCTCGATGACAACCGGGCCATCGAAGGTTCCAGCCGGCATGGCGTTGATGGTGCGGCGCAGGCTGCTCAGCACATTGCGTTCGTCGTCGACCAGCATGATTCTCGGCATGACACACTCCTCTATGTTGACGCCAGGACGTGGACCGGGTCGCGTTTTGCGGACTCGAGTCCGATCCTGCAGCGCCATGACCACACTTTAGGCGCCGCACTTGCGACCGATAATCCGTGCGAATACTTAGAAATCAGCCAAAAAAGCGAGGCTGCGCCAACGTGCCAATGTGCCAATCGATGCCCGCTACCCGAGTGGTACGCACTTCCCATTACGTGTCGGCACTCATGCGAACGTGGCATCGATGCGCCACAATGGTTTCGCGATCCCGATGTGGCCTGAACTCCACCCCCAATCGCCTCACCCTGTGAATCGCCACGGGGCACGGCCGGAGAATAACGATGCCTCTCCAACGTGAACATGTAGAGCAGCCATACCGGCGTCAACTGCGCGAAGGCCTCGCCGACGAACTCTACCGGCGTGCGCTTGTGCCGCAATTGTTTCTGCTGCCAGTCCTGTTGTTGCTGTACCTGTTACTGAACAATGCGATGGCACAGCGTCCGCTGATCGTATGGCTTTTCGCGTTGATCGCGCTGCTGCAGATCCCGCGAATGCTGATGATCCGGGCCGATGCGCGCAGGCAGAAACAGTGGACGCCGGATCGGCGCGTGTGGGTCTTCGCGATCGGAGCGTGTGTTCCAGGTGTTGGCCTAGGAACGATCTATATCCTGGCGGCCCCATACCTTTCCGGTGAGCAGGCTGGGCTTCTGGCTTGCGCAGCCGCGGGAATCAACTCGGTCAGCATCATAAGCATGAATCCGAGTCTGCGCGCGTACTTCATGGCCATGGTGCCGCATCAATGCGCAGTGGCAGCGATGGCGATGCTGTGTCCCGTGCTGGAATTCCGCGGGATACTGTTGATCCTGGTTGCGTCCAACATGGCGTCGCTGGGCATGATGGCGATTCGCGCGCATCGGCATGTGTGCCAGTGGATGCTGCTTCGCTTCAAGGTCGACGACGCCAACGCCGCGCTCGTCAGTAGCAATACTGCCCTTCAATCGGAAATCGCCGAACGCCAGGTGGCTGAAGCGAACTTGGCCACCCGCAATCAGGAGCTTGAAGTGCTCAACGAAAAGTTGGCCGGTGCGCAAAGCCAGCTGCTGCAATCCGAAAAGATGGCGTCCATAGGCCAACTCGCCGCAGGCGTGGCCCACGAAATCAACAACCCCATTGCCTTCGTCAGCGCCAATCTTCGCAGCTTGAAGGGCTATGCCGCAGACATGGTCGGAGTGCTCGAACGGATGGGCGGCCCGAGTTCCGAGAACCGTTCGGTCGGGGCGGAAATCGATACGGAATTCCTGAAAGGAGACATACCGGCACTTTTGGACGAATCCATCGATGGCATCGTGCGCGTTGAAAAAATCGTCAAGGATCTGAAGGAATTCTCCCACCTCGATGCCGCGGACTGGCAGTGGACAGACCTTCATCGCGGGCTCGACACCACGTTGAATGTCGCCGCCCACGAGCTGAAGTACAGGGTCGATGTGGTGAAAAACTACGGCGAGCTGCCCTTGGTGGAGTGTCTGCCGTTCCAGATCAACCAGGTGTTTCTCAACCTGCTGGTCAACGCCGCGCAATCAATGAGCGACTACGGCACCATCTCGCTCACCACGGGCCACGACCAAGGACGCGTGTGGATCGAGATTCGCGATACCGGCAAAGGAATCCCGGACGACGACCTCAAGCGCATTTTCGAACCCTTCTTCACCACCAAGGACGTCGGTGCCGGCACCGGACTTGGCTTGTCGGTGTCCTATTCCATCATCCGAAAGCACGGCGGCACCATCGACGTGTCCAGCGTTGTGGGAAAAGGAAGCGCATTCACGATCCGGCTTCCCGTCCACCGGGTGGCCAGTGATCCGGGATGATTCCAGAGCGGATCATTGAGATATCCCCCTGGTCCGACAGATTGCCGGCTACGGACATGCGGGTTGAGAAGCAGGGGTCAGGTTGTATTTCCTGGATTCGACCAGAAATTAATTGTTCACTGACCCCGTTTTTTCACTTCTCCGGGTTTTCTTTACGCCCTTCCATACCAGGGCAAGGTGAGAAAATCCGGCCATAGTGCCTGAATTTCCTGGCGCTCGTGGGCCGGAATCGGGCCCATTTTCTGCAGCCGGAAAAGTTGACGCCCAGGCAGCGTGCCGTGCCAGCGAATAAGGTAATCGCGCTGTGACGGGAAGCCTTCCTCGTTGACGGTCACTGGTTCATCCTGGGTGGCTTCATATATCCAGACGCCATCGGCGCCGCCAGGCGCGGCGTTACGCACGAAGCGGAATCGCGAAGTCGCAGGCGGTGTGGTCACACGCGGTTTGTTCTCGCCAATCCAGTGTCCGCCCAATCCGTCATAACCCAGCCATAGGCTGTTTTTGTAAGCCTGGCAGCCGATCGACCAGGTGCCGTCCGGATTGAAGATGAAGAACATCAGATCCTGACCGTTGCTCATGGTGTCGCGCTTGTAGTGTGCATTGTGCAAGCACACCCATCCGTTGCCGTTCGGCGCCAGTATCCGGTAGTAGTGGCCGGGGTCGATATGGTCCCAATTCTGATTGACGCATTTCGCCCAATAGGCGAGATAGCGCGCCACCACCTTGGGCGCCCTCAGCAAAGAATCCTGCAATGCCGGCCTCGCCTCGCCGTCTGTCCATTCGCGCGATGTTCGACCCATGTCGCTGACCACCTTCTCGAGACGCTGCTTGAACACCGTATTTTGATTCTTGCCGGTGTGATGCAGAAACCAGTTGGCATCCTCCACATCCGCGGTGGCAACATCGGCATGACTCATCGGGTGCAGAGTGTCATAGTTGTCGAAGTATCCCTTCTTCACCAGATCCTCAGCGTAGGTCTCGAACATGGAATGCCGCTTATCCCAGAGATACGGCAACGGGTACCCACCATCCGGACCATACACGTTGGTGAAATTTGCAGCGTGCATAGGCTGCGTCAAGTCGGTGAGGAAATGCAGGGACACGCCAAGATAGTGCCCGGCCTTCTGATGCAGCAGCAACGGGGCGTTAAAGCCACCCATCTTCATCATGCGCATACCCACTTGAACACTGAGGTTGAAATAGCGTCGACCCTCGGTGACCGCATTAGTCGTGTGCTGCATGTAATTCTTGCCAGTGTCGGGATTGTAGAAGTGATCGTGCCAGGTGAAGACGCTGTTCCTGCGATTGTTTCTGTCCACATAGATCGCATTGCCGCGCCAGGGATGTTCGTAATCCGCATCCTCCAGTCCTTTGCGCGCGGCCTGCTGGAACTCGGCGCGACTCCAGAACGAAATAAGCCGACGCGTCTCATCGTTCTGAATCTCCGGGCGATGCATGCCGATGATCGCCCAATGCAGGATACGTTCGTGCGTGACGTCATCCCAAAGAACGCCCGGCACGTCCTGGGGACGCGTCCACGCGTCGCAGCATCCCGGTCGTCCCGGTGGCAGCTGCGCGATATCGAACGGCTTCACCACGAACATCTCGTTCGCGCCCACAGTCTTTGCGTCAGCGGTGATCGTCACTTCCATGCCTGCCGGTGCCGACAGATAGTGAACCCCGTCCGGCAGCTGAAACGCGACGCGTCCCTCACCGACATCGATCATTGCAAACTGCTCGTTCGCGCCGATCTCCTTGGACCAGGCGCCGAGCAGTTCGGGTGTCGCAGAAACAAAGCCTTGCGTCGCAAGCGCGAACAGCGCGACCTTGCCGTCCTGTTGCAGCACCAGATCGAAAAGATCCCCGTCGTGACCAGCAACTACCGGTTTCCCCAACACGTGTCTACCAGCAACACGGCGGCCATCGGCCGTTTCCAGCGTAGTCCAGTTGAACGCACGTTCTTCGGTGTTCATAACGAGTCTCCAGGTTTGGCAGGTATCGACAAAAGTGGGCCGCGCATAGCCCGCAGCGCCAGTGCAATTCGCGTATCCCGAGATTGCATTCCACCGAGTGTCACCTGGAGGTTGCTGGCTGTGACGCTGTCGAATATGACAGGGCGAAAAATCACGCCATTGCCGATAATTCAGCCCGTTTTCACCGTTAGGCTATTTCTATTGTTCTTGCAGGCGCAGTTACCTTCTCCTGCTCGCGGAAGAAGGCGCCGCAGGCGTGAAAGCGGCATCCTGCCGGGATGCTCTTGCCATTGTGGGAGCGGCGTCGCGCCGCGATGCCGTTCCTTCTCCCGCCTGCGGGAGAAGGTGCCGAAGGCGGATGAGGGAGGAGCACGTAGGTCGGGTCCCGCGAAGCGGTACCCGACATAGGGATATCCGCTGCATCAATCGAAGCGATCGCCGCTTGGCAGCAACATGCCTGCTGATGCAATCCGGAAAACTACGCGGCGGATGACCAGCTCCGCTGTTGAAAACCCGCTGCGCGGGATCCGCCCTACTTGCTGCAAGGACTCGATCGCTGGCAAGCCAGGGTGACTTACAGCACCCGCATGAATGCCACCAGATCCTTCTTCTCCCGTTCGTCCAGCTTCAATTCCAACACGAGATTGAAGAACTCCACGGTGTCATCCAGCGTCAGCAGCCGGTCATCGTGCAGGTATGGCGGAGAGTCTTTGATGCCTCGCAACGGGAAGGTCTTGATCGGGCCATCGGCCGACGCCTTGCGGCCGTTGATCGTGACCTCGTTGAAGAACCGCTCGACCTTCAAATTGTGCATGAGGTTGTCGGTGTAGTACGGCGCGGCGTGGCAGCTCGCACACTGGCCTTTTCCGAAGAAGACTGCCTGACCGCGCAACTCGCTCTCGCTCGCCTTGACGGAATCGAGCTTGCCGAAGATGTTGAGCTTGGGCGCGGGCGGGAAGTCCAGCAGTGACTGAAACTCCGCCATGAAGTGCACCTGGCTGCCGCGTTCGAGAACGTTGGTGCCTTTGCGCGCCGCGTCGGCCGGGATGCCGTCGAAGTAGGCAGCTCGCTGCTCGAACTCGGTGAAGTCCTCCACGGTCTTCAGCGCCCGTTGTGAACCGAATAGGCGCTGAACATTCAGGCCACGCAGGGTCGGCGTGTCGATCCGATGGCGATGCTCGTTGGGCCGAATGTCGCCGACTGTATGGGTGGCGGCGTTGGTATGGCCGTTGGCGTGACAGTCGAAACAGGCAACGCCCTGAGAGGCCTTCAAGCTGCGGCGGTCTTCGAGGGCGTTGAACTGTTGCTGGGGAAATGGGGTAACCAGTAAGCGCAATCCTTCCAGCTGCTTGGGATTGAGAATGTCCTTGAACACATCGTTGAAGTTGCTGAGCGTCACCAGTTTCCCCTGCGAAACGTCACCCAGATCCGGCCGCGTCGTAAAATAGATCGGTGCCGGGAACTCGGGCAGCAGGTGATCCGGCAAGTCGAAGTCGAGGTCAAAACGGGTCAGGTCACGATCGGTCTGTTTTTTTGTTTCCTCAATGAGGAATTTCGGGAAGATCATGCCGCCCGCTTCATGGTGGGGATGTGGCAACGGCAGAAAACCCGCAGGCCAGAGCTGCCTCTCCTTCACTTCCTGAGGCGACAAGGCCGCGAGTTTTTCCCAGGTCATGCCACTGGGCAACTTGATGCGCACGCCCTCTTGAACCGGCTTGCCTCGCGACATGACTATGCCCTTGGCCGGCCGGTTGGTGAGGTCATAGCGCTCTGCGAGCAGCGCCTGTTGGCGCTGCGCGAACTTCGGTTTCTCCGCTTGAAGGCGTTTTGTCAGCGTGGTGAAGTCTTCGCCGGCGGGGGTTTGGGCAACGCTCACGATTGAAACAACCATGGCGACACTCGCGGCAAAAAGAACCTTCTTGTCCATGTTCCGTACTCCTTGGGGTTAAGGAATGGATAGATACTCAGATGGTCGGCCCTTGGAAGCTGGCAAGGGATTGCCGGTCGAACGGTCAATCGCCAGCGCTGGTCGCTGCAGCCCGCCGATAAGCAGCTGAAATTTGCACTCGTCGCCCAGCGATTTCCGTGCGCCAACGAACACAGGATTCGCTCGCGACCGCTTTGCGGCGACAGGGCTTTCGCATGATTGTGGGAGCGGCGCCCCGCCGCGAAGCTTTTTGCTGTTGTTGGTGCGGGCCCGACCCGCACGCCGTTGCCTTTGCCGTTGCAGAGCGAAGCTTGCTCCGCTGCTGTTGACTTTCGTCTTGCGTGACCCCGTTTTTCTAAAATCATAGCGTTAGCCGCCGCATTTGCGCGCATGCGGCCTAAGTAAGTGCCATTCCACGTTGACCCCCTGTTTCACGCAAAGCGCGCCCTGCCCTATAGTCGCAATCGGCATGCTAGGCGACATCGCATGAAAACCGGCAAACTCATCGCGCTCATCGTTGGCATCCCCGTCACGCTGTTCCTTGCTCCGTGGGTCATCATTTTTGTCCTGATGGCCCCCGACGCAATCCGCAAGGACATCCGGAACCGTCCGCCGTATCCGAAAACACTCGCTGACGCCGTTTGCTACGGCGGCCCATTTAACGTCACCATCAAGGATTTCGTCGATGCGGGCGAAAGCGTCCACCAACGCGTACCCGCGCCGCCGGATTCCGCGGTGCCACTCATCGCCCACGCCGCAACGTGCGGATCCGCAAACGTCGTAGGTGACCTACTCGACAATGGCGCACACGCGGACGATGTCCCACTGCACCAGGTATTGATCGCCGATCGATCGGATTCCGAAGCGATCGCCCGCGTCCTCGTCGATGCCGGCGCGCGACTGGACACGACAAGTCAACCCGCTTTCGTCGACACGCCGATGCCCGACCTGATCCAGGCCGCGGCATACGGCCACCATGCATGGCTCATTCCGATCCTCGTCGAGCACGGACACGATGTGCAGATCGTCAACGAACGAGGCGAAGGATTGCTGGCGATCGCCCTGACGCATTACAAGTCGATGGACGACGCACGCGCCCGGCAAACGGCGACCATACAGGCGCTGCTGACCGCAGGCGCCCACGCCAATCCGCGATCGTTCGGCGAAATACCTCCTCTGTATCTCGCCGCGACAGACAACGACAAGGAAGCGTTGGACTTACTGCTCGCCGCCGGTGCACACGTCGACGCGATCGCGCCGCGCAACCTGTTCGAGAAGGAAGGCGCGCCGCCGGATGCCAGAGTCACGGCGTTGTCGCAGGCGGTGGCCTATTGCCGCACCGAAGCCGTCGAGACGCTTCTACGTCACGGCGCATCCCGCGCCGTCGTAACCGCAAACGGAAAGTCGTTGAACGACGGCGCGTGCTACAAATACGGTTACGGCGACACGCTCCTCGTCGACGACTTGCGTCGACGACTCACCAAGCAATAAACCTACCGATCGAAGTCGTCCGCGAACAAACAAGACATGGAAAACCGGAAAACCGGGGTCTTCAGTGAACCATTTCGTCAGCGAGCATCATCGAAATACCACACTGACCCTGAGGTTTTTGTTGCCGCCATCTGTCAACGCTGGGCTATGCTTCGCCGATGCTGTTCCTTACATCGGCTTCGCTCGACAGCTTATTGTTTGCCACACCCCGGTCTTTAACAGCGTAAGCTGGTCGCTTTCAACAGCGGAGCAGGTCAACCTGCGGTTTTTCGCCCCCTGACTCAGGAGGCTATCGCGGCTCCGGACTTGTTCAGAAGATCCCTAACTGTTACTGACGATAACGCCATGCCCAACCCCCAAAGTGAAGCACTAGCCGAATTCGATCGCATCGTCGAGCTGCCCGAAGTCGAGCACGCTGCCGCCATCGCAGCACTCGACCCTGTCATCGCCGCTGCGGTTATGGAATTGCTGCGCGCGGACGCTGCCAACTCTGGCGTGCTTGATCGCGGTGTGCAGGTGCTTGCCACGGAATTGATTGGCACCGAAGACCGGTTTGCGAACGGCACGCTAAAATCCGGTGATCGAATCGGTGCTTTTGTCTTGCAGCGATTGTTGGGGCGTGGCGGCATGGGCGAGGTCTGGTTGGCCGAGCGCCGCAGTGACGATGCTGCCAGCAGCTTTGTACAACAAGTGGCGCTCAAGCTGCTCAAGCGCGGCATGGATAGCGAGGCAATCAGCGCGCGCTTTGTACAAGAACGCAAGATCATGGCCGAGCTCAATCACCCACATTTCGCACGCTTTATTGATGGGGGTATCAACCAGGATGGACGGCTTTATTTTGCGATGGAATACGTTAATGGCGTGAACTTGCTCGAACACGCCAACGCAATGAACTTGAGCATACGTGAGCGAGTGCGCCTGTTGGCGGAAGTGTCTGAAGCGGTGGCGTATGCGCAAAATCATTTGGTCGTGCATCGTGATTTGAAACCATCAAATATCCTGGTCGATGCGACGGGCGCGGTGCGCGTATTGGATTTTGGTATTGCAAAATTATTAGGTGAACGCGCGCCAGATGACACCCTGACACAGACAGGCGTGCACGCGCTGTCACCGGCGTATGCCGCTCCAGAGCAAGTGTTAGGCGGCTCGATTAGCACAGCGACCGATGTTTATGCGCTGGGCGTGATTTTGTTTGAGCTGCTTACCGGCACCTTGCCGCACACGCGCAATTTGATTTCGTATGAAGCGCTGATGGCACAGATCGATAGCGAACAAGCGCCGGCGCCGAGTCAAGCGCTTCGGCGTCGTGCCAGCACGGGATCAACCGGCAGCCTGCACAGCGCGCGTGCCTTGCGCGAAGTCTCGGGTGATCTGGACACGATTGTCTTGACTGCACTCAAGCGCGAACCGGCCCGGCGCTATGCCTCCGCGGCCGCCTTCGCAGATGATTTGCGGCGTTGGCTGGAAGCACGCCCGATTGCCGCACAGCCCGATTCCAGGACGTATCGCATCAAGAAATTTGTCGCGCGCAATCGACTGGCCGTTGGTAGTGCCAGTGCGGTGCTTTTGGCATTGATAGCAGGCTTGAGTGTGGCACTGTGGCAGGCCGGTGTCGCGCGCGAGCAGGCAACACGCGCCAAGTCAGCCACAAAAATATCCCAGCAGGAACTTCTACATGCGGAAACAGTGAAAACCTTCATAAGTACTCGCTTGTGGGATGCGCGAGCTAACAATCAAGATCAGGGCGCAAACCTGTCGTTCAAGGATTGGGTGCTTCGATCCATTCCCAGAATCGATAGCGAACTCAACGAAGCGCCGAGGGCACAAATTGAAATCGGGACGACGTTTGCGCAGTTGTTGATCGAGCTGGACGAACCAGAAAAGGCCGTTGGCCTGCTGGATAAGGCGGTGGATCGCGCTAGAAAAAGGCCCGCGAATGAGCATGGCGCGCTGTCCATTGCATTGACGACGCGAGGCAATGCGCTCTCTGACTTGTCGAAGTTCGAAGATTCGCAGCGAGACCTTCAAGAAAGCTTGGCACTCCTCGAAGAGCTTGCTCCGACCATTGAGCGACGGGACGGTCGCATAGCAACCCGAAGCACCATGTTGATCAATGCCAAGTCACTTGGTCGAATCGAAGAAGCGCTTGCGCTCGCCCGAGCCAATATCAGCGATCGTTCTGAAATTGTAGGTGCCGATGCGCCTGAACTGGCAGTCGACTACAACAATCTGGCCACCATGCTCATCCTTTTCGAGAAGTTCGACGAGGCCCGTTCAGCGGCACAGCGCACTGGCGAATTATTGAACAAAGGCCCAGAAGCCAATGGTGCGCGTTTGGCCTACGTCCACGGTGCGCTGGCCGCGATTGCCATCGGTCAGCATAAAATTGCAGCTGGGAAGCAAGAGCTCGCGCAGTCCGTCGAAATCTCTGCGCGCCTTCTGGGTGCGGACTCTGCAAGCACTATGTCGTGGTATCGCCTGCGCTTTCCACTGTTGCTGCTAAGTGGCGAGATTGAGGCAGCAGCGCAGCTCATTGAAGAGACGCTACCTAAGGTTCGCGAGCAAAAGAACCCGTTCCTCCCGGAATTTGTTTTTTATGCCGCACAAACGCGGATGTTGCAAAATCAAGATGCTGCCGCGCTTAAACTGATCGCGGAGCTAACCGAAATCAATGCGCAATCGCCCTCGGTCAAGCGTGCGCTGCCGTTCAAGGCACTCTGCCTGGCACGTTTAGGCGCTCGAAGCGACGCTGAAGCATTGCTCCCCGAGATTCAAGAACGATATCGCGATAAGTCACTCAGCAACAATATGCGCGGCGACACCGCAGTCTATCTTTCCGCTACTCAACGCGCTCTGGGTAAAGTGGAGGCGGCAAAACAATGGTGGAGCTTGGCCTTACAGGCCTATCAGCACAACATGAGCGCAGATGCTGCGCTAGAGCGTGCGCGCGCGCTGACACCGCTTGATGACGATTGGAGTTAGCAAGTTTGAGGTTGGTGGGCGAAAGGAAGTTTTTTCTCAAGCGCCCCGGATCGCGCGGCGCCTCATCCGGGCTGCTTGCAGAACATTGAAAACCGGGTTCAGTGAACCATATCGTCAACGGGCATCGTCGAAACACCACCTCAGACACTGACCCCGGTTTTGAGACCCCGGTTTTGAGTCAGTTGGAGTCCCATTCTTCCCTACTCGAAATCATTCTTGAAGACTGCATCTGCGCGTGGCTCGCAGTAGATGAAGTCATCAGCCACCACGATGTCGGAAGAGCCATTGTTGTCGCTGGGGCCGATGGCCGTATTGCCCAGGGTGATGCGCACGCGTGCGATCTGCGGCTGTCCGTTGGTGACGAAGCCGCCCAGAAAAGAAAATCCTCCGGACAAAGGCGAAGCGGCAACGGCGATCAGGCTGACGTCATTTTGGTCAAAGAACTGCAATGCGGTTGTCCCCGCAACATCGACATCGGTGAATACCACGCCGAATCCGGTCACCTGCGCGGGCGTAGTGGTGCCCGGCACGAAGAAGGTGACATCGTAGATTCTGTTGCCCAGGGAAGTGAACAGGCGTTGCGCACTGAAGGTTTGAAAGTTCGCCGTATAGTTGCCATTGAGATTCCCGAAATTCACCGGGGCCGGCTGCCCTGCTCCGGCATCACCGACGGCGCCGCTGACCTGAAAACCCGAACCACCCGGGCCGGCCGCCAGCACCATGCCACGCGGCGAGTTGACGTTGAAAAAGTCGACCGGCAGATTGTTGGGTGCAGAAAATGTGGCGGGAACACCATCCCAGTTGATCTCCCGCCTTAGTCCGCCAAAACTTCCGTTGGCGCTGGCGACTGCTCCACCCCCAAGGTCGACGCGAAACTGGTCGCGCGTCGGCGTAATGGCCGCAGCATTTGCGCCGGTGCCGCTGCGCATGGTGATTTGCGCATGTGCGTTGCCAGCGTGGAGCACAACGAAAGCAAAAACCAGTAAGCAAGATCGAATCCTGTGCGTCATTGCATCGACTTCCTCTGTGCGGTGAATGTCAGCCTAGCAGCAACTCAAGCATTGGAAATTTGTGAGTGGCGCACCAGAATGCGTGGCGACTCGCGCAAGCACGTAGGTCGGGGCCCGCGAACGATTCCATGGATGGAGGAGGTACGAGCCCAGGGATGGGCGAGGTAGAGCAATGCAGGAGCAATTGCCGAGAGCCGCGTCGGGAACGGCGGCCGAGCGGTACCCGACATAGGAATATCCGCTGCATCAATCGGAGCAAGCAGCGCTTGGCGGTCATACATTTGCAGAGGTGATCGGGAATACTACGTGGCGGATGACCAGCTCCGCTGTCGAAAACCCGCTACGCGGGATACGCCCTTCTACTCGCTACGACTCCGGGTCGCCACGCGCTATCCGTCCCATCTCCAATGTCTGCAACAAGCTGAGTTGCTCCGCGAGCTGCACTTTGGACATCTTGGTCAGCTGATCCTGATCGCCGAAATTTTTCATCGCAGCAAGCAATTGTTGTGGCGTCGATCGAGAGTGGTAATCCACCAGCCAGTCGTAGAACGCTAGTTCGTCCATCGGCTTCGATTTGACCGGATCGATCTGTCCGAAGAATGTGTCGGGGTGACGCTTCCACGCCTGCATCTGGGCAGTGCTTAAACGAGCGGGGTACAACGACTGAGCGCCCTCGTACTCCATGAGTAGCATCGCCGTCGAATCCTTCTCGATAACCTCGCCACTTATCAGCGTAGCGACACGACCTTCACCCATCACGTAAGACATGCCGATGATCCAACAATCTGGCTCTTCAAGTCCTCTCACACTTCCGTCAAAGGCCCAAGGAACTCCCGAGTGCTCGCCAAATGACGCTATCAACGCATCGATCTCTACGTGCCGCGTTCGAGCGTCTACCTCCTCGCGCAAAGTGGATAGCCGATCGTGTCGTCTCTCAGGAATTTTGTAAACTTCCAGGATCACTCCGACTTCAGGACTCAAGTCGTCAAGGTGATGATGCCAAGGGAAGTTGGTGATGAACACATAGGCGGGTGGCATGTCCGGCTTTGGCGGGTTGTTTTCCACTTCTCGAACGCGATTGACCACATGTTCTCGCCAATGCGGCAGCAGTGTGCCGAGCGGCGAGTTAACCTCAAGGAAGATCACGCGAGGTAGATCTGTGACCTTTTCGAGCGCATCATTCACTTTGCTGCCCAAGCCCGCGATGTTTTTGTTCGGGTTCTCCTTCTGTTGCATCTTGCATTCCACCGCAAGCTGCATTCCGGTGTGCGGATACGTCGCAATAAATTCTGGTGTTTTTACGCGCGCCTTTGGAACCCAGGCGAGCTTGAATCCAACTCTTATGAAAATTGCCGCGACTCGTATCTCGTGTCGCGCTCCGTCGAACTCATTGGCTAGCTTCAATCGCCGGTACAACGCAGAGCGAATAGCTGGGTCATTGGGGGAGTCATTGTGTTCGAGCGTATAGAGGTCGTACGCCAACGACAGGTGTGACAGAACAGCGCCGGTGGAGGGGACCTCATAGGTCTCGCTTCCGGGGATTCGGGCGGTGTTCCAAACCTCGCATACTTTTTCACCCCATACCACTTCGAGATGTCGGTCCCTTTCAGGCTTTGCCTTTTCCTTCTCTATCCAGTCTTTTTCAAAAGTCGTGGTGATGTAGATGTTGGTAAGGAAGTCGCCGAACGTCTTCCAAATCCCCTCGAATAGGCGGTGGTTCACGCGCACATAGCGCTTTCCATCCGCTTCCCATGATTCGATGGGCTTCCCTAGTCCCTGTTCACGTTTTCTTCGGTGCTCGTGTACAAAATACTCCCGCAATCGATCAGGCGCGTCGTCGGGATCGCCAAGCAGTAAGCTACCGTGACACTCTTTGAATCTGAAACCACTGAGGCACGGGCACGGCGCGTTTCGACTGTCTGGCGGGCCAATCATGACTCAGGTCTGGGAGGTTTCCAGCCGGGCTGGAGCGCATTGAGCTGCCACTCAAGCTTCTCAGCGCCTAAAGCGGCATCGCAGTACTTCTCCAGCCCCAACTCAGAACCCTTTCCAGATTCAGCCATCGCAAGTGATCTCGGCATCTGCTTTGACGGCGCTGTAGCAGCGTCGTGATTTCGCGCAAGCGGCGGCGAATACCTGGCAAGTAACACCAAACTGATAAGCACCATCGTTCCGGCTAGCTTGATTGAGAGTGTCAGTTTCATCACTCGCTCCGGCCGCGTCTGGCGCTGCGACTCACTCTGCGTCTTTCCTTGGCTCACATGATACCAGGCAAGTATGCGTGACCGTTCCACCATGGCACACGGCGGCCATGCTTGGTCATCTAGTCGTCGTCGCGTGAAAGGTTGGCCTGTTCGCGCATGCAACTTCGCTTTTGGCCGTTGCCCGTTGGCCGTCTCTAGCTGCCATGCAAACGCGCGCTCATCGCTTACCACAACCCAAAAAATAATCAACCTGTCATAGCTCGCAGTACTGGCGCGACCACACCTGTGCTTGAAATACCCTGCCGCATTTTTCCGTCTGGGGTGTGTTTACGACGGACGGGCGGCAAGGGGGAAAATCGACCATTCGGGGTCCGCGACGCTGTGGAACGGGGCTGCTCATATGAATAACCGTCTTGGGTTTTTCAGTTCGTTGTCGTTGCTGCGGGTGCCGGTGTTTGCGCTGGTGGCGCTGCTGGGAGGTTTCACTGCTGCGGCCGATGTCGCGGATGAGGGCAAGCCGGCGACGACAGTGTTCGCCGAAGTGGTAGCGCTGGAACAGCCGTGGTGGTTCAACCGGTTGGGGGCTTCGCAGCCGGCGGGGATGATGTTTGCGCTGAAGCGCGATGTGGTGTCCAGCAATACGGCGGATGCGACGCTGCTGCCTGGGCAGGTGGCGCTGCGGCCGGACAAGCGGCCGCGGCCGATTGTGCTGCGGGTGAATGTCGGGCAGTTTCTCGAAATCAAATTCACCAATCTGCTGACGAATGTGCCGGCTAACTGGGCGGGTGTGCATATCGCCGGATTGGAACTCGCGTCGATCGCCGAGGCTGATGGCAGGTTGCTGCCGGGGATCGGCAACGATGCCACCTGGGTGGGCAGGAATCGCAATGCATTCACCGCCCCTGGCAGGACGCGCGCCTACAGATATTTCGCCAAGGCCGAAGGCACGTTCATGCTGTACAGCGCTGCGGGTGACTGGAACGGCCAGCTTGCTGCGGGGTTGTTCGGCGCGGCGGTGGTCGAGCCGCAGAATGCCGAGTGGTATCGCAGCCAGGTGACGAATGAGGATCTCGCGTTCGCAGCGCATCGCGTGGCGGCTGGCAATGGCCCTGCACATTTGAGTGTGCCAGCGCGCCCCGATGTGTCACTGGTGCGCAAGGTCGCCGCTGCGGGCAAGGCGAAGGTGATGACTGCCGAAGGCGTGCACGAAGATCTGTGGAGCTTTATCCAGATCGAATCCGATCGACAGACGGTGCACAAGCAAGACGTCATCGTCCGCGATGGTCATGTGTTTTCTGCAGACGGCCGCCCGCTGCTGGATTACAACGCGGTCTATCCGCCGGGCAATGCGCGTGCCGGGCAGCCCATCCTCAAGATGACGCAACGCCGGCCCGATGGCAGCGAAGAGCTGATCTATTCCGATCTCGCCGCAATCATCACCGGTCCCGGCGGCGGTGCGTTTCCGTTCACCGAAAATGGTCCGGGTTTCTATGCGAATCCCACCTACCCCAGCCGCCGCCAGCCGTTCCGCGAATTCGCGATCATGTATCACGAGATATTCGCCGCGCAGCAGGCCTTCCCGCAGTTCAATCCGGGGCAGCCGCTGAGCAGTGTGCTGGGCGCCGGCGGCGATGCGTTCGCGATCAACTATGGCGCCGCCGGTATTGGTGCGGAGGTGTTGGCCAGCCGTCTGGGCGTTGGCCCCATGGGTGGCAAGCAGTCGGTCGATCTGAAGTTCGAAGAGTTCTTTCTGAGCTCCTGGTCGAACGGCGATCCGGCGATGGTGGTGGATGTGCCTGCGAATGCAGTCGCTGCGATGAACACCGGTGGCACCGAGCCGCCTACGCCATCGCTCGTACCGCCAGCGACTTCGCCAACGCCACCGGTTCAACGTGCGACCAAGGCGTTCTATCCCGACGATCCGTCGAACGTGTATCACAGCTATATGCGCGATCACGTCACCATGCGCCTGCTGCATACCGGCCAGGGCATCACCCATGTGCATCATCTGCATGCTCATCAATGGCTGCGTTCGCCGAACAGCGACGAGGCGCATTATCTCGACAGCCAGATGATCGCGCCGGGTTCAACGTATACGTTGGAGATGGTCTACAACGGCAGCGGCAATCGCAACGAGACCGCGGGCGACGCGATCTTCCACTGTCATTTCTATCCGCATTTCGCTGCGGGCATGTGGGCGCTGTGGCGCGTGCATGATGTGTTCGAGGCCGGCACCAGGCTCGATGCCAACGGCATTCCCCTGCCCGGCTGGAATCGCGCGCTGCCCGATGGCGAGATCGTTGCCGGCACGCCGATTCCTGCGGTCGTGCCACTGCCCACATTGGCGATGGCGCCGCCACCGGCGCCGGTGAAGCTGATCGACAACGGCACGCGTGTCGAGGTCGCCACCAAGGGCAGTACACCCACTGGCGAACCGATCCACGACAATCCCGGTTACCCATTCTTCGTTCCCGGTGTATCCGGACACCGCGCACCGCATCCGCCGATCGACTTCGCCTGGGAAGAATCCAGCATCGGCGAACCCGAGCTCGATGCCGCTGGCAAGAAGACCTATCTCGATGGCGGCCTGCCGCGCCACCAGGTCCTGGACGGCACCATCGTGCGCGAGCTGCATACGCGCTGGGATTTCAGCAAAGACTTCATCGCCTACGATGAAGATCACAAGCCGATCGCCGGTGGATTGATTGCATTCGAACTTCCCGAGGAAGGAACGGCCGTCGAGAAGGCCGCGATGCTCGCGCATTCGACACGCACCCGCGCCTCGATACTGCCGAATGGCGATCCGGGCAATTTCATACTGAACGGCCTGCCACCGATACCCGGCGCACCGTTCGCCAATCCCAGCGTTGATGACAATGGCAACGGCCTGATCAACACGCGCCGCTATCAGGCTGCGGCGATCCAGACCGATGTCGCGCTGACCAAGCAGGGCTGGCACTATCCGCAGCAGCGCATGCTGACGCTGTGGCAGGATGTGGCGCCCACGCTCAAGGGCGAGCGCGCCCCGCAGCCATTATTCTTCCGCGCCAATACGGGCGAGACGATCGAGTTCTGGCATACCAACCTGGTGCCCGACTACTACGATCTAGATGATTTCCAGATGCGCACACCCACCGACATTCTTGGCCAACACATCCATTTGGTGAAGTTCGATGTGCTCGCCTCCGATGGCGCGGGCAATGGCTGGAATTACGAGGACGGCACCTTCAGTCCCGACGAGGTGCGCGGCCGCATCGACGCGCTGAATCTTTCCGACGGCATCTACGACTTCGATATCAAGACACAGTTCAAGGGCGCGACGCAGCGCAAGCTGACCGCGAAGGCTGCGCCCACGGTATTCGGCGAAGCGCCCGTGGGCCAGAACTGGGTGGGCGCGCAAACCACCATCCAGCGCTGGGACACCGACCCGGTGGAAAACAACAAGGGTGAGGACCGCACACTGCGCACGGTGTTCACGCATGATCACTTTGGTCCGTCGACGCATCAGCAGGTGGGCCTCTATGGCGGCCTGCTGGTCGAGCCGCAGGGCTCGAAGTGGTACGACCCGATCGCCGGTGGTCTGCTGTACGACACCAGCAAGCGCAGCGATGGCGGCCCGACCAGCTGGCAGGCGAATATCGTCACTGCCCATCCCGATGACAGCTATCGCGAATTCGCGCTGGAGTTTGCCGACTTCCAGCTGGCCTACACTGCGGGCAGTCCATCCAAGCGCAGTGCGCCCAAGACGGCGTTGTTCACTACATTGTTTGCGCCCGCACCGGCGCCCGGCCCGGTAACGCCGGCGATCCGTTCGATCTTTTCCAGCAATGGTGTGACGCTGGCACCGAATGCCAGCATCGCGAACAGCGGTGCCGATCTGCTGATCACCAGTTCGACAGCACCTGGAGTCAACGACAATTACAAGCTGCACGTAGCTGCATCGCAGCCTGCCGGTACGTATCAGGTGTTTCCGCAGAATCTTCCGCTTGGCTGGTCTGCGCCCGAGTTTGCGATTGCGCCGGCAGGTGTGGATGCGGTGAATCAAATCAGCGGTGCACCCTACCCCACCTTGATCAGCACGCCGCCTGCGCCCGGCACGTTTGCGCTGAACTATCGTGCAGAGCCCATCCCCGCACGCGTATGGGATCCAAAAAACAAAGTGCCCGCAACCGGCAACGAGGGCGACCTGTCATACGCCTATGCATCGATCCGACGCGCCGATCCCAGACTCAACGTACAGCCGGTGCCGGGCACGCCGATCAATCCTGCCGATCCGAATGGCTTCACCTTCCCGGCCAACATCACGCCGACGATCAACGGCCCGACCACCACCACGATCTTCGACAACGCCAAGGTGCAGCCCACCGATCCATTCACGCCGATGCTGCGCGCCTATGCCGGCGACAAGGTGCAGGTGCGTACGCTGGTGGGTGCGCACCACAATCCGCATTTCTTCTCGATCGATGGCGTGAAGTGGTTGTACGAACCCGAGTCCAGCAACACCGGCTTTCGCAACAATCAGCAGATGGGCATTTCCGAGCACTTGAGATGCTGTTCCAACTGCCGGCCGCAACCGCGGCAACCCGCCTGCCATTTGCCGATCATCTTTACAACGCCAGCGCCGGCACCGACGGCATCACCAATGGCCTGTGGGGATTGATGCGTTCGTACAAACAGCCGGTGGCTCAACTGGTGCCGTTGCCCAACAACCGACCGCCGGCACGGCCGGCCATCGTCAGCATCCAGCCACCACCGAATGCCAAAGTGCGTCGCTTCAAAGTTGTTGCGACCACGGCGCAGCAGGCGCTGGGCGGTGCACTGGTCTACAACAACCGTGGCCAGACGGGTGCACCTCCGCCCAAGCAATCGATTCAAGATACCAATGCGCTGATCTATTTCCGTGCCGAGGATCTCGATGCCAACGGTAAACTGAAACGTGGCGTACCGATCGAGCCGCTGATCCTGCGTGCCGCGGCAGGTGAATGGATCGAGGTCACCCTGGTCAATGCGATCAAGCCGGCGACGCTGCCTGCGATTTTCAGGAACGGTAGCGCAGCGTTGCCGCCGTATGGCGACAGCGATTTCTTCGAGATACCCGCACAGCCGGGCGCGAACTTCGTCATAACGCCTGCAGTGATCGCGCAGTTCAAGGCTGCTGGCTACACCTTGCTGCCGAACGCAGTGGTGACCAACGCGTTGCCTGCGAATGGCTACATCAGCTGGTCCATCAGCCCGCCAGCCGGCACCACGGGCGCCGGGAATATGGATTATGCGTTGACGCTGGATGTCGACCGGATACTGGTGAGCGCGACGGTGATGATGAATACCTCGACGCTGGTCGGATTGAATCCTCAGGTCGTCGGCTACGACATCACGCGAGGCGACGGACTCAACGTGGGTTTCAATGCCAGCGTCACCGTCGCACCCGGCCAGACGTCTGCGCCGATCTACTGGTATGCAGGCACCATCGAGTTCGACAGTAGTGGACACGGCACGAGCGGCATCAAGACCACGCCGGTGGAGCTGGGCGCGATCAATCTCAATCCTTCCGATCCGCTGCTGCAGCACACGCAGGGCCTAGTGGGTGCGTTGGTGATCGAGCCGGAGGGATCGCGATGGACGGAGGATGCCGGCATGCGTGCCGCAGCAACGGTCACCAAAGCCGATGGCAGTACATTTCGAGATTTCGTGCTGATCTCTCAGGATGATCTGGGCCTGTCGTTTGGCAACAACGCCACATCGCATGCGGTCAACTACGGCACCGAGCCGATGGCGTATCGCTTCCCGACACCGATAGCACCCGCCAGTGATGTGAAAGCGGCCACCGCCAATGCCCTGGTTGGCAACGTCGATCCGCAGACGCCGATCTACAAAGCACCAGCCGGTAGTGAGGTGCGTTTCCGCATGCTGCATCCGGCCAGTGGCAACGGTTCCGACGGTGAGACATTGACCATCGACGGCCACGTGTTCCAGGAAGAACCCTATACCAACGACAGCCGCACAATTGGCTACAACCCGCTGTCGCAATGGTTTGGCACGCGTGGTGGGCATGGGGCACGCGATCGCTTCGAAGTGGTTCTGGCCAGCGCCGGCGGCGTGCACAAGGTGCCGGGGGATTATCTCTATCGTTCGCTGATCTCGTTGGGCGGCAGCGACTTCGTTGCCGGCAAATGGGGCATCTTCCGCGTCGAAGGTCCGACGCCGCCGCGGCTGGCTGCCGCTGCAGAAGTGGCTGAGGTCGTTGTGGACGTGGCTGCCGCAGCCAGCGCCGACACGCCTGAGGAATCGCCGATTGCGAAACGCTTCAAGAATCGCAGCAAGACGTTGAAGGAACGCATTGCCGAAGCGCCAGAGAGCAGGAAATAGGCATGCATCCATCGCGTGTGGTTGGTTGTCGCCTCATCTGTATCGCCGCGACGGCGTTGAGCGCACTCGCGTTCAACGCCGCCGTTGCTGCAGCGGAACCTGATGCCACGGCGCAGCGTGTGGTGCGCGACGGTGTTGCCGTCGAGTTTGCAATGCTGCCATCGCAGGGCAGGCCCGACCATCACGTACCGGTGGCAGGAGAAACGGCACGGGTGCGTTTCACCATCACCGATACCACCAGCGGCAAGGCGGTGACGCGGCTGCATCCGGCCGCATGGTTGAGTCGACGCACCGTTCTTCCTGGAGAACTCGGTCCGCGCACCGCGGCGGAGAAAGTTCAGGAATTGCTGGGCGGCTCGATTTTCTCCAAGACCGATGCCGACTTCAACACCTTCCGCGTGCTGGCGTTGAACGATGACGCCACCATCACCGTGGTCGATCCGCTGTTCGGTTTTGGCGGCACCAAACTCCTCGCGCTCATCCCGCTGCCCAGTGTGGGCAGCGATTGGATTCTCAGTGCCGACAACCGGCTGCTGTACGTGACATCGACCGAAGCCGGCAAGCTCAGCGTCATCGATACGTCAAACTGGACGGTGTCCAGCACGCTTTCGCTGTGCGCCGGCCCCGGTCGTCTGGCACTGCAGCCGGATGCGCATTATCTCTGGGTGGGTTGTGCCGGCACGGCGGGCGATACCGATCCGGGCGTCGTCGTGGTGAATGCGCAAACATCGGAAGTCGCCGCGCGTATTTCCACCGGCGGCGGCCCACACGACATGGTGTTTACCGGCGACAGCCGCTGGGCGTTCGTCAGCAATGCCGATGATCCATCACTGTCGGTGATTGATGTGCGCACGTTGAAAAAGCTGCGCGACATCAAGCTCAAAGGCCGACCGGCTGGTCTTGCGTATTCGCCGCTCAGCGATTCGGTTTATATTGCGGATGAGGCCAGTGGCACGATCATGGTCGTGGATGCACAGAAGCATGCCATCGTGGCGCGCATCCAAGCTGAGGCCGGGATCGCACAGATGCGTTTCGCGCCGGGTGATCGTTATGGATTCATCACCGTGCCGGACAAAAATCTGATGCTGATTCTCGACGCTGTGTCGAACCGCATAGTGCAGCGCGCAGGCATCGATGCGGCGCCGGAACAGGTCGCATTCTCCAGCGACATGGCGTTCGTGCGACGACGCGGCAGCGCCAGTGTCGGCATGATCCCGCTCAAGGAGATCGGGCGCGAGGGCCAGCCGGTGCCGGTTGCAGAATTCACCGGCGGCGACAGTGCCTTCGGTAGCCGCAGCAATCTGGCCGACAGCATGGTGGCCGCGCCAGGCGAGGCAGCAGTCGTTGTCGCCAATCCCAGGGACAAGGCGATCTATTACTACATGGAGGGGATGGCCGCGCCTATGGGCACGTTCGGCAACTACGATCGCGAGCCGCGTGCGGTCCTGGTGCTGGACCGCAGCCTGCACGAGGTCGCGCCCGGCGTCTACGAAACCAGCACGGTGCTGCCGTCCGCTGACGAATACGACGCGGTGTTCTTTCTCTCCGCGCCGCGCATCGTGCATGCGTTCAGTGCACGCATTGCAGCCGATCCGTCCCGTGTCACGGCGCCAACGTCGGCGACTGCGCAACTGCTGGCATTGCCGAACCAGGGCATCGTGCCGGGTCAACCGGCGCGTTTACGCTTTCGGCTCAGCACTGTCGACCCACAGTCGGCATCGCCCTCACCGCCAGCTGACCTGATGGTGCGCGCTGTGCTTGCTCCGGGTACGTGGCACCAACGGAAAAACGTCAGCGTGTTGGCCGATGGCACACTGACCTTCGAATTCACGCCTCCGCATGCGGGGATCTATTATTTCTACGCATCGTCTGCATCGATGGGCAAGGCGCTCGCCGGTACACCTTGCCTGGTGCTACGTGCTGTCGAGCAGTCAGTGCCATGACGCATTTTCGGTTCTTGCCCACGTTCCTTGTCCTGCTCGCCGCCATTTCCATGA
>JANMUE010000083.1:0-63536 GCA_031391205.1 Lysobacterales bacterium | reverse complement strand
CCAACTGCGGATTCGATGTGCCTTGGAGCGCGCATTTTCGTGAACGCTTTGCCGGAGCGCCGGTCAAGCCGGTGCGTGCCAGTATCGCGCCGGCATCGACTGACGGCGCACTGCAGGGAGAGTTCGTCATCAGCGCGCATGGCGTCGAAGGCAGCCTGATCTACGCGTTGAGCGCTGATCTGCGCGAACAGCTGGGCATGCGCGGCGAGGGGACTTTGCATCTCGATCTAGCACCGGGTCGCGATCTTCAACGTCTGCAAGTCGATCTCGCCAAGCCGCGCGGTGGCCGCTCGCTGAGCGAACATCTGCGCCGCCAAGCCGGCATCGAAGGCGTCAAGGCAGGCTTGCTTTATGAGTTGCTCAAACGCGATCAGATGCAGCACAGCGCCACCTTGGCGAGCCTTATCAAATGCCTGCCCCTTCGACTGCAGGCGACCCGGCCGCTGGACGAAGCGATCAGCACGGCCGGCGGAGTCCGTCTCGACGCATTGGATGGCGGGCTGATGCTCAAAGCCATGCCCGGTGTTTTCTGCGCCGGTGAGATGCTCGATTGGGATGCGCCCACCGGCGGCTATCTACTCAATGCCTGTTTTGCATCCGGACGCGTGGCCGGTCTGGGCGCGGTGGACTGGCTGCGTCGCGCCGGCCTCGCCCCCTGTTCCGAAATTCCGCGGCAAGTGGCACACTCAAGCCCCGCAACCAGCAAGGAGGATGTATGAGTAAGAACTTGGACCGCAAGAAGGAAGGTAAGAAGGCCCCGGCGAAGAACCTGAAAGAGAAGCGTGCTGAAAAGCAGGCCAAGAAATCCAAGTAGGCAATACCCTGTCATCCAATGTGGGAGTGGCTCCGACGGCCAGCTTACGGTCGGAAGCCGCTCCCACAAAGTCAGCACACGCAATTTCACCGCAGTACCGCCAGGAGTCCGTTATGACCGGCACCGAACGACGCAAGACCGATGCCGCCACTCAGGCAAGGCTCAAACGCGAGCTAAACCCGAGTCAACTGGCCGCACTCCTCAGCCTGGAAAATTTTGGCTGGGAGCTGAAATTCATCCGTCACAAGCTTTTCCAGGAACCGATCCCTGTCGTGTTCGATGGGCTTCGCGAACGCTTTGCGGTGCTCGAAGCCGATGGCGAGCTGAACGACAAGCCAAGCTTCGACATCCGCCACTGATTGAACAGAGAAGTCAAAACCGTCTGGTGCGTGAATGCACGACCCAGTCGACGAACTTTTCGATATCGAAGTCATCAAACTCCAGTACCGCAACCCAGCGACGAGGCCGATATGAGCGACTCGATTCCTACCTGGACCAAGGTCGCTGGCGTGGCGATCCTGTTCGGTGGCGTGGCAGGAGGTGTCTACTACTTCGCCGAATACTTGAACAAGCCTGCGCCCGCACCGCCCCCTGTGATCGCGAAGCCCGAACCTGCACCCGCCATCAAGTTTCCGGTGCCCGACGCTGCCCCAGTGCCCGAAGAAGCACCATTACCGGATCTTCACGACAGCGACCCCACTGCGATCGCCGAGTTGATCACGCTGATCGAAAACGAGGCCGTCGCCATACTGATCAAACCGGAATTTCTGATCCCGCGCATCGTCACCACCGTCGATAATCTGCCACGGGACAGACTGAATACCCACGCCATGCCGATCAAGCGTGTGCCCGGTGACTTCGGTATTGCCAGCCAGGGCGATCAGGTCTTCATCGCCGACACCAATGCTGCGCGCTACACGCCCTACATCGATGCCTTTGCTCAGGCCGACAGCGAGCGCATGCTGGGACTTTATCAACGCTGGTATCCGCTGTTTCAGCAGGCCTATCATGATCTCGGCGATCCCGATGCCTATTTCAACGACCGTCTGGTCATAGTCATCGACCACATGCTTGCAGCACCGGAAGCGCCGCCACCGGTTGCGCTGGTTAAGCCCAAGGTGATGTGGGAGTACGCCAATTCCGAGCAGCAGGCAGCATCGATTGGGCATCGATTGATGATGCGCGTCGGTCCGGCGCATGCGGCACGGATCAAGGCGAAGCTGATGGAGCTGCGCGCCGGTGTTACCGCAATGGAACGCCAGCCCGAGGTTAGTCCGGAATCAGAAGATCCTCAGTAGACATCGCGCCGATAACGGCCATCGCCGATCATCGCAGCGACGGTCGAGTCACCCAGCACCTCGCGCAGCAACACATCAACACCGGGCGCCATGCCTTGCAGGCTGCCGCAGACATAAATCGCAGCGCCCTGCGCTGCCCACTCCTGCAATCGCGGCGCCAGGGCCTGCAGACGATGCTGGACGTAGAGGCGCTCGGGCTGTTCGCGCGAAAACGCAAGATCCAGGTGCTGCAAACTGCCGTCGCCAAGCCAGGCTTCGAGTTCTTCGCGCCAGAAGTAATCGCAGTGGCGATGGCGCTCACCAAAGATCAACCAGTTGCGATGATGACGGCGCGCCACGCGCTCACGCATCAGGCCGCGCAACCCCGCAAGCCCGGTGCCATTACCGATCAGAATCATCGGACGGTCATCTACAGGGGCGTGAAAACCGCTGTTGCGGCGCACGCGCAGCGCGATGCGCGCGCCCACGGCGGCGTGCTGACCGAGCCAGCCGGAACTGACACCGATACGGCCATCGGCACCGCGCATAATGCGCACCAGCAAGTCGATCCGGCCGTCTGTGGCAACGGATGCGATCGAGTATTCGCGATGCGCCAGCACCGGCAGCAATCGCGCGATGTCGCGGGCATCGACGCCCGGAAACGTATCGTCTGCGATCAACACGCGGTTGCGCAGCGCGCTTTTCAGAGGCAACTCTGCTTCATCACAGCGCACCCATATCGCGCCATCCAATGCGCGCTTCGCAAGAAAATTGGCGATGGCATCGGCGGAATTCTCCGGTCCGATCTCGGCGATATCGCCGGCCTGCCAGTCAGCGGATACTGCCGCCCCAGGCTTGAGCGCGATATGAAATACCGCCTCGCCCTGACTGCCGGGATTGAGCAGCTGGCGTGAATGCAGCAGCCACTCGCCGTACTGCGGTGCCGACCAGTCGGGCAGTGTCGCGTGCTGAGTGAGCGTACTCAACTGATGTTGCCAATGCCGCAGCGCGCCGCCGTCGAGATTGTCCACCTCGACAGTATCGAACCAGGCCTTGGCACCACAGCCGCGCAACCAGGCATCGAGTCGATGACCAAAGGCGCAGAAGTTGTGGTACTCGCGGTCGCCCAGAGCCAACACCCCGTAGTGCAGCTCGGGCAATGCTATCGACTTCGGCATTACCCGCTCGACAAAACGAAAAGCAGCATCCGGCGCATCGCCCTCTCCTGTGGTGCTGACGACGAAGAGTGCGCGTTTGCAGCGCAGCAGGTCGCCGACATCGAGATGCGCGACATCGACCAGACGCACCGACGCTTGCATCTGCGCCAGTGCGTCAGCGCTGCGCCTCGCCATGTCCTCGGCGACGCCGGTCTGGCTGGCGTAAACCACCAGCATTTCCGGATCGCAAGTGGCGCTTCGATCTGCACCGCCGGTCCGAGGCCGAATTGCGCGGCGCATAGTCAGCGCGGTACTGATCAACCAAGCGAGCAACAACGCTGCGGCCAAACCCAGATGCGCATTCGAAGGCTCGGCCCAATTTGCAGTCTCGGGTTGGAACCACAACGGCAACAGCACGCAAGCCAGGATCGCCAGCAACGGCATCATACGTACACGCAAGGCATTACCCACCGATGTACTAAGGAACCTCTGAACAAGTCCGGAGCCGCGATAGCCCCCTGAGTCAGGGGGCGAAAAACCGCAGGTTTTTCCGGGTGTGGCAAACAATAAGCTGTGTAGCGAAGACGCTGTGGTGACTTATTCAGAGCTTCCCTAAGTCGGGTATTCACGGCGCAGCGTGTCGCAATGCGGTGAATGCCGGTGTCTCGTAAAGCTCGAAGCCGGACGCCGTTCGCGTCACGAAGCGCGCGGCCACATCATGTGTAAGTGCATAGCGACGGCCAGCATCGGGACCCAGTACCGACAGCATGCTGGCCAGAGCGTCAGCGTGCAGGCACTGCCCTGCCAACACGTGCACCGCAGCCAGTCCGTGGCGCACTGGATACCCGCTGCGTGCATCCAACGAATGCGGATAGCGCCGGCCTTCGAATTCGAAGTAATGCTCGTAGTCGCCGGAGGCCCCCATCGCCATATCGTTCAGCGCAAGCACGTCATCCGGCTCGACATCGTCGGGCGTGACCCCCGCTGTCTCTGCGGGGCGTTGAATCGAAACACGCCAGGCGCTGCCATCCTCGCGACGCCCGGCCGCACGCAGTTCACCGCCGAACTCCAACAGATAGTTGCGCAGACCGCGCTGTGCAAAAGCGGCCGCCACGCGATCGACGGCAAATCCCGGTGCCGCAGACGAGAGATCCAGTTCCACGCCACCAGGCTGCAGGATGCTGTGCGCGTCCACATCGAATTGCAACCGTCGCCATCCGGTGACCAGCAAAGCCTCCTGTATTTCCTCGGTTTCGGGTGGCGCGGAACGCGCACCGCGCGGACCAAATCCCCAGAGGTTGACCAGGGCGCCGACTGTGGGGTCGAAGGCACCATCGCTCGCTGCCGACAACTCCAGCATGTAGGCAAGCACCTGTGTCAGATCCGGCGTCAGCGCATGCCGGGTGCCGGGCTCGGCGCGGTTGTAACGACTGAGTGCAGAGCCGGAATCCCAATGACTCATCTGATTGTCGACGGCATCGAGCTCGGCCTGGATCATCTCGGCCCAGGGCGTCCGCGCCAGCGGGTCATCGACCACCAGCCGCACCGTCCAGGTCGTACCCATACTCTGACCATCGAGCACAATCTGCCGCGTCGTGCCGGCGCAGCTGAATTGCGCCGACACAACGAGCAGCAGCAAGACATTACGCAACTTACTCATCGGATCGGCACCATCGCGTCAGAATCGCCGACTCAAGGATTCAACACTTCCAATGTCGCCACATATCCAGCGCGTCGTGCCTTTGCGGGTTGGGTCGTGGCCTTGTTATCTTGGATCGATGCGCTGAGCCAATACATGCCGGCATGCGGCCACTGGATTTCCAGCGCGCCTTCGGCGTTCGTCTTCAGCTGCATTTCTTCAGGTTGATCGCGGTAACGGCTGCCGCCTGCAATGATCGTCACCGCAAGATCGGCCGCGGGCGCGCCATCGATGTGGAACTTGAAAGTCGCTGTCTCGCCGGTATACAGATCATTGGGATGCGTTACCGGTAGCAGCTCCAGCCCAACACCACTGGGCTTCAACGCCACGGTGTCCGGCGCACCGGCAGTGACGAATGTCTCCATGCGATTGGCGGCTTGCGTTACCTGAAGTTTTGCGGCATCAGCCGGCACTTCCTTGGCGAAGGCTTCGGCCGTACCGCGCCAGCGCTTGGGTTGGCCGCCCTCTTCCCAATTGGCGAACAAGCCGTTGTTGACGATGGCGATGCGATAGGTGCCGTTCTGCACGGCCTGCAGATCGAACACGCTGCGATATTGGCCAGTATGTGTATTGACCGCGGCGACGACGCTGCCGTCGGGCGCGGTGATGCTCAGGTTCTCGGTGCGCATCGGCACATGATTGAAATAGAACAGATCGTTGGATACTGCGGCATCCACGGTGATCCATTGGTCTTTGCTGATCACAGTGGCCGATGGCAGCAGCCAGGCTTTGTGCGCATGGGCGGCGATGGGTGCGAGCAATGCCAGTGCGATGAGGGAACGCGAGAGTATTTTCACGGTGCGGCTCCAGTTGTAAGTCGGCTGTTGTAGGGTGGGTGCAACCCACCATCGCACGATGGTTCGTAGTGGTGGGTTGCACCCACCCTACGCCCGCCGGCTAGGTTGATTCAGGGACTTAGGTTCAGCGAAATCTTGCCAAGCTCGGTCTTGCCTTGAGCTTCGGCGTGCTTTGCCTGCTGCGGCGGCCACTGGAACGGAATGCGCAGCAGTTCGCGACCGCCGACTTCGCGGACAGCTTCCACCACCAGGCGATACGACCCCGGCGCCAGTCCCTTCAGCGGCGCCTTGTCGTCGCCGAAGCTGAGCTTGTGCGTGCCCACGGTGCGCGTTGCAGCGCTGACGCCATCCACCGGCATGGTCAGCGCGCGACCGCCGCGCCGCCACCATTGACGCAGATCTGGCAGCCACTTGGTGCCATGACCTTCACGGCCTTCGCGTTGCTGATACCAGACCGCGAGTTGCGTAACAACACTCTGGTCCTCGCGTTCTATCCACGCGCCGATATAGGGCACGTGGTACTCGGATACCTTCAACTGCGGAATCTCGATGCTGACGTCGAGGCCGGCGGCACTGACATTCAGACCGATGCTCAGCACCGCACTCATAAGAAAATATCGCATGGCTTTCCTCATTCAATGAATAAACAGCAGGGCCAGCACCGCCATCACCACAAAGCCCAGACCCACCAAAGGCCAGGTGCCAGGACGCTGACGTGCATGCATCTGCAGCAACAGCAAACCGGTGATTGTGAACACGATGCAGGTCAACGCGAACACATCGATGAACCAGCTCCACCAGGTGCCGGTATTGCGGCCCTTGTGCAGGTCGTTCAAGTACGAAATCCAGCCGCGATCGGTGATCTCGCTGAGTACCGCGCCACTGGCGAAATCCACACTCACCCAGGCATCGCCACCAGGACGCGGCAATGACAGATACATTTCATCCTCCGACCATTCCGGAGCCCGCGATTCGGGCGTGAGCTTCAGCTCCGACTCAAGCCAGGCACGCACCGAAGTCGGCAAAACCTCAGCTTCACTACGCGCTGCAGCCTTCAGATCTTCAAGCAGCGGCGCCGGCATCTGGGCTTCCCTAATCTGCACGTCAGGGCTGCCCTCGATCTGAGCTGCATGATTCAAGGTGATGCCGGTAACGCTGAACAGCAACATGCCGACCAGGCACAGTGCCGAACTGATCCAGTGCCAGCTGTGCAGATGCTTGAGCCAGAACGCGCGTCGACCCGAAGGCAGTATGGTATTCATCAGATCTCGGCCCATTGCCGCAGCAGGTTGTGATAGACGCCGGTGAGTTGCACCAGCTCGGGGGCATCCGCGCCCAGGCGTGCAGTCAGGCGGCGGATCGACACATCCAGTTCCAACAGCATGCGGCGTTGCTCATCCGAGCGCACCATGCTTTGCATCCAGAAGAACGAGGCAATGCGCGCACCGCGCGTTACTGGCAGCACACGGTGCAGGCTGGTACTCGGATACAGCACCAGATGACCAGCCGGAAGCTTCACCTGCTGATTGCTGTAGGTGTCCTCGACCAGCAGTTCGCCGCCGTCGTATTCGGATGGATCGACCAGAAACAGAGTTGCAGAAATGTCAGTGCGCACCGCTTCGGCAATTCCGTTGCGGCGGTCGTAACGCACCGCATTGTCGACATGGAAGCCGAACGACTGCCCACCGCGATAGCAGTTGAACAGCGGCGGATAAATGCGCTTGGGCAGTGCCGCAGTGAAAAACGTGCTGTTGCGGCTGAGTGCTTCCAACACGACGGCGCCGAGTTCGCGCGCCAGCGGATCGGTTTCCGGAAGCTGCAGATTGTCCTTGGCCTGGGCCGACTGATAGCCCGCGGTGATGCGCCCGTCCGCCCAGTTGGCGGCTGCGAGTTTTTGCCGGCAGGTGCCTACCTGCTCGGCGCTCAGGACATCGGGAATTTGCAACAACATGATCAGAACCTCGGTCCGGAATGGCACTAAAGCGTAAATCGCGTCGAAAGTAGGCTGGCGGTGAACGCAGTGAACCCCAGCAAACACGCAGGCCTGCTGGCTGGGGTTCACTGCGTTCTCCGGCCCGGCGTCACCGCCGGGCGTTCGGCTCGTCTGACGATGCCCGACGGCATCGTCAAAGCGACTTACCTCACCCGCCAACCTACAACTGGGCGCACCGTTAAGTGAAAACCATTCGGGTCACAGTGTCCATTCCGCGCTCAACACGAACGAACGCGCGTCGCCCGGTGTCGCCCAACCACTGGCGCTGGTACGGATACGCGTGTAGTACGCCTCGTCGAACAGATTGGTCACGTTCAATTGCAGGCGCAGGTCGCGGGTAACACGATAGGCGGCCATGGCCCGATGCGTCCAATAATCGCCGTAGGTGAACAGCGGGCCATCTGGATTGGTTGAAGTGTGCTGGCTCAGCCAGATCTTGCCCTGGTAGGTGGCGCCGTAGCCGAACTGCCATTTCGGGGTAACGTCGTAGGTGCTCCACAGGCTCAGTGAATTTTCCGGCGTCGAGGTCAGGCGGTCGCCGCGTGCATAGTCGCTGCCGAGCCCGGCATCGAAGTCGGAAACGCCCTGCAACACCTCGCTCTTGAGATGAGCATAGTTGGCATAAACCAACCAATGCTCCTTGATCTGACCGGAAACGCCGAGGATCAAGCCATCGACGCGCGCCTCGCCATCCAGCTGCTGCTGATCCGACGGATTGTCCGGATTGTTGAGGTCAGCAACCTTGTAGTTTTCGCGGTCGTTGCGGAACAGCGACGCGGTCAGTGACAAACGCTCGTCCAGCAGATCCCATTTGGCGCCCAGCTCGTAGCTGATGGCGGTCTCCGGATCGACATTGCAGGTGAACTGGGTGCAGGCGCCATTGACCGAGGCCTTGGACGGCGTCTTGGAGTTTCCGGCTGCGAGATAGATCGACGCGTTCTCCACCGGTTTATAGACCAGGCCTGCGCGATACGAAAGCAGATCGTCGTTGTTGCTTAGCAGCGGGCCCGGTGTAATGGTGCCTATGGGTACCGACACACCGACGGCAGTGGCATAGGTGTCGGTGCGATGCTCGCCTTCGCTGCGCTCGAACCGAAAGCCGCCATTGAGGCTCCAGCGCGAATTGAAATTCAGCGTATCGAAGACGTACAGGGCGCGACTGTCGAGTTCTCCCTCCTGCGTTGATGCCTGAACATAGCGGCGCGGGCCGGTATAGAAGCTATCCGGGTTGTATAGATTCTGCGGTGCGTAGATAAACACCGCGCCATTATCTGCACGCTGCGAATTGCCCGTGGCCAGATCAAAACTCTCTCGCGCGATCGAGAATCCAATCACGGCGTTGTGCTCGATGCCACCGGTAGTGAAATCCACCAGGAAGTCGGTCTGATTGGCGAACACACTATTGGTGGTATCGCGTGTGGTGCCGCGATTGCCGCTGGGCACAAAGGTTCCAGGTGTCGTGCAGCTCGCTCCTGTAGCCGGATTGACGCCATTGGCCAGGCAGAATGCACCGGCCGCCGCATTGACGATGCTGAACTGGTCGGTCTCACCCTGACGCGTGAGATTGCGCACCGAGAATGTGTCACTGAACGCGTGATCGATGATGGTGGTGAATACGTCGGTGTCGATTTCCTGCGTATCGATGTTGCGATAGCCGAAATAGTGGCTGGGATCGACACCCGGCAACGGTGCGCCATTGATGAACGGCACGCCGTACTGCGGAATGTTGTCGTCTTCCTGGTGGACATAGCTCAGCGAGACCTGGGTATCGCTGTCCAGGCCAAAGGTAACCGACGGCGCGAAACCCCAGCGCTCGAAAGTTTCCACGTCACGCCCCGGTGCGTCGTTCTGATGTGCCATCACATTCAAGCGCAGCGCCGTGCTCTCGTTGAGCTGCTGATTGCTGTCGACAGTGAGGCGGCCATACGAATCCGAACCGACACCACCGGCGATGCGGGTGAAGTCCTCGTCCTGCGCACGCTTGCTGACCAGGTTGATGGTGCCGCCCACCGAACTCGAACCCGAGTACACCGAGTTGGCGCCGTTGACCACTTCGAGTTGCTCCAGGTTGAACGGATCGGTACGGCTGTACTGCGCACTGTCGCGCACGCCATCGATGGTGATGTCGTTGTTGGCCGTGAAGCCGCGCAGATTGATGCTGTCGCCATAACCACCACCGCCCTCGCCCGCACCAAAGGTAATGCCCGGCAAGGTGCTGAGAATGTCGCGCAGACTGAGCAGGTTCTGCCCCTTGATCACTTCGTTCGGCACTACCGCAATCGACTGTGGCGTATCGAGCAAGGCCTGGGTGTATTTCGGCGAAGACGGCCTCACCGACGCCTGTCCCTCCACTTCGATTTCTTCCATGCGACGCGTACGGCGCGAACTGTTCTCGGAACCGTCAGCCGCATCATCTGCCATTGCAAGCAGTCCGGAATCCACGTCCGTTTGGGTCTCGGATTGCGCCATCACCGCATTGGCTCCCAGTGCCAACGCAATCGCGGAGAAAAGCAGGGCGTGCTTCGTTCCGAGCGGAACGATCTTGATGTTGGCTTGCATAGGATTCCCAGAGTTAAGAACTATTCGTAATACGAATCAATCGTATTTGTTTACGTTAATGTCGTCAACCCTGGAATTTGGCAAATATATGCGCCCTGAAGCACGTTTCCCCAATCACCAAATTTGAATGATTCGTTTATTTCGTTTGCATGTTAGGCTTCCCTAACCATGTTTCACTGAGGTCCAGACTAATGAATGCCCTAGTCAGCATGCCGCTCCCCACCCAACTGCCCACCGAGCAGGAAGCCCGCCTTGCCGGTGAAAGTAGCCGTTTGCTAGCGGCTTGCATCGGTCACGGAGCCGCCGCCCGGTTGCGCGTGATCGATGGCGACCAGGAGATCGAGGTGCCCGTTTCAGCGCTGAGGATGCTGGTCGACATCCTGGCCCAGATGGCTCAAGGGAATGCAGTCAGCATCGTGCCCATCCATGCAGAACTCACGACCCAGGAAGCAGCTGACTTCCTGAATGTCTCCCGCCCGTTTCTTGTCGGGTTGCTGGAGGCCGGTGAACTTCCGTTCCGCAAAGTCGGCACACATCGGCGTGTGATGCTCAAGGACCTGATGGACCATCGCGCCAGGTCGCAGATCAACCGCAAGGCAGCGCTCGATGAGCTGGCACGCGAAGCACAAGCGCTCGGAATCGGCTACTGAGTGTGGCGAATTTCGTCGCGTTGTTTGATGCCTGTGTTCTCTATCCCGCTCAACTGCGCGATCTCTTGCTGCGCGTCGCACTCTCAGATTCGTTCAAGGCGCGCTGGACCGATCGAATCCACGACGAGTGGATCCGCAACCTGTTGCGGGGATCGACCCGACATCATGCCGGAGCGGCTTGCGCGCACACGCGCGTTGATGGATCAGGCCGTGCCGAACTGTCTGGTGACCGGGTACGAGCCTTTCATCGGACAACTGACCCTTCCCGACCCGGATGATCGCCACGTACTTGCTGCAGCTATCCACTGGCAGGCTGGCGTCATCGTCACAATGAATCTGCGCGACTTCCCCGACGAGACCGTTTCCCGCTATGGAATCTCGATTCAACATCCGGACGAATTCCTCGCGCATCTCTTCGACTTGCGGCCCGCCGCCGTTTGCACCGCCCTTAGAGAAATGCGAGCCGCTCTGGTCAATCCACCGAAGACCGTGCGCGAGTTGCTCGATGACTTGCTCAAGGCCGGGCTACCCAATACCGTCAGCCTGCTGGAAACAATGGAGGAATTGCTGTGAGTCAGGGTTGCTCCAGCATTGCCGTTGTCCCAAGGGGACTTCCTTCGGTCGTAGGCGGGGCTTACTCAGCTGCCTTTGATTTTCGTCTTTCGTCTTTCGTCTTTCGTCTTTCGTCTTTCGTCTTTCGTCTTTCGTCTTTCGTCTTTCGTCTTTCGTCTTTCGTCTTTCGTCTTTCGTCTTCTGTTTTCGCGACGAACATCAATAGCTGGCACCCTATCGGGTGCATCGTGCCTGCGGCACGACAAAGATGTTTCGCGCTTTCGCGCGAGTCACTTTCTCTTTGGATGGGCGGCAAAGAGAAAGTAACCAAAGAGAAATCCACTCCTCACCGGCGCCTTTCGGGCATCCATGCCCTCAAGGTACGTGCTCGGTGGCCACTGGTCGGCGGACTCACATCCCTGTGCATTCGTAGACTGGCCGCATCCATGCGGCCACCCTCCGGGCTTTCCGCGATCACCGATCACCGCCGCTCAGGGGCACCAACATCAAAAGAAGCGCGTTCCTTGCGCGCAGAAGCAACAGCACCAACATCCGCGACTACGCTTTCGGACTGTATTTGATCGGACTGAAGGGTTGCTTTCGGCCAGGAGCAGTCCGTCATTGAGCTCAAATAAATGCACCCCAAAGCGAACATTCGGCGCGCCTAACGCGAGGAAATGTCGCCACTGGAGCGAGGTACGTGATGTAGTGCGAATAGCCAGTTAGTTGACCACAGTCGGCCGTGCCAGCTGACCATGCTCGCCAGTACGTTGTCCACCCAGAATTCCGGGGAGGAAAGCAATTGACTGGCGCGTACGGCTGCTCATTGGTAAGGCTCCGGTGAGCACACCTATCCCCGCGGTGCGGTTTGTGTCTACTCGTTGACCGGCAGCCAGGTATGCGGCAGCAACTCGTCGATCTTGCTGTTGAGCTGGGTCGGTAGCCGCGTAAGTACATCACGCAGGTAAGGGATTCTATGTAGCGTCAGGTCGAATGATTCGGCGCAACACCACAGACACCGACTCGCGATTAACAAAATAGTTGCTCCACGGTCTGGGTCGAAAAACCCAAAGCGCCCGCCTCAGCAGCGAGAAGATCGGCGCGGTCCTTTACACGACATTCCACCGGAAACAACGAAGCGCCGTTGCTCATCAACCAGATACTGCGGGTGACACCATTCGAGATGCTCAGGTACGGCGGTGAGCGAATTGATGACGTACCGTCGAATGCTGATTGATCACAGCTAACGGTACTTGCCGACGAATCTTGATGGCAGGCAACATCTGCTAACGGCACCGGATTGCCTTCGCCCGCCGCAAACCCCCGTTCCGCGAATGCGTATTTATAGTCAAGAGGCCAAGTAGCTGGATCTCTCATCGCGACGTCGAGGTGAATACCGCGGATATTTTGCCGCCACAGTTGGACGAAGGCCTCCGCTCTGACGACGACTACGCATCGCTCGTCGTCGCCGAGAAGCTCGGAATCAACCCTCATGTACGCCGGCGGGCCACCCCTGGTGTCAACGGCGAACAGGAAGGTGGGACGCGTCCAAATAGTACGGACTCCAAGGTATGAAACTCCATTGCCGTTCGGGTAATTTGGCATGCTCATAAGTAGGGCGCGACCGGCCCGTCAGATTACTACTGTTAACAGTGCAGGGACGCTTTCATCCTGTTGGCTGATGACCTCACGTAAACCAGTCGCTTGGTTCTGTTACGTCAGCAGACGTGACACAGACTCCGAGTCCAGCCACGACTTGCAGCCAAGACTGTCGTTGTAGTGAGCTATTCAGATTGCTACCGCCCAGTGGACCCGGCCATCACTAAGCTATTCTCAGGCCAACAACGGAAACGTGCCTTGACCCATACGCCGCAACCCCCCTCCCCCAGTGACCGGATCGGTGGCGGTGGTGCCGCAACCAGTGCCGGCGTTCGCTTCGAACAGCAGCTTGGGGCGCTGTTCTCGTCATGGATTTTGGCGGGCGACCGATTCGATGACAGCTTTCGTCTTGGAGCCGCCGCGCCGGAATGGGTCCGATTCGAGACCGAGGCGCCAGTCGACGACCTGCTGATCAAAACCACCGACGACGGCTTTGTCGCCGTGCAGGCCAAGACAACCGTGTACCTGAGTGATGACCTCAGCTCGCCTTTAGGCAAGACGATCACGCAGTTTGTTCGTCATTGGCTTGCCGCACTGCAGGGCGACGGTTCAATGGAGTGGAACCGGCCACTCCATTCCGCCCGCGACCGGCTGGTACTGGCTGTGAGTCCCCTGGCCTCAGCCCAGGTTAGGGAGGACCTGCCAGCTGCGCTCCTTCTCGTTTCGCAACCGGGCGGAGGCGCGCTTAACCAAGCGCAGCAGCATGCGTATCGGGTCTTCTCCAGCTTGGTTGAACGGGCTTGGGCAAGCGTCACCAAGAGCCCGGTCGACGATCGACTGCTGTCGGAGTTGGCGAAGCTGGTGGCTGTCTTCACCTTCGATGGGGACCGAGGCGACGCATTGGCAGGTGGGTCCCTCGTCAAAGCCTTCGGCCCAGACGTGGACGCCGCAACCGCCTTCACAGCTCTGTCCGATCTCAGCGGTCGGCTGATGAGTGACCGCGGCGGCGGCGACCTTTCGACTTTGCGGAAACTTCTCGCCGGCCGGGGCGTGGCCCTTGGCGCCCCCCCAGCATATCGCGCCGATATCGAAGCCCTAAAGCAGCATTCGAAACGCGTCGCCGACGCGCTCGGAAGCTATGAAAAGATCGAGGTCGTCAGCGGAGCGCCGCTGACCGTACGCCGTGACTGCCAAGCGGCGGTTGAAGCCGCGGCGCGCAGCGGTCCGCTGCTCATTATCGGCGAGCCAGGCGCCGGAAAGAGCGGCGTTCTGAATGCCCTTGCCCGCACACTGAGCGACGACGGCGCCGACGTCCTCGAACTCGCCGTCGATCGCTATTCAGTTGAGAGCCTCGAAGGCCTGACCCGTGAACTTGGGTTACAACATCCGCTGCTGGATGTGCTCGAAGCCTGGGATGGGCCAGAGGAAGCCTATCTCGTTATTGATGCCTTGGACGCGACGCGTGGCGGTCGCGGCGAAGGTGCCTTCCGAACGCTCATTGAGCGTGTTCTGGAGCTGAAGGGGCGCTGGAATGTCGTCGCCTCGATTCGTAGCTTCGACCTCCGCATGGGACAACAGCTTCGAGTGCTATTCAAGGGCGCGCCCCCGGAAGCATCGTTAGCGGACCCGCATTTTTCCAAGGTCCAGCACATTCAAGTGCCGCCCTGGTCTGAAGCCGAGTTCGGCCAACTACTGCAACGGTCTCCTGCGCTTGCGACCTGTCTCGCACAGGCACCGCAACGACTGCGTGACTTGGCCAAGGTGCCGTTCAACACTCGACTGCTCAGCGAGCTGCTCTCCGCTGATGTGATGAGTGACCTAAACAAGGTCTCATCGCAAGCGGATCTGCTGCACCTCTATTGGGATCACCGCGTCGGCGGTCACGGCTTACCGGCGATGACAAGCCTCAGACGCGTGGTCCAGCTGATGGTCAGGAATCGAGCGCTCCGCGCTCCGACACTCCAAGCTGCTGGTGACGATCCGTCCATGATCGACATCCTCTGCAAAGAAGGGGTCCTCGTTGTCGTCGATAGTGAGCGGTGGGTTCAGTTCCGGCACCACCTGCTCTTCGACTACGCGGCGGCTCGGCTCGTCCTTGATCCGAGTGATATCGTCAACGGTGCCTATCGGTTCAGCAAGGCTGACGCCCTTGGACTGATGCTCTCGCCTGCGCTAGGGTTCGTGCTTCGGGAAATTTGGGAATCTGAGACGGATCACGTACGTTTCTGGATAGCGCTCGGCGCCCTCATCAACGACGAGAATGGCGACCCGATCATTCGCAGCACCGCAGGCCGGTTGGGTGCGGAGTTCCCAACTGCGGCACATGATTGTCTTTGGCTGGGCAAACTGGCCATCTCGGGCGACGACAAGGCGCCGAAGACGCTGTCCCATGTAAGCGGCGCTCTGGCCGTGCGGCTTGAGGACGAGAAGCAACTCGCGGCTGAACCGTGGGTCTACTTGGCCGAGCATTTGGCGGCGGCCCCGAAAGCCGTCGCAGGCACCCTCCGCTTCCTGCTCTACAACCTCATCGAGCGAATCAAGGATGACAAGTTCAAGCCGATGCTAGGCCGAGCTGCCCGCGCGCTACTGACGCACGGGATAATCGAGTCGAAAGCCGAATTCACCGTCCGATCGGCCATTGGCTTTGTCATCGACACCTATGGCACCGATGCTGCGGCCTCGCGCGCCGTGTTGGCGCAACTGTTCGAGCGCGATCGGCTGGATCGGTTCGGGCACGAGGAGGTGCCTGCGGTCTGCCACAAGATCGAAGCAGTCGGCGAAGCCGATCCAGAGTTCCTCGCCGAAATCTATCGGGTAGTGTTCAACTACCAGGTCACGGAGGATCGCCAAACCCGGATCGGCCAGAGCCAAATCCTCAACCTGACGTCCAACGCCCGGCAGGACTACGGCATGGCGAGGTGGTCGCTCGGCGAGTACTTGCCGAAGTTTCTGGAAGACAACCCGCGAGCCGCCGTCGAAGCCGTCGTCGGCGCGATTGAGGGCTACGTCGCGCGCGACCATGCCATCTCCGACGACGCTCTCGACGTTGAGCTAGACGTCGACGGGCGATCAATACGTCTACGCGAAGACCGAAGCTACGTTTGGGCGCATGACCCAGACCAACAATATGGCCGCGATGCGGAAACACTGGTCTTGAAGTTGCGCGCGAGACTCAGAGATGCCCCTGAGGCCGAGGCTTTGGCTCTGCTGGACATCCTGATCGACAAAGCCTCGTTTGCGATCTTCTGGTCACGAATGTTCCTCTGCGCCGTCGAGCGCGGCGATAGCTTTGTAGATGAGCTCTGGCCCATTGCGGCAACCGAGCCCTTTCTAGTCCTTCTCGACACTCGGAAGGATGCTATTGATGTCGTTGCGAAAGGCATCGGCCGACGGCCGGCGCAGGAGCAACAGACCCTCGAACAGACCGCCTTTGCGTTCGACTTCTCGCGCTTCCAATATCGCACCGAAGCGCGGCAAGCCTTTCTGGAGCGTCTTTTTGCTGCGATCGGTCGCAACAACCTTGTCACTGAGGAAGCCCGCCAGATTCTCGACGCGAGGCCCGGGGACGCGAAGCTTCGAGACGAGACCCCCACGAACGAACGGCTCTTCGTCATTCGCTCTCAACATGGCGCTGCAGAGGACTTTCACTGGATCGAAGGCCTCGACCGCGAAGCGCCAGAGAACTCGCTGGTCATCGACGCCATCCACGTCGCGAAGAGACTCCTGCCGCTCGAGCCGAAGTCCGAGGAGGTTCCTGTCGCGTCCCTCGCGGCCTCGCTCGCCGCCCTAGAGGACATACGAACCTTACTTTCAGGCTATGCGCCGCACGCCGGCCTGCGGCGACATGCAGAGGCGATCATCGGTCAAGGCTGCGAAGTCATCGTGTCGCGACAGCTGCTGACATCGAAGGAGCCACCGCCGACACCGGAACAAGACGCGACGTTTGCAGCGCTGCTAGACATCGCCGGCAGGTCCGAGAGTCCAGAGCTGGACGATGAAACCGAGGCGCGTTTCGAGGAGTTTGCTTCCTGGGGCGCGCCCGCGGCGCGGGTCGAGGCCGCGCAAGCCTATTGGGATCTCTTCGTGCAACGCGCAGACCTCTATGCCGACCTGATAATGCGGGCGGAACTGCTGCTGTCTGATCGCCATCCGGCCGTCCGGCTGACCGCCTCGGTGGGGCTCGCCCGAATCTGGGACATCGACCGGAATCGTTTTTGGCGGCTACTCGCAGAGCGCCTCGCGCACGAACCCAACCTGACCGTGATCGAATATTTGGTCGGCGAAGTCTTTTCAAGGCTGATTCACACTGATCAGCAGCGGAGCCTAGAGTTGCTGCTTGCGCTTTTGAGACGTGAGACACAGGGATCGGATCGAGAACGACGGTTACTCAAGGCTATTGCGAATAAGCTCACCGTCCTTTGGGTCACCTATCAGTTGCCGGAAGCAAAGGACGCTCTCGATCGATGGATAGGTGCACCCTCGGAGCATGCCGAAGAACTAAGAACCATCTTAGCGACTTTGCGAGACGCCATCGTTGCCGGGATCGGCAACATCCCGGACAAAAACTCCGGTCTCCGTCAACGTGCTCAGTCACTTGTCTCCGACATCGTCGATGCCGCAAATGCCCGGCTCGCAGTGCTCATGGCGGGCCCTGACTTGGACGAGGCCGCAACGGCGGAGGTGCGAGAGTGCGCGCACCTGATCGACACCGCGGGAATGCAAATGTTTTTCGCTACCGGCGGGAAGGCAATACAACGGGACAGTGACGCGCCCCTCAGCCATGCGAGTCTTGAGGTGTTCCTTCGGGAGAACGCCGAGCTACTAAAGCGTATCGGCGAGTACGCGCCTCCGCACACCACCTATTACCTGCTCCAACTCGTCGAACGCCTTGTTGATGTGAATGCGGGGGCCGCCTTCGATTTGGCGGCCAGCGCCTTGCAGGCCGGCCGCCGATCGGGCTACGAGAACGAGTCTCTAGGCATGGACCTTCTGGTCCGGCTGATCGGCGTGTTCCTGGCCGACCACAAGGAAATCTTCGAGGACCCAACCCGACGCGCGGCCCTCGTTGACTGCTTGGAGATCTTCTTGGAGGCCGGATGGTCGGCGGCGCGACGCCTGCTCTATCGCCTACCGGAACTGATCCAGTGAACCAGCTGGCGCTTGAAAACCTTTTCAAGCGAGGGCTTGGCGACCTTCTTACGGCGATCGAGCGAGAGCTAACGAGGCCGTTGCGCGACCCGTTCGCCGAGAGCGACCCGAACCGCCGCCCCCACGAGCACGACACGCGGCTGCTCTTCGTCGATGAATTGCTCGGTCATCTCGGGTGGCGGCTCGGCGCCAGGGGCAATGTGCTTGAGGAGGCCCGTCTACAGGCAAACACCACGAAGTTCATGGACTACGTCGGTGTCGTCGACATCGATGGCGCACCACTTGTGTTGGTCGAAGCCAAGGCTTGGGACAAGCCAGCGATCTCGGCTCGCGGAAACGGTCAGTACTCCAGCGAGTCGGAACTCGTCGTTGCGGCGATCCGCCATATCCGCGACGGAAAGGTCGAGGACACATCTCCGATCATCGCAGAGTGGCATGGTTATTTGCTTCAGGTCCGTGGCTATGTGAAGACTCTCAAGGAGCAGTATGGCCATGATTTGCTCAGGGCTGTCATCATCAGTGGCGAGTGGATGGTGGTGTTTACCGACCCTGTTGAAACCTTCCTTTTCACTGCTCAGTCGAATGACATCGCAATATTCTCGCGCTCGCAGTTCAAGGGGCGGGCGCAAGAAATCTTCAAGCTTCTCCATCGCTCGGAGCTCACCAAAGACGCTCCGATACCCTTACGGCCAGCGCAGCTTCGGCAGTTCATCGATCTAGACGGTGTGGCAGGAGCATTTCAGGGTGTGCATGTTCGCTATGAGCGAACCGGTAGCACACTATTCGTTCGCCGACCCCGCATCCTGATTTATCCAGCACTATTCGTCGTCCGCATGGACGACGCAGTATTCACCGTGATCGATAGCGACACTCCCGTCGAGCTGGACTATCGAAAAGACGCCGATGGCGTCGAGACGCTGGCCCCGCACTTGGACGCCATTCAAGCCCGCAGTGCCGCACTGGTCGGCACATGCGGGGCTGAACTCGGCGGCGGACTTCCAATAGCCGAGCTCTCGGCATTTCCCGGTTTCCGAGGCAAAGGCATGTCCAAGGCATTTGTGGATCCACTGGCTGAGGCGGATGAATGGCTCGTCGCCACTGGCAGCGCAACTCACTTTCTACTCGCCGAGCCTCGAGTCCAAGGATGCCGATTCCACGGATGGGCCGAATGTGGAGCCGACGCTGCATTGCAATCCGCTATCAGCGCTCGCTCGGTGGAGCCTGCTGCTTTCTTTGTGGACACCCAGCGGCATCATTGCGCGCACCAAGTGGTTCTGGACCGACGTGGCAAACGGTGCCTCATCGAAGCCATAGACAGCCGGACCTGCTGCCAAGCTTGTGCGTTTCTGGAACATTGCTGGACAGAGAACGAGCGGGCGGAGTTGCCTTGTGGCAGGTAGAGACGTCGCCGCTTCTCGATGGGGAATGCAGTGTCCGCTTCCGACCCGAAGCGGGCCTGGTCTGCGCCAGCACGCTGGTCAGTTCCGAGCGGAACGGGGGCAAGGTAGACCAGAGCCCGCACCTTCTCCTGTGTAATGAAGGAATAAAGTCTGTATCGGCTTGCAAGGGGAGGCGTCCTACGAGGTCTGTAGTTTTGCCCCTAGCTCCACCAGCCGTTTCGCCACACCAGATATGAACATTTGCGCTTCCATGTGCATCATCACCATGATCTCGTGCAATTGATGGACGTCTAGCTGAAGCCGCTGACCAGGGACGTGCTGGACGACTCGATCGACAACGCGAAGGTGAACGCTGGCAGGCTCGTTCAGCACTACGCCGATCGCTTCACCACCCGTGTAAGTCGTACCGCTTTCGGAGACCAGCTCGATTTGGAGCGCCGTCCACGAAGTCTCCATCGTGCCCGTGACGTCGTCGATATCGTCTGATCCAACGATGCTACGCCGATGCGTCTGGGTGTTGCGGAACTTGTTCAACGTGCCGAAATGGCGCTCCACACCGATCGCCATGCCAACGTGTTCACGATACTGATCGCACTTGTCTTTCAGCCCTTTGAAATCGAATGCCCGCGAGATTTTCTTCGCCTTCGTGAGCTCGATTCCTCCGCTCTTGGTCAGTAGGAACATCGCCGCATGGAATGGGGGAGTCATCAGGTGTTCAAAGCTCTCCACTAGGTCGCGAAGCGCTTGCTCGGTTGTCCATTGCGCGAGCAGCGCACGGCCCTCTCGGACTTTTTCAGCCTTCATACCACCAAGCAGCAACCCGAACGACATTCCGTTGGACGCCGGCTCGACGGTATACGCGCATATTTCTTCGTCGCTTCGCAGGTTATGTGTCAGGCCCACAAAGAAAGCCAACCGCCGAATCGTTGTTTCGAATTCGACTTTGAGGTGATCTAGGTTCAAGTCCATAGTTCGTTTCCCTCGCCTATTCAGTCGCCTTGCTCCTACTGCAGCACACGCTTCAGCTTGGTCTTGAGCGCCGCTATGCGACGCGACACCGAAGCATGACCATGCAGACCACCCTCGCGAGCAATGGTCGACGCGTTCTTACCCATACGCAGCGCCAGCACCAGGCGGCGCTCCTTCTGATCCAACATTGCAATTACATCGCGAAAGAGTACTTGCTCGTATGGAACATCTACGTCGTACGCGGGCGCGTCATCGATAGTTTCAATGAGGTCCATCTTGAGCTTGGCGCGCTTGGAATAGAAGCTCCTTTCAAAGTCTTCTTTGATCCAACTGTGCCGCGCGGAAAAATCTTCGTGCACGTGATGGCTGTGTAGCAGCTCGATTACGGGATCAAGAGATTCCATTACCCCATCTCCGTCGATCGCTGACTGCACCACGTCTTCGCGCTCATCTGGGTCGTCGACGTCCCAGATGTCACCACCCATGAGTGGGCGCGCGACCACAAATTTTGTGCGGTCGTCTTCGTCTAGGGATGCCATCAATTCGGCGGTTAGAGTTTCGAGCGGTCTCCAGCCGTCGTCTTCGTGCGTCGTCGGTTCGAAATAGCGATCGCGGCGATCCAGCGCCAAACGGTACAGTCGGTGAGCCCAATAGCGGGTGTCCCCAGCAAGTAGCTTAAGTGGAGCATTTGGGCTGAAGGCACGGCTATCGAGGCGAGCCTTAGGCGCGAGGCGGGACCAGATGTGTTCGGCGAAGGCAACGCGAGCACGCGCTCCAAACTGCGCGTCCAAGTTCCCGTGAGAATAGGTCAGTGAAAGATTGGTAGAGCCACGCTCAAGCCGATGTCGCTCCAACGCTTGGTCGGGGAGCAGGCTGGCGAGCATTACGTCCAATGACGAGGTACCCATATTTTCAAGCGCCAAAATCATGTTGGGATTGCGGCGGCTCTCCAAGAACGGCACTGCAGTCTGCAAAGCCCCCATCGTTTCATCGGAGCGCAGGAATCCGGATCTCTGAGTTGCGTTCCAATCATAGACAGCGACGGCCAGCTCCGCGCGCTTGTCATCCGGCAGCGGAAGAAATACCAGTTCCAGTGGCCCCTTTTCCCAACGATCAATCTGGGTGATTTCAACTTGGTGAAAGAAAGCGTTCGACAGGTGTCGCATGGGAGGCTCCGGTAGGGGACAACCATATATCCGGCAGCAGAGTGCCGAGTTGTGACTTTACCTGCCGCCTAGTTCGTCTAGCGAGGGGCTTGTCCGGCAGTCGCTTTCGCTCCCGCACACAGTAGCGGTATAGTTAACACCGGTTGCCGTCGCCTGCCGCACGCGCCCCTCGGGGTATGACGAAGACGGTGTGAACCTGCAGACCTAACCCTTTTCCATTGTTTCCAAGGGCGGCCCGCAATGCGTGCACCGGAACGCGTCGCCCTGGAGAACAACAATGGATATCCCGCAGCTGAAACTGCTGGCAGCGCGCATTCGCGAGCTGCTGAAAGACTCCGCGTGCCTAGTAGGCCACAGCCAGTCGCTCGATCTCGTCGCGGCTTTGCCAGGCTTGCGCAACTGGCCCGAGGTCAATGCATTTCCTGATCGCGTCGCCGCGTGCCACCTGGATCTGGCCGCGACCGGGCGCCTCGCGTTCCGTCTCAACAAGAAGTTAGAACTCCATCGCTCGCCGCAACAGCTGCTCGACTTGCTTCAGCCTGTTCTCGGCACCAGTACGTCGCCGAGCACGCTCGAGATCTGGCCAGGCGGGCCGCCAGCAGGCGTGTACCTGACGACATCGGAGACGGCGATCAAGGCGCTGCTCACCCGGTACGAGGAGGCGACCGACGGTGCAGTCGTTTACGCCGAACGCGTGGCTATTGATCACCCAGGCAGCATTGATCTGGGCGAGTCCGGGTTGTGGTCGAAAGGCCTTGAGCGCGTGCCGAGCGGGACGCTGCTGGTGCTGGGTCCAATCGAGGTCGATCAGCAATCGTGGGAGGACGCGGGACAGCGTCTCGACATGGCCTGTCTACGCGCCTACAACGGACGACATCGCGTCGCAATCCTCATCGAGACGCCCACGCCGGATACGTTGTTCGAGGACGTGCGGCTAATGGTGCGCTTGGCGTCAGAGCTGCCTGACACGTCGAATGACGACGAAATCGTAGGCGCCGTCGACGAGCACGGCAATCTGGTTACCCAACCGACGCCGACATTTCTTCCGCTACAGCGCCCGCTGGCCATCCCATTGACGGCAACGCTTGATGCAATACCGCCGGCCGCAGTCGAGCCTTTGCGCCAGGCGCTTGCGACACGCTCAACCGGCTTGCTGTTGTTTGGTACTACACGGAGCGCCGAGCACACGGCAATCGAACTGGTGTCGTCGTCGTTGGCGCTTACGGAGCACGCCGGTCCCGCAGCCCGGATCATGCCTCGCCACCGCGGCACGCCGTCGAAGGATTGGCTCGTGCCGGACCCGATTAGGGCGCTGCCATTCTTGCCCTCGATCCAGAGCGCCTACGCCCAAGGTTACCGACGCATGCTGATCTCCACCAACTACACGAGGACCGAAATGCTTCTGTCCTATCCGGACGTCCTCTTCATCGGCAGTACCTATGGGCACGAAGTGCAGGACGTGGCGCGCCTCGTGCTACTGAGCGCTGACGATCAAGATCGTGCGGCGCTAGGCGCGCTCCTGATTGCGTCTCTTGGACTCCTCCACGTGCCCACGAAAGGCGGCACAATGATCGCGCCGGATCTCTTGGTGATGCCGTCGACGCCGCCGAAATCAGAGATTGGATTTTCGGAGTTTGAACAATTCTTGCTGAAGCACCGGCAACTGCGCTGGGAAGATACCGTCGCGCACCTGCTCGACGCCGGCGCCTGTTCTGCCGATGAACTAAAGAAAGCCATGCCCCGTAATCATCACTTGGTGACGTTCATCGCACAGCGTCGCAAATTGGCAGCTAAGGCGGTGTCCTAGTCGACCGACCCTGGCGTATCTTCATTGATGCGCCAGGGCGCCGCCGTTGGGCACATCGAACTTTCGAAGCCGGTGGCGCCGCAGAACCGCGATACAGACTTTATTCTCAAGTGCGTTAGCCGAAAGGAGTGGCCTTCATGCTGATACAGACTTTGATGACTTTCATCCGATCCGGCGGCCCCACCTGGCCCGGACTTCACTGGGGCCTTCCCGATACAGACTTTAATTATTCGCTTCACCTGTGTCGCGCTAGACATCCCGTGAATTGACTTAATGGGCCGGACTGCGAGGTTCGTCGCTAGGTCACTCGGCCTGACGATGGCATCACCAGCCTCCGACTGAGCTCGCACTCATAAAACGGGGCGGTCGCACTTGCCATAGCTTGGAGTGTTGAGTCATTGTCCGTCGAGAACGTCACCACGTCGGCCGGTAGATCCGGCGGGACATCTTGCATCACTGCCGAGGACTCCCGCACGATTTGTTCGGCGAAAGCGTCGTCGGAAAGACGTAGCCCAATTAAGTAGGCCTGCTTTTCTGGCTCGTCTATCGGCCAGAAGATCACGAGATATGCACGCAGCACGCTGGGATGCTGCGCGTAGAGTACGACCAGCGAATGAATGAGCGCCTGCGGCATGCGCTCAGGAATGTCGAAGGCGAACTTCGTCTCCTGCTCAACCCGATAAGACTCCGGCGACGAGACGGTGCCGTAGAGAAGCAAGGCGTCGATCTCTGCTGGCGATAAACGGCAATCGCACGGCTCGTTCGGATTCAGAACGAGCGTGGCACCTCGTGTCACCTCCAGCAGAAGTCGGCCGTTTATCTTGTACTCTTTAGTCGCAGAGGTAAGCACCCGGTGCACTTGCTCGCGCGAGGCAAAGTACGGAAGGACCTGAATTCCGTCGGCCCCTTTCCACATGATGAAACGCACCCGATCGTCAGGTCGGTGGATCGGAGCGGGCACCAACGCATAGACCTCGCTTTCCAGTAAGCACCGATAGAAAGTGGGGCCATACGCCGGCTCCGTGCAGGCAAGTTCGAGCAGTCGCTGCAGTTCGTTGGACATCGGTCACCCTATGCGGACTCGTTCCAATGCCGCCTCACTGATCGGTGAAGTCCAGTACGACTCACCCAGTCGGCTGGCGAGCAGAAAGGCCGAGGCGAATGTGCTCTGAGGAATCGAGTAGTGCCGCTGGAACTGAGGGTGTCCAGAAAAGTCGGCCCGATCATAGGCGTTAGTAATAGACCGTACGATCTCTCGTTCCGCCAGACCTGGTTGGCCACCATGCCGCAGGAACGAACTTGCGACATTCTTGGCTGCCCACCACATCAGCGCGCAACATCGGCCAATCGATCGTTGGGCCAATATCGGCCCTAAAACCGGTGCCGCGGCTAACGCGATTGCGGGATTCATTCGGTGCGTGGCCAACGCATGCTCACCGAACGCCAGACACTCCGCCGTTGCCAGTGCCAGCCAAGCATCCACCAGCACCTCTCGATTGTGGGGTGTCAGCGATACCTCATCGAGATAGTCCTTCAGCTGCGTAGGCAGCGTGTTGCGGGTGATGTCACTCCAGACGATCGACCAATCCGCGTCCTCAAGGCTGTCCTCTTCCCAGCCTGGATCAGCAAGTGTTGCGTCGAGCCGCAATTTTCGGCCGGCAGTGGGTGCGATGACACCGGCTTCCATCAGCGCCACCACGATTTGATGGCGTAGGGCGCGATGAGGTGCGATGCGCACTCCTCGCGTCCCGAGGCGCCTTAGATATCGGTAACCCGGATCTGCCCCTGCCTGCAGCATGGCCAACAAGGCCATTGCGCCGAACAGACCAAGTTCGGAGACCTCCGCAAGTGGTGCCACGGTGGCTGAATTTTGGGAGGAAACAACGCTAGCTTGCACGCGTAACCCTCAGACAGAAAAGCCGATTTTGGACTATTCCAAAACCGACTCTAGCGTGTTCTGCCGAACCCCGGCAACCATATGGCACGCTCGACTCACCACAGGCACTATCAGGTTCTGCTGCGACTGCTTCGCGAATTGCGCGAGCAAGCTGGCGTGACCCAGGCCGCCATGGGCGAGAGGCTGGGAAACACACAGACTTTTGTTTCAAAGCTTGAGCGTGGTGAACGTCGGGTTGACTTAGTAGAGTTCGTCGAAATCTGCGAAATCCTCAACGTTGATCCGGTCGGATCTTTCGCACTGTTTGTTGAACGTCGAGGCGCAGAGAAGGGAACGCCGGTGCGCAAGAAAGCGTCGAAAACCACGGGTTCTGGTTGAACTGATCGCTCGATCCGGACAAGGCTGGCTAATGCGCTGGTGCTGGCCCAGTCGAGGGTCCGTTTCCGGCCAAAAGCGGACATTCCCGCCCCTCCCACAAACACTGACCGGAGAAGCAAGAGTTTGGTAGCGTATCGCGCCTGTGAGCTGCTCTGGGGCTATCTCTGCGTATGTACCGACTAGCAACCGGCGCCGGCGTGGCGTGAACACGGTTTGCGCTAAGTCTGATCGCGCGAGCGGTTGCAATACAGGTTCAGACCAGCCGCCGGCGGACGTTTGCGTTGACGTCCTCTCGCTCAGCTTGGCGCTCGTAGCTCTCGGCCATCGCAAGGAGGAGCTCGGAGGCGACGAAAGGATGGGTCGACTGCAAGGCAGAGGCCCACTTTCGGTACTGGTCCGCCAGCTCTCGCTCTTGGATACCACCCTCGCCGCGCCAATGCGCCCCGCGGGCGTTGCAACGACCAATGTACGCGCCCCTCATGAGCTCTGGCGACTGGACTTGCTCCATCACTTCTCGGACCACCTCGCAGGGCCACACGCCGTCGCCACCTTCCGATGCATTTGACAGCAGATCGCCAATCTCTCTGTCGGCATGGTCACGTCGGCAGAGTTCTGTGCACTTGACACGAACATCTGCGACCCATCTCAGTAGGGCGTTCACCGAAAGCACCCCGTGTTCATCGTGTCCCGGAAGGCGGTGCAGCGCGTCCAGTAGACGGTACGCACGCTGGGCCATTTCACCCTCTTGCGAGCTCTGGACTCGGAATCCCTCCGGGTCTTCGCCGCGATCGTCGCGCTTGTAGCGCCACACGATGGCCTGCACGAAGAGCTCAGGATGCTGTTCTACATAACGCTCTAGGTTGGGTATGCCGTAGGCTCTGTTTCGCTCGCCGTGACCGACGAGTACCTCGACGTATAGGTACTCGAGGATAGCCTTCTCGTCCAAAGAGAGTGCGGCTGAAGCTCCGATCTTCTTGAACGCTTTCTCGATGTGGTATCGCTCGAGAGGATACTCGCCGGGCGCGTCATTTCCGGGAGACCCCATGGCCGACAGCACGGACGCCAGGAACTGCGGGTCGGCCGAACTCAGATGACCATGGATGTACGAGAATGCCGCGCGAGGGCGGCCGACTGCGATCAGCCCGTTGGCCCCCTCGCGGGTCTGATCGTCGTAGTGTTGAGTGTGCTCAGGGCTTGCTTCCAGCCAGTAGCGACGCCTAGATACCTCGCCCAGGCGGTCGACCAGCCTCCATGTCCGGCTCTGAAAGGGAGCAACGAGAAGAACGTCCACGGCGGCTGCGTCATCCATGCCTTGAACTAAGTCGCTAATCAGCTCAGCGCGTGGCGCCTCGTAGTAGGTTGCGCGAACCGCTCCCCCCACGAACTGCTTAATGGCCAATGATTCCTGCTCGCGACACGCCGCTCGATCCAAACCGGAGAGGATCACCTTCTTGAGCTCCTCGTTGGAAGGAATTAGCTGTACTGCGAGAGCACCCATGAGCCATGACGTCTTGCCCTTGGCCACAAGCTCGAACAGCCCCGAATTACCTTGGTCGTCAATAATTTCCTTGAGCGCGGCGAGACGAAGATTCTTGATCCGCTCGTCTCGCTGTTGATGGTCGATGTCCTCCAAGTCGTCGAGTTCGTCGGCTGATTCTTGCACCCACGCATTCTCAAAGAGCCACAAATGGCGGTTCAACGCTTCGGCCGGAGCCAATGCCGCCATCGCCGCCTCTGCTGGCGCGCGCAAGGTGTCGTGCTTCGGACGCTTGCGTGCGCGAAGCGTCGCTTGCAATGAATGCGTCGTGACACGAATCTTCTCGACGAGTCGACCCCGGTCGGCGTCGGCAGCGTGATCGCGCCCCCAGGCCTCGATTAGCTTCCAGATGCGTGCCTGAAACTCTTCCGAGAGTGCAGGCAGCTTTTCGACCAGATCACTCAGCATGTCGAAGGTGAAGCTAGACCACCCCAGCGCGAGCACGAGCATCTCACCCTCGAAGGCCGTCACTGGCTCCCATGAGGCGACGGGCCGGCCGTGGCCGTATCCGTCAGTTCGCCAACGCGGTTTTTGGCTACCAGATGCGAAGTGCTGGTCACGCCCGATCTGGGCCAGGCAGACTCGCCAAGCGACGTCGGGGAACTTCGTCTGCAATCTCCTGATGAGTGACACACGCGTTGGCAGGTCTGCAGCGGTCTGGGGCATCCATGACCGGAATATCGCCTGCAAGGAGCCTTCAGGCTTATTGGTCCAGTTGTCGTTGATCTCGACCTGCGAGAGGCGCGCCAGAATCGTCACCACGCGCGGCAGGTATTTCGGATTCCATGCCAGACCTTCCAGCGCCCAAAGCAAGCCGGTCCGTCTCGGACTGGCACCAAAGACCCCGTTATCGACGGGCTTCAATAGGCCGAGGACAACGGGGTCCGTCTGCTTCAGGTCGTCCTCCAGCATTTCCAGAAACCGCAGTGGCACTGCCTCTGCGTAGGTCGGTAGTTCGTGGCTGCTCGCTTCCAGCAGCCGCGTCGTGAGTGGCTTCGGGAAGATGGCGTCGAACAGCGCGCACATGTCGGCTTCGGGATCGATACCGCGCCTCTTGAAAAGGTGACCGTGCAGGGACAAGAGAACCAAGGTTTCGCTGATGCCGTCTCGGAACGCTTTCGAGAAGGCGCGGGTCTTTCCATGCAGGCTGGCGAGCCAACGCTGGTCATCGGGCAGGTCGAGGGCCGGGTCGTCTTCGCCGAGCACGCGCCTTGCGAGTGAAAAGTAGCGACGGAGGCATTCAGCCGTAACACGTTCGGCGACGGCAAACAGCGCGTCCATTTTCGACACCACGCCGCGATAGGTGCCTTCGGACCAGACGGGCGCATCATTCATTCGCGCCATCTGCTGGCAGTCCCGCTCGATTTCCTCGGCAGACCGATTGCCTGCGAGCTCGGCAAGCGCTCGCATATCAAATTCGTTCGCGGTGTTCCACGCACCTATGAGCATGCACGGCACGAGCTGGGACGCGGTGGCAGCGTCCTCCGCCCATTCCGGACGCCTAATGGCCGGCGCGATCGCGAGACGCCGGCGTAGCACGGTCAACGACCGTCCAGACGCGGTTTCCAGACCATTGATCTCATCGACAGTTTTTCCGGACTCTGCCAATGCGGCCTGAAGCGCTTCGTGACTGATGGGCTCAAGCCGCACATGCGGGTCGATATGCGCATTGCGCGGGTAGATCAAGATTGAGGGGAACTTCTTGGCGTACGGGCCGAGTTCATGCTCGACCTCCCGCGAGTGCACTACCGAGATGAACGGCCGGCTGCTTTCGGCAAGCTTTCGCAAGGCGCCTCGTTGGTCGAAGACCAAGACGCGATCTCTCAACATTGCCAACTGCTCCCCACCCATGGGTCCAAGTAGTTGCGACACGAACGCGAGGCCCTCCTCTACGGAGTCAGCTGCGATCAGCGTCGGTTCGGGGGACTCGCGCGTCAGCCTTGCGAGCATCAACTCCTTGGTTGCGTCGATGGCCGGTTGGAACAAGGCGGGGGGCAGTGCGGGAGTGGCAACGTTTGCCCAATCCTTCCAGCACGTGTCCAGCGAGCGCACCTCCTCGCTCGGCATGCCGGTTTCGTTGGCGAACCAAGCCTGGCCCGGCAGCGATTGTCCAATCCACTGTTCCAGATCACTCGCATCGAAGGCCCGCACGTGCTTCCACTCTTTCGCCTTACGTTTGGAGGCTTCCCACAAGACCTTTCCGTGCCAGGCATGAGGCGTGACGAAGACGAAGGTGATCGACTGCCGCGCCTGACGGCTTATTGCTAGTACGCTCTTGTCATAGTCGCCATCGGCCTTTGCTTTGCTGTCCTTGGTGCAGCCGAACTCCCAACCGGATTGGCCCTGAGGCACCCAAGGCATGGTGCCACCCGCGGTCACCCGCCCATCCCATCCTGTGCGTTCTGAATCGTCGTTCCCCGGGAAATCGACTAACTCCGGGTCCACGGCCGTGGAGTTGACGAGGGTTCTGAGCAGCACTGCCAAGCGACTGCGCGCGGACAGGTTGTTGGAGGCCCATTCCGAGATGTGCCTGGCCTTGATCGCGAGGTAGGGCGGCACGTAGGCGACCGTCTTGAGTGGGACGCTGCTCTTCTGAGCCAAGCTTTGGTCGTATTCGGCCTGCATCTGCATCAGTGCGGAACGCGAGGTCCCGAACGTCTTGGCCAGCCGACTCGCCATCTCGGCACTCAAGGAAGCGTTGCCATTGAGCAGATTCGAGAGAGTGGGACGGCTTACCCCCAGAAGCTCGGCGGCACGCTTGACGCTCATGTTGGCCGGGAAAACTCCCGATCGGATGCGCTGGCCGGGGTGCGGTGCGTCGTCTCGCTGATCAACCATGGCCGCGGCCCTTCTGATCGGTGTTGCGTTACACGATACACTAAACAAAGAACACTTCCAAGGTCCCGGCAAACCCACTATCTGCGCGTTTGGGAATCGCCCCAGACCTCTGTCCATCCTTCAATCGCCTAGCGCAATGCCGCCGGGAACAGGATCAGACTGCCTTCCGAATGTCCGCTTCGGGTCGAAAGCGGCCGTCGTGCAGCGAGCGAGCCGATCAGTATCTCCGGCGAGTGCTGCGGTGATTGCATCGGCGGGCCGAATCGACAACAGTTCGAATGACCGACCTCACGCGACCCATGCCATGTCGAAGCGGAAGCCCAAGAAGCCACATCGACGCAAATTTCAGACGCCGCAGCGTCCCGCCAGCGAAAGCACGAAGAGATTGAATCGCAGCATTGAAGCCGTTCGCGCCCACCTGACCTCGGTCAGTGCGATAGACGCCTACCTGTCGCTGCTGATCGGTGAACTTTGGCTGCCCAACATCTCGGCGCAAGGGCGTCAGGCCTTGGCGGCGTCGGTCTTCGTGTCCGAAAGATCTTCCGTCTTCGCCCATCGCAGTCTAGACACGTACATCGAGTTCAGCGACTTTTTAAGCCGACTGCACACGCTGCTCCCCACGTTCCCCGTAATGGAAGACTACGTACCCGAGTTGGACTGGGGGCAGGTGCGAGTCGTCTTCGAAGGAAAGGCCTATCGCTTGATGTACGGCGGCGCCTTCGAGCGCATGCCGGATTTCATAGAAGCGTTTCGCCTCGCGAAGACCGGAGGCGCATCGGGGCGAGATGACCTGGTCGCAGTGTTAATGCTGCAAGATCACTTGCTCGCAAACATTGCGCAGTCCTGCGACGTCAGCGGGATCGACCCGGGTCATCTCGAAGTTCCGCCGGAAGACTTCTGGGCGCTGGCCAGGGCGGTACTCCAGGAAGCTCCAAACAAGGCGGCGAAGCTTGTCGTCAGTTCTGCATTGATCGCTCGTCCGGGTGCAATTCCGCGGCCGGACGGGGCCTCGTTCACGACCAAATTCATGTCGGGGAAGCTGCTGCCATTTACGCTGCTCGAGCTGGAAGGAAAGCGCTTTCCGCTCAGTCCGCGAAGTTCTTGTGCCGTGGTGATCCAGTATTGGGAAGAACGCGACGCCAGACCCAGCGCGCAGCTGGAACGAGACACGGCGAGGCAAACCGCGAGCTTCTTGGCGCGGCGTTTCCGATCCGCGGACATTGTTCCGGGGCCGATGCGCGTGTCGCTTCGCTATCCGAAGATGGCCGACCTACAGGTTGGGGCCCTTTTACGAACTCGCGACGTGCTTTGGGTAGTCGTCCTCATCGACGCCAGGCGCTACCAGGACCTGCCTGCGGCCGAGATGCGGCTTCGCGCGCTCATCGACGAAGACGACGGCCTTGTCGCTCAGGACCTGTCCACTGGCCAGATCCTGCACATGCCGCTCCACGGGCGCCTGGTGGATGCCGTGCGAGTGATCGCGGTGATCGTCGCGCCCATCACCGAAGCCTCGGTGAAGTTCGAGCGTTCGTCAGCATTCAAGGCGCTGTTCCTCGTCGACCTGGTTTCGATAGTCGAGTCGATCCAGCGGATGCAGGAGCTGGAAGGCTATTTCGCCTTCGTTGACGCCAACGAAGAGTCCGCCTCGCCGTTCACCGGCGCCATGGATCAATTCGCCGCCTATCGACAGTCGCACGGCGTGCTAATCGGCGGTGCGATTCGCCCGACCTTCATCATGTTGGACCCGCACGGCGGGTCTAATTTCCGGTTCGAGCAGTTGCGGGATTTCTGGGACTTGGCGCCGCGCCGGTTTCCTGACGACGACCCCACGACGTGGTCGGTCAAGCCCGCCGAAGGAACCTTGCGCCAGCTGATCAACCGCAGCCGTCCGCAACTGTCCTGGTGCGCCGACCGGGTCGTACCCACCCTGCACTTCATGCTCGATGTCGAAGCGCAGAATCTGGAGCTCGCGCACGGCGAGCTGTTGGAGTTGTTCGTCCATTGCGCGGCGGACGCGTGGAATGAGCGCGCCGAGCTATTTCCTACCGGGCTGCTTGCGCAACAACGGGTCGTGACGCATTGCCGAGCCAACCTGGACCGCCTGCCATCAGAACGTGGCGGCGAGTTTTCGACCGAACCACTGCTGACGGCATGGAGGATCCTCGAGCGCAACGCAGACTCGCTGGTGCTGGACGTCGAGGTCGACCTATCACAGGTCGCCTTTGGCCTGGAAGACGCATCGGATGCCCGGTTCGAGGCATTCTGCGCAGGCGAGTGGCTGCGGGGCGCATGCGCGCTTGTGCGGGCGTCGCTTGATGAGCAAATCCTGCGGGCGTTGGCAGCGACGGCGGACCGAATGTCCCGCTTCACCCTGTCGCATTCGGAACGCACGGTAGACGTTCCCGACCACCCCGATCCGATCTCGCCGGACCCGGAGCACTTCAAGTTAGCCCGGCGCGACTTGGCTATGGAATTTCATGCCGAGCGCATAGCGCCCGGTCGCTACGAACTCAAGGCGGCGAAAGCGGTCATCGATAGGATTCGCGATCGGTACCGGTCCTTGGTCCATGAACACATTCGTCGGTTTGATCGACAGGCCCTCATTCGCTTCGCCGTTGAGCAATTCGATCATCTGGTTGGCGACTACGACCGCGAAAACATGCGGCTTCGAATGAGCCGGTCGCACGAAGTCGATTTCGATCGGACAGAGCAACAGGCCAAAGCGCACGAAGAATTCATAAGGGCGACAAGAAACGTGCGCTACCTGCTGGAGTTTGGGTATAGCCGGGGCGTATCGGGGGGCAGGCCGCCTCTGATTGAGGACTGGCAGGGGTTGCTCGCTCAGGTGGATTGGCTGCTGGTGCTCTACGGGGCGAGCGACACTCTCCATAACGAGTTGGAGGTCGGCGGCATCGACGTGGACCACGACTTCATCCCCGAAGTCTTTTACGAAGGCGACGACGACCAGGGGTACCAGCAGGAAGCCGCGAACGAGCTCTTGGAACGCGGCAATGCTGAAGATGGCGTAGCGGAAATGGAAGAGCCGGAAAGGCAACGACTAAACGCGGCATTCGTGAATAGCATCGGCTTTTCCTTATCGACGCTCCTGCCGGTGTTGGCGGTTCTGGGTCGTTGGGTGAGCGCCAACCAAGGGGCTTTGCCGCTGGCCTGGTCGTACGAAGCACCCAAGGCGGACATCATGGCAACGCTTGTTGCGCACCTGCCGGAGGTGCCGCTGGCCGAGGTGGAGATGGCGGTGGACTTTCTGACCTTGGACCCAGACCGAGTGTGCGTGCTCGCTGGTCGCGATCGCGAGGAAGGCGATGTGCCCGTTTGGGAGCATCGCAAGCGCGTCCATCGCTACACCATTCGGCCCTTGCTTCGGGTAGGGCAGAACAGGCTGCTGTGGGGCGCAGCGGCCACGCACCGCGCCTTCGGCATTTGGAATGGTACGTTCTCGGACGGCTATCCGCCTGCCGATTTCGGGTTTCCCGAGATCGAAGACGTCGCCACGTCGATCAAACGACGCATTGAATACGACCTGGAACTGCGCACCGTCGAAGTGTTCGGCCGACACTTTACGTACTTTGGGCACGGTGTCGACTTTCGCTCTCGGTTTCCGCAAGAAGGCTTCGAAGACGTCGGTGACTATGACGTGCTGGCCTATCGTCCCGAGGGCAATCAGTGGTTCATGGTCGAATGCAAGTACAACAAGCCGCCGTTCTGCATCAAGGACACGCGGCGCCTCCGTGAAGAAGTCTTCGGAAGGACGCCCGACTCGGGGCAGTTGGCGAAGATTGCGCGCCGACACGCGTTCCTGGAAAAGCATGCATCGCGAATGCTGGAACTGTTGAACTGGCCAGCGGGTGCCGCCGTGGAGCGCCGAATTGAGTGCTTGTACGTGTGCCCGAGCATTTTTCCATTCATGCGTCGCACGCCACGCCCGGTTCCGACTCAATTCGTTCGACTGGGCAAGCTCGATGCGCTGCTTCGGAGTGGACTAGGTGGCGGGGCAGATCTGCGTGCGCGCATCGATAGCTTCGACCAGGACGACCACTTGATTCAGATCAGCGGGCCTCCCCATGATTAGGTCGAATAATGTCCGCTATCGGCCAGAAGCAGACCGTCTAGGCGCTTGCTAACCGCCGGTTTCAGGCGACAGACCGCCACTCATCGATAACCCGCTATCAGGTCTCGACTTCCATCTCCACTTCAACTTCGCCCGTCTCTGCCTGCAACTCGACAATGGCCGCGCGGAGAGGTTCGTAGATCGCGATTTCGCCACCCTGAATCTCGAAGGTCACCGCCAGGACGTAACGTGCGGCCGAATCTGGATCGTGGCTCCAGCCCTGATGACCGACCACAGCGATGCAGAAGTGGTCGGGCAGAGCATTCGATCGAACAACGGCCCAGTCCTTCTGAACCGTGCCGCTGTTCCGCTTGTGGTCGCGGATCAGGCCCCATTGCGGCATCTCGTGTAGCGTCCACGGCAGACTCGATCCAGGCAGCGGCTCTTCTTCGTTCGCAGTATCTTTTAGCGCGCGCAGGCGGAAATCATTGAGGCCCTCGCCGAGCTTACTGGACTTCCAGTCAACCCAGGTCGAGAGGTAGCGTCGCAAGTTGCGGCGCGTGCGGCGCGGCTGGGCCACATACGACAGGGTGACATCGATCCGAACGTCAAACTCGTCCGCTTGCTGTCGCAGCTCCGAAGGAATCGGCACCTGATAGACGTGGCACTCAGCGGCATGGATCTCGGACTCTCCACTTGTGATAAGGGTCGTACGATGGTCCGTATTCGCCGTGGCGCGCAGCCCATCCGGGATACCGTATCCGAGGCACCGCAGTGCATGCGAGGCAGCACCGAGCAAGGCCAACTTATCCGACTGCTGCTGACTGTCGGGAGGGTTCCTGAGTCGCGTCAGGATGTCTTCCGCCCATGCCGGCCAGTGCGCCGACTGCACCACGAGCGCGCGATACAACAGCGCCGGTTCATCGGGCAGTACACCCTGTACCTGGGCCGCAATCCGTGCAACTTTCGGGGCAGCATAGGACGTGCCGACAACATCGCGGTCGAAGGCAGGGCCGGGCGCGTGCAGTGTTGACCGCACTAGCTCGGGGCAGGCCGTGGGAACGCGACCGCCACTCTGGATGTCAGGCGGATCGTTCTGCGTGCGGACGGCATCACCGCCGTAGGCGACGACCTCGGGCTTGATGACATTCCAGATGCTAGGACCTGTACGCGAGAAGGCCGAGGGCCCACCCGGTTGGACGGCAAATGTCCGCCATGCGCCGGACTCTGAGGCATTATAGGCGATGGAGCCAACGGTCAATGCCTGCAGGCTTTGACCAGGATTAGCGACTCGTGCCGAATCCTCAGCGAGGTAGCCGGGGTAGTCCCGACCGGCGGCTAGATGCTCGCGGATGCCGACGAAAGGTGTAGCTCCGTCCAAGGGCAAATTACCGACACTTTGCACGATCAACACATCGCGCTCATTGCAGAGCTTGTCGATCTCGGCCGCCCAGGACGACATGTAGCGCGTTCGACAATAGCCGCGAGCATTGATGGAGTGGTTGAAGATTCGCGTCTGCCGTACCCCATCGTTGAAGCGCTCTACGACACGTCGCATCGCCTCGGGCGGGAACAGAGATACCGGCATCAAGTTCTGCGCATTGAGGACGCGAGCGTTCTGAATCCAGAAAGGTAGTTCCGGCGCTCCTGTCTTCGGTACCGACTCGCCGTAGAGCACAGCGCCGGCAACTCTAGTCCCATGTCCTCCGGGCGAAACCTCGTCGGCGACTGCAGATGCAGACACGCCTGGGAGAAAACAATGCGACGCGGCTTGATCAACGGCCGGCTGAAGCAAGGCGTGGCCTTCCTGAATGCCACTATCAATCACGCATACCGTCGGCGCCTCGGCATGAGGAGGCGTGGGCGTTGCGAGTTGATCGGCCTGGCCGGCATGCGCTGCGGCAGATTGCGGCAGCACAATGTCCTCCGGCTCGACGACTTCAAAAATGTACGGGTAGTTGAGGACAAAGTCCTTCAGTCCCTTTCCGGAAACCTTGAGTCGCACGGTGAAACTGTCGGGTAGCACACCTGCGTCGAAGGCTGTGCCGTCGATGTTGTGGATGATTTCTCCGCGGTAGAAAGCGCGGAAGCTCTCGATCTGGTTCTCGCGTTCGATCTTCAGCGCTTCCCATCCGTCATAGGCAGCGTTGCGTGCTTGTGACCACGCGAGTTCTTTCGCGGCCCATGTGGCATCCGTGTCGCGCTTGCCACGCTTTGGCACCGACGGAATCTCCTGCGTGCCGGCGCAGGCGATGCCGACGTCGACAATGAAGTCTTGATCGTCGGTCATGCTTCCCCACTCGGCGAAGAGTCGATCAGACAGAATGCGGCCAAGCCTGTCGCTCTGGTTCGGGTCGTCAAACAGCCGATGGATACTAGCAATCGTCGCAGAGCCGTGAACGCTGACTGCAAAGCCATCGAGCATGGCAACAAACGGCGCAAGATCGATGTCCTCCGAGGCAACAATTACGTAACCTTCCTCTTGCTCGCCGACGATCTCGAACGCGAAGTGTTCACGCAGCACGTCGAGATCAAGTCCGGTGTCCACCTTGAGCAGAATGGGAATGCCGTTCGGGATCACCGGCAGCGCCTGTTCTTGGCGTAGTTCCTGACGTAGCTTCCAGTTGCCCGAAAGTGATTGCGCATCGCCGCGCAGCGCGGAGCTGTGCGCTTGCCGGGCATTGCGGTTTGCCAGTGTTTGGGGGTTGGTCTTCCCTCCGCGTGGTAGGCGTGCTCGACCTCGGTAGCGGAGTAGGAGCGGCAGGTGTTCGAAGTTGTGCTGCCCCGGCATACCTCAAGCCTCTTCTGCCGTGTCGTGGCGCTGCAGTTCGTCGATCGCCTGGATGAGCAGGGCACGCGTCAGACGCTTACCGCCAGCGAGAACTGCCGCCTTCGCCGCATCCTGGGCGGCCTTGACCACCATCGCGGCCGACGATCCGCTCAATTTGGCGACCAGCGGCCTCCAATGAATCGGTTCTTCAGGCTTCACCCACGAGAGCGTGAGACGCAACAGTTTCTCAATTTCGACTGGACCAGGCAGCGGAATCGAAAACACATCGTCAAAGCGTCGGAACAACGCGGGATCGAGCGTGGATTCCAGATTGGTCGTAGCTACTAGCAGCCCTGGAGCGTCGTACTCCTCCATCAATTGGAGCAAGGTATTGACGATCCGAGACACCTCGCCGATGTCTTTCGACGCTGTGCGCGACCGCGCGATGAAATCGCATTCGTCCAGTAGGAGCACGCAAGGCTTCTCGCGCGCGGCGCTGAAGATCGAGCGCAGGTTCTGAGCCGATTCGCCGAAGAACGACGAGATCAGCACATCGAACCGGACCTTCATTAGCGGTAAACCCGTATTCCATGCTAAACGCTTCGCGCCAAGGGATTTGCCGCAACCTGCTGGTCCATACAGTAAGACGGTCTTGCGGGGTTGCAGACCGAACACGCGCAAGCGGTCTCGTGCGGCGTACTCGGCTTCAATACGCGCAAAGCGTCGCTCTACCTCGTCGGTCAGCACCATATGGTGCTCAAGCTGGTCGTGAGGGATGAGCGTGGCTAGCGTCTCGCCATGGCGGCGACTCAAGGGCAGTTCCTTGAGCGACCGGTCGATCTCGGCAATCGCCGGTTTCGTCGACGGTTGCTTGGGCTTCGGCTGTCTCAGGATGGCTTCGAGCTGCGCGGCGAGGCGGACATGCCCGGTTTTACGCTCTGCCTCGACGATTCTGCCGGCCAAGCGATCAAGATCGCTTTGCGAGCCATCCGCGATAGCCCGAATCACCCTCTTCAGAATATCGGCGTTCATGCGATGTCACCTTGAGCTGAAGATCCATCGGTGCGGTGGTGCTAGGCCGACGAATCGAGTTTGCATTGTTAAATCAGTGTGCTCGATCAGATGGTCATCGCGAAATTTAGGGTCGGCTAAGACCCGCGCAATAGCCGTGCCCTTGAAATCGCACATCAGCTCCATGCACTCTACTTGTGGGACGGCCTGATGGGCACGATCAGCGCTTCATCACCCGTATCAGAATGATAGTGTTCATGTTACCACCGCCCGGCGGGAGCGACCGTTTTGGGTCGGAAGCAGACGTGGTCAGCACCAGCTAGTTGGGGTCAGTTCAAGCGGAACGGTAGTCAAGTTTTCGACCAGAGCCCAGAGAAACCCCCTCGGCGGTGACAAAGCATGGGCGCTAGCACAGCGGCCCTCTACTTATAAGAGGAGAAAGCGTGCCGCCCGGCAGTTCGACCTGAAAATAGCCGATCTCCATGTTGAAGTCGGCTCGAAGGCGTGCGAGGAAAGTGTGGGTGACCTTATCCAAGGCGGGCTCGCCGACTGCAAACAATTTCACGGGTTCCAGCCCGCCCGCGCGGAAGCCGTACTCCAGCAACTGGCCCATCGCCTGCCTGACGACTTCCGAGGCGGTTTCAGCGATCTTGATTTCGTACAGTTGGCAGCTGTCATCTGGCAGCCGAGCGATGGCATCGGCATAGCCGCCAGTCCCCGTGGGGAATTCGGTCCACACCCTGTCTTCGCCGAACTCGGATGCAAGCTGAGCGAACAAGGCTGCCTGCACTGCGTTGTGCCGTAGCGCGATGACACGCTGGGTAGGCGGCAAGTCGGAAAATGCGGTAGCGGGACGAGGCGAGTGTCCGGGCGGAATGTCGGTGGGTGCCGTGCGGGCGCGCAGTTGGTCCACGACGAACCAAGGGAACATATTACGGGCTAGGATGTCTTCGCCGAACACACCGGCGCGATCTAAGTGCACTACCAGCGCTTGCGCCCGCGCCGCCCAGCTGGCGGCGCGCGGCATCGGGAAGCCTGTGTGCTCGACGAACCACTGTAGCGCTTGGTTCTGACGATACGCATCTACGGTAGTGTGGTATCGGTGGGGATGCACGCCGGCGAAGGCGCGCGAGACCAGTAGACGCGGCACCTTCTCGATACGGCTTTCGGCTTTCCAACCTTCGAATCGTTCCAGGATGCGCTCGAAGTTCGCGGGACTGCCATCTAGGTGGATATCGCGGATGACCTGGACGAACTCGCTGCGCATCCCGTCCACGGTGTCGTACTTCATCAGACCCTGCCCTGCATGGCTGACGGCGTTGTCGGCTCGCTTCCAGAGTATGTCGAACAGATCCTGCGGACGGTCGTCGGCCAGTGCATGCGCGATAACCTGAGTGGTTTCGCGGTAGCGCGGCATCCAGTCCGAAAGGAACCAAGCTTTGGTGTTCTGGAAACCCCTCAGGAATGTTGCCGCTTCGGCGTCCAGCATCGCTGGTGCGGGAACGTCGTGGTCTACCTCATCCACTAATGGCACTGATGACAAGGCAGACGGCACTGCGAGAGGTGGCAACTGGCGACCCTCCAGTCGAGCGTGTGCCGCTTCCACCGCTGCGGCAGTGAACTCGTCTGGAAAGCGAACGACGATGGCTTCGAAACTCAGTTCTTGCAAACCGGCTTCTTCGAGCACTTCGAAGCCTTTTGACGGACGCCGGTGCAATACCATCCGTTCTGCTGCAGTTAGCGCCCCATACTTTTTCAGCATCTGACGAGTGCGGTGCGCGTGGAATTTACGACCGTTGAGCTGGCTCTGCTGTTCCTCATACGCGTAGAGGGCGATGGCGATGGCCTGTTGCGCAGGGCTGATGTACCCGTCCTCGATGGCCTTGAGCTCGCTCGCGCGTCGCAGAGCTTGGAGCTCCAGCTCCGGATGTCCGAGCCGCTGCGCGTTTTTCGCCAGCTTGCGGGCGTCCTGCGATGTCTTGAGCCGCGCGATGCGTTCTTCCATAGATTCCTCACGTGTGCGTGTCGATTCTGGCATTTACTCGCCGCTGTGGCGGAAACGTGAGTCGAGACGCAACGCGAAAGCCAAATGGTGAGAACCCCGGTCCCTCAGCGAGAGTCGATTGAAGCCGATGCCACGACTCGGCGCCAAATCTGTCTAGGCAGCAAATAGATGCGAAAGGCATGCCAAGCAAGAGACGCGCACGCCAACAAGAACATCGCTCCGACCACGTACTGACGAACCGAAATGCGTGATAGACCATCCAGAACATGAACAGCCCAAACAGCCATCAAGCTGAGTGATGCCATCTGTAGCCACCCAACGATCACAAATCCGAGTGGCACAGAGATGACGACAGAATGTGCGGAAAACGTTAGCCGACCGGCACGTACAAGGTGACGAATCTCTCGGTCGGTAAGGTCGGCACTGTGCTTGTACTCAATCAGGAGTCGTCGCCACCGACGTGGTGCGTCAATTCCGAAGCGTGCGCGGAAGGTTTCCTCGCACTCTAGAGACTTGCGGTCCAGGTCATTCTCGGGAAGGTCGTCCAGATCATTGAGAGCATCATTCAGCACCTTCAGAAATTCAGACTCGACCGATCGATTTTCCTGGCCGGACTCGCGCATGCTCCTCGCAACCGGAAAGTTCAGTACATTCCCGTGACACACGTCGCCGGACTTTTCCTTCATCGAGAAGCCGCTACAGCGAGAATACGGTCTACGTCGGCGTCGCATGTTTTGCCTTGATCAACGGCAATCGCGTAAAGCGCTTTCAGGACAAGGATACGCTGCTTGGGCTTCAACTTCTTGCTCCGCTCCTTAAGCTTGGTATCGATCTGAGTAATGATCCGCTCGACCAATGCAAAGTCGATCTCCTTCGTGGAGGCCTTGACCGGAACACCCTCGATGCCTGACAGCAACCAGCCAGGATCGATGCCGTAGAGCTCATAAAGACCCCGAAATACGGCCATCGGGGCTTCACGCTCACCCCTTTCATAATTCGCAAATGCGCGGTGGGAAAGTCCGAGAGTCGCAGAAAATTCGCCTTGGCTGAGCCCAGTACTCTCGCGCACCGAAGCGAGCCTCCGGCCGAATGCAACGTTTTCTGCTGTAGTTGCAATGCTACTCATTTATGCCTATTGTGAGTCTCACTAGTGCTCCAGAGGTTACCAGTGTGGAGTCCCAAAGAGAACGTCACGAACAGATCAAGATGCGGCTGCGCCTGGCTGGAAGCTCACTTGCCCAAGTTGCGCGAACATTGGGGGTGAAGCCGACAACTGTCACGGCTGTGTGTCAGGGCCTGAGGCGTTCGAGACGAATCGAAGAACTAATCGCGGCAACCCTATCCACTGCGCCCTCGTCCCTTTGGCCCGACCGTTAGTGACGACTCTGCTGCTGTTCCGGAACATCCAGGAGGACACAACACCGCAATGACCTAAAACAGACCGACGTACGCAACCATGGAACGCAAAAAAGCCGGTCCATAGGACCGGCTTCTGAGATTGCAGTGTCGATTCTCACCCGACGCCTCATTCTCTTCGCCCACTCCATCTCTGTCAACAATTTCATGCGACTTCGGCGGTCGCTGTGGGCGAACTGTTGCCCTCGATCGCTGATCGAAGAGAGGCCAGATGAGTAGAAAGAGGTTGTTCAAGTTGATCCTCACGACAGAGGATTCGAATCGCGCGATCGCCGCGTCAACCAATTGTTCTCACAACACCGTGGCACGCTATAGAGACCGACTTGCAGAGGAAGGCCTGACATGGGAAGCGGTCCATGTGATGCCAGAATCGACGTTGATGTCTCGGCTGAACAATGGACGTGAACTGATCAAGAAAAGATTCGCTGAGCCCGATTGGGCTATTGTCCACAACGAGATGCACCGGGTCGGAGTGACGCTGACGCTTCTCTACGAGGAGTATGCCGGTGGGGTCGACACCGGCTGCATGTCGGAACGCGAATTTCGACGTCGCTACGACAGCTACTGCCGTCGCCTAGGCACTTCGATGAGACAAGTACGTCGTCCAGGTGAAGATCTGTTTGTCGACTACTCAGGCAAGCGCCCATCAATCACCGATCGGCAAACCGGTCTCAAGACGCCGGTCGAGATGTGGGTAGGCGCGCTGGGCACAAGTCGCAAGACCTTCGTGTACTGCACGCACTCGCAGCAACTACACGACTGGATTGAAGCGCATCAAAAGGCCATTGAATTCTATGGCGCTCTACCTCTGTACTTCGTGCCCGACAACTTGAAGTCAGCCGTTGTATCGGTCAGTCGCAAGAACGGCCACTACATCAACCCCACGTATCAGTCCTTCGCCGACCACTACGACGTGTTGGTAATGCCAACACGATCTCGGAGACCGAGGGATAAGGCCGCCGTCGAATCGGCGGTGAGGCTGGCGCAAATGTGGATCCTGGCACGCCTGAGAAATCGAACGTTCTTCTCGATTGAGCAACTGAACAGCGCAATTCTTGAGCTGGTGTTGGCGATGAACGACAAGCCGATGCGAACACGAGGCGGCAAATCCAGAAACACACTTTTCGAAGAGATGGACCTGCCCATGATGCGGGCTTCGCCGATTTCTACGTACGAGTATGCGGAATGGAAGCTCAACCTCTGTGTGCCGAAGGACTATCACGTCGTCTTCGAGTCGAACTACTACTCAGTACCTCACCATTTGGTGACGGAGAAGGTCAACGTTAGGGCGACGTCTACAGTTGTTGAGGCCTACTACCGCGATCGTTTGGTTGCGACACATGCCCGGTCGTTTGGAACCAGTGAAATATTTACGAAGAAAGAGCATCAACCGCCGGGCCATCGTTCTTATGGAGAGGAACAGGCGAGCGACATGGTTGGGTGGGCTGAGTCAGTAGGAACATCGGCGGCGGGTTTTGTTCGCCTGCATCAGGAACGAAACTCTCCTGGAGCCTCGCTGCAGGCTTGCAAAGGTCTCCGGAGGCTCGTGCGAGAGCTGGGTCCTGAGCGCGTGGAACATGCGTGTGCGCGTGCATTAAAAATGAAGGCAATCACCATGTCCTCTATTCGCTCGATGCTGCAGCGAGGAATCGAAAATACACCTTTGCGCGGTGAAGCTACGAACGAACCCATACCCGCGCACGACAACATCCGCGGCGCTGCCACATATCAATAGGAAACATCATGAGCCATCAAACGGTTATCGACCAGCTTCGCGACCTTCGTCTTCCAGGAATGGTCGAAGCATATGCTCAACAGGTAGGCGATTCAGTGTTCACAAGCCTGCCGTTCGAGAAACGCGTCCAGATGTTGATTGAAGCGGAGGCCTCGCATCGAGACACGGCCCGATACCATCGCATCCTCAAGCTAGCGAAGCTTAAGTTTGTTGCCGCCCCGGAGGATGTTGACTACGGATCCCGACGCAACTTGGACAAGACAGTCATGGCGGAGTTGCTGACCTGCAGTTGGATTGGCGATCAAACCAACGTCTTGATTACCGGCGCAACGGGAACCGGTAAGACGTGGCTCGCGTGCGCACTCGCAGTGCAGGCTGCCAGAAAAGGAATTTCTGTGACTTACCGACGCGTCGGTCGACTTCTTGAGGAGATGGCCAGTGGGCACGAAGATGGCACCATTTCCCGACAACGGAGTCAGCTCGCACGCATGCAGCTGCTTCTTCTCGATGACTTCGGACTGAGTGCCATGTCACCGCAAGGGCGCTCTGACTTACTGGAAATCTTGGACGACCGCGTTGGCGTGGCCTCGACGATCGTCATGGGCCAAATGCCTGTAAAAGAGTGGCACGGCTTCATCAATGACCCGGCAGTGGCAGACGCCATTTTAGATCGTGTTATCCATAGCAGTGCAAAAATCGAGCTGCGAGGCGAGTCAATGCGCCAGGCAAGACGGCGAGGTGGTCAGTAGCCCGCCGACGGTGATCAGCGACAGGCCGTGCGCGGTCAGCAACCTGCCGATGTTGGTCAGGTTGTTGCCGTGCACATCTGGCTGCCGAATGTGGTCATTTTGAGTGTGCCGCGACGTTCAACTTGCTTGGCAGCGTTGGTCAGGTAGCAGGCGGTTTGCAATGTAGCGGCACAGGCGTTCGATCTTTTGATTTTCGTGCGTCGCGACGGCGGCGACTGCATGCAGCGAGAATCCGCCGACCTTGCCGGCATCGCTCTCCAGCGGACCGGCGTCGCCGAGCAGCGCCTGCAGCCGGGCACAAGGAAACCCCGGATCGCTGCTACGCCGAACAGGTCAATGAGTTCGCGAAGCACTTCAGCGAAACGCTCAACCGACTGTGATCCCACAGCCCCTGGCTGCGCTGCAGTCAGGGGTTTTCATTGTGGTTTCGCGAGCGCGGCCGCTTCACTCAAGCTGCCGAAGAACAGATCGCACAACGGGCGATACCGTGTCATCACGGCGTCGATGCCTGCCGATTTCTTTGGGGCAGTAATGTTGCACGCGGCGACGATGACTCCAACGCGGGTGGACACCGTCGCCGAGTAGAGACGGGAATTGTACTGTTGGTTCACATGAAGGGAATGCGCCTTGGCCAAGGTAAAGATCGCTGGCCGATGCATGAGTCCACCACGCAACGCTTCGATGATTTCCGCATCCAGCCCCTCATGCTGGGCAGTGGCAAATTCGCGCGGATCGGTAGTGCTGATTTCTGACACAAGCTCATTGACCCCCGGATTGGACATGGGGAACAACGACACGGCCAACAACACATGCTCGCCAGGAATACCCAGTTCGAATACCCACTTGCGCAACATGTGCGTTGTGGTCGGTGTCTGCTCGGAGAACGCGATGGGTACGCGAACCGTGAACGTGAAGCCGTTTGCCTTGGGATGCCCCTGCGAACTCCATACGCGCGTCCACCGTGGCCATTGAAGCACGGGGGCATGCCAATACGCCGACGACGACGCAATCAACGGCTGCGCGTTCTGCGGCATGATCTCGCCGATCGCGCGGCGTTCCATGTCGTCGAGCACCGAGAGCGCAATGTCGCGCGATCGAATCGACTCGAGTCCTTCACCCTGTGCTTTCTGGAGCGCCGCATCAACTTGAGCCGAATAGTCGACCCAGGTCATATCGCCGTTGTGCGCAACGCGGCGCCGAAATAGCGCCTCGACGCCAGCACACGCGTTCCCTGACTGCTGGTGAAAGACGCCTTCGGAAACGATGGAGCGGGGCACCAGATCCGGATGATGCGTGCGAACAGCAGCGAGCGTCGATTTCATGCCGCGACAAAAGCCCAAAGCGCGTTCTGCACCGGCGCGTGTGTCGGCGTTCGCCGCGAAGGGTTCGGCCTCGAACTCCGCCCAGGCCGCAGCACCCACCATCATTGCTCACATACCGTATGGATGCTGTTGAGACCTGCACTCGTGTGCAGCACGCCGTTGTGTACGGAGATATAGCTGTAGGCCTTGGGGGACAAGCTACTAAGGCCCAATTCCACAGCGAGTTTGTCGTGGATTGCATTCCAGCGAGCCTCTGCCCCAGGCTGGGGATTGCCGTCTTTGTAGTACACCAACACCTGGCGACTAACCAACTTGATGGCCTGCACGAGTAGGCGTCGCTCCTCTTCCCGTATGCCGTCCCACAGCTGCCGAGTTGCGTAGCGCTCCGCAAAGATGTCAGTTAACAATGCATTCTCCGCAAGGTTGCTCTTGGCGGATCGTAACGGAATATCTCAATTCTCGAACGTCCGCTTCGGCCGAAAGCAGCCGTTCGTAGTTGTCGAGGCGAGAATGCTTGGCTTGACGCTTCTGCGCGCCAGGAGCGCGCCTCTTTGCTTTATCGGGGCCCGTGAGCGGCGGTGATCGGTGATTGCGGAAAGCCCGCAGGGTGGCCGCATGGATGCGGCCAGTCCGCGAACGCACAGGGATGTGCGTCCGCCGACCAGCAATTGCCGAGCACGAACCTTGAGGGGTGAGACGCCATGCTTTCGACATGCGGTGAAGCGCATGTCGAATGGCGTCGAACCCCCGGTATGGATGCCGGGCCGGATGCGCCCCACCAAGGATGGTTTCGCGGAGCGTGGTACATATGAAGCAGGTAGGGTGGCTTTCTCTTGGGTTGTCCCGGTGGGACAAAAGCACGGGCATACTCTCGCTCTTGTTACAACGGGACTACTCGCGCGAAAGCGCGAAACATCTTTGTCGTGCCGGAGGCACGATGCACCCGATAGGGTGCCAGCTATTGATCTTCGTTACGAAAGTCGAAAGACGAAAATCAAAGGCAGCGGAGCAAGCCCCTGCATCGCTGGCATGTTTGGACAGCTTCCGCTCTATCCAGCCGCCGCGCGATTCGGATTGGCAGCGATCAGAGGTGCTTTGCACGCCCACTGAAACGCCGCCCGATCCAGATATGCACGCCGATCTGTATCGGCATAGTCAGGCCAATCAATAAATGCACGTTGGCGATCCATGTGCGGATATCTTCAACACCCAGGTAATACAGGCACCACGCCGAGATCGCCATCACTGACATTGAGCAGGCAAGCACAACGCCATGTACGCGTGAGCGACCGCTGCGCCAGCCAGCCGGCACATGATTGGCCAGCATGGCCCCGATCAGCATCAACATAGCGAACGCCGCTGCGCCGTGCATCTGCAATATCGGTTGTTGCCAGTGATGCGTCTCCAGTCCGAAATCACCTTCAATTTGGAACCAGCGCCGCAACGTATAGAACGCGATTCCCGTCGCCCAGCTGGTGGCGAGCACGGTGTAAAGCACGCGTCGCAAGGCAGTTCGCAGGCGTAGTTCGATCAGGCGCATGTTGGCTGTTTTTCAAGCACTGAACAAACTGGCTGCCAGTGTCCACGGGCGTCGAGGTGGTAGCCCTCGGCATTCAACCCGGCCAGTATGGGCGCGGGATTCGGGTGCACGCGCAGTACCTTCGTCAACGCATCGGCGAGCATCGCGGTGCTGGCGAACGCAGACAGACTGTGCGCGCAACGTCGCAGGCGACGTCGGTGTGCACCGACGACGACGCTGTAGCGGTCGCGTCCCAGGTCTGAGCTACTCGCCAATGCGGCATTTCTCATCGCTACGGTTCGTATCAACCGGCCTGGGCCGGGCAATCGGACTTGCGCAGTTTCATCCTGCCAATGCGACACACGCAGATCACCGCCCGCGTTGACGCAGTAACGGACATCGTCCGGCAACGCTGCACAGGCTTGGTCCACCGCATAGCCCTTGGCAATGCCACCAAGATCGATCTGCAATGGCCGATGAAAACGCACTTGGTGCTGGCTCAATTCGATATCGCGCCAACTCGCCCGGCGATCAAGGTGCAATGCCCTGCGCGGGAGTACACCTTGCCGCATCAACGTGCCGGCAACGCTTATGTCGAACGCGCCATCGGAACAGCAGCTGATGTTCAATGCGGTGCGCAATACCTCGTGGAGCATCGCACTGATCGGCACGCTCCGTGTGAGTGCTTCACGATTGACTCGACCAAGCTCGCTATCGGCCAGATGAAAACTCATACGCTCATGCACCTGGCGAATTTGCGTAAATGCCCGATCCGCCAGCGACTGCAGTGCGTCGGCGGATGCCTCACCCTGCACGGTGACTTCGACATAGGTGCCCAACCACGGCTGGCAACGCTGCACTTGCTGCATGGCTTATCGCGCGCTCAGTACCAATTGCCAGGTTTTCAGCAGTCGATTGGCCGCATCAGTGATGTGGCTGCACGACAGCGTCGCGCCGCTGATATTGCGAATCTGTTGGTCCAACTCCAGCAACCCGGTTGCATTGCGGCCATGAAACTGCGCCCGCCACTTTGGATTGCGCACCTCATGCCCATAGCTTTCGCGGTAGGTGAGAATTTCAATACCGCTGATTTCGCCGGCATGCGAAATGCCTACCGCGACATCGATGAACTCATGCTTGCCAATTACCTGGTCGACGATGAACCAATCGCCCGCTGGTGTTCGCCATGCGTTCAACTCAACCGAACGCACGCGCACTCCTGACGCTTTTTTGATGGCTTTTTGCTGAGCGGCCGTCAGCATGACGGCAGCAGGCGACAACGCCAGACCCGGCCAGATCAGCTGCTGTGCCTCAGACACGGAAAGATATGTGGTTGCGCGCACGCCACCGGACAGCAGGTAGCCGCCCGCGAGCAACGCCGATTGAATCAACACCCGCCGTCGCATGCGAACCTCAGATCTCGAAACCGACGGTCAGGCCGATGTGACGTTTCTCGTGCTCGTCGAAGTTGCGATGATTCCGGCTGTAGGAAAACTGCGAGCCGCCACCGCGTACCTGCCACAGAATGCCCGCCGTACCCCACCAGCGCTCGTCAGCGTAATGGAACACCGGGCCGAGGTAATTACCGCGCTGATGCTGCGAACCCACGCGGAAATCGGTCAGGTCGAAGCTCGATCGCTCCAATTCTGGATTGAACTCGCCATCGATCTGAGGATTGAGGTAATCAGACTGATGGCGATACTCAAGTCCGGCATACCAGTTGGGGCGAAAACGCCAGGAGATACCCGCCGCTGCGTCGAGCGCGATTTCCTCTTCCAGCACGCCCGGTGATTTGCGACGCTCGAATTCGATCTTGGGCGTGATCGCCAGCACCAGCGTGTCATCCAACCAGTTCTTCTGAAAGTAACCGGTAACAGTAATAGAGTCCTGATCGATGTCGGCCCCATCCAGACGATATTTCTCTCGGCGCTCGTAGCCCAAACCGATGGCGACACCCATCGCATCTTTGTAGGCGCTGAGCAGATTGTACTTGCCACTCAGTTCAAAGCCCGCGTACTGGGTGTCGCTGAAGGTCTCGCCCAGACCACCCTGGGACTCGAACATAGGATTGAGGTTTTCATCATCCACAGAATAGTCGTGATTGAAAATCAGTACCTCTGCCGACAAGGTCAAACGGTCGGTAGCGCCAAACTCGACCTCAGGACGGATGTCGTTGAAGGTGTAATCACCGGAATTCTTGCCCAGGCGCATCACATCTGAGACCTTGAGTTCCCACTTGCCCTTGGGCAGCGTGTCGGAACCGCGGGCATAGATCCAGAGGTTTTCGTCAGCCATTGCCAAGGAGGGAAGCGTCATGGCCAATACCGCCCAAAGGCGGGTACGAAGTTGCAGTGTCACCGAGTTCTCTCCATCAAAAGACTGAGTATAAACACGAATCGGTCCTATTTACATCCCCACCAAAACCGACCGAAGGCACCTCGGTTTGTAGGCTGTGAACCTAGCGAACCCCTTCAGCTCTGTCGTTTGCCAGCTTCGCGGCCCTCTTCGCCGGCCTGCAACGCTCTGGCTTGCGACGAAAATCGCTCAAAAAAAACAAGGCGATCAATGCAGCACTGCGGAAGCAGATCGCACGCGAACGGAAGACATGTGCTCGCCAGGATTGCCCAACATCAATCCGGCGCTGCGAAAGTATCCGGCGATTTCGGCGGCATGCAATGCGGCAAAACGAGCCGCGGTAGGCGGCAGCCAATGTCGCCAAAAATGCGCAAACGCGTCCTCGTCGCAAACCTGCAGTGCACCAAACATGTCCAGCAACAGCAGCTCGTCGCAGCTCACCCAGCAACGATCCGGCGGCAGCATTTGCAGCAGTCGTTCGCTATCGACGACGAGACGCTCGACCAATAGCTCCAGATGCGAATGCGCCTGACTTAAACCGACGCGTTGCAGCGATTCCGCGATCACTTGACGCACGCTGCCCTCGCCGCCGGCAAACCACGTCTGCCGCAACGCCCACAGCAGCAACTGCCGTGGAAAGCGCAGTTCGTTGACCATGAGATGCTCGGAATTGCCTGAACCCGTCATGCATCGTCCTCGCATTCGATAGAACCGCGTTATTCAGCTGCCGACCGTCTGGCTCAATACTTAGCGCCACGCGCCGCATCATCAGTACATTCATCAATACTGAGATAGGCATCAATATGCTGCCGTGCCCATTCGCGCAGTTCCGCCGGCTTTGCCCCAGCGAGTTTCTTGTCATCACCAGCGAGTTCGAACAGCGGCACGAAGAGTTGTTTCTGATCTGGCGCGCCTGATAGGCATATCGGTTTGGCGCGCGCAAACAGTTCGGCCCAGTAGGTGCGTACCTCCGCCCAGAGCGCACCGGTCCGTTGCCAATAGTTGTCGCCGGCACTGAAGTCGCTGCCGACGATGCGCTCGTAACGTGCGATGCCGTACTCGCGACCGGCGTAAGGCAGAACACCCCCTGCCGCGCTCGCCGGAATACGCTGCTTGAGATTGTTTTCTTCCTGCACCCAGCCGGTGGCGAGGATGGTGTGGCGATTGCTCGCCATCAGCACCTGATAGTCATCGCGGAACGTGTACTCGCGTCGCGGCAGCGGTCGCAGCGTGTCTCCGCCCATCCAGGTCGAGAAACTGCGATTGTGCTGCCAGCGGCCGAGCGCGGCATAGCGCGGCGAATCGTCGACCTGGTAGGCAGTCTGCGACCACTGTCCGCGACTTTCCGATGCCGGCAGTGGACGCCGCTGCCAACGCACCGACCCTAGATACTCGTCGAGTTGCTGCGGCTCGTACTGCCAATCCTGACGCCAATGCTTGATGACGACGGGACTCATCGCCTTGCCGTTCTCGTCCAGAAGGTGCATCACCAGGACGTGCTGAAGACTGACGAAATCGGGACGATCCGCAACCACGTACACCTTTTCGGTTGCCCAACTCTGATAGGGGCGATCCTTGGGCGCCGTCGCATCGAACTGCATCACTTCGAGAAAATCGAAGCTGACGCGATACTCGCCAGCCATCGCCAGAATCGCGCGGCGATCACGCTCCTGGCTGCCAATACCCGCTTGCTGCAGGAACTGCCAAGCTGCCGATGCCCGAGTGTCCAATGTGACCGGTACGCCATTGGTTGATGATCCACGCGGCTTCATGGCATCGTCATCGCCGAAGGGATAGGAAAAAATGAAGCGATGCTTCGTAGTTTCTGCTGGATCACTGCTGTCCTTGGCGGCCGACGCGGTCGAAAGAAGAAAAGCGAGAACGAGGAAGCTGGGAAATTTCATTTGCTGGGCTCCGATTGCAGGGTCAGGCAGGCTTCAGCGCCGCCGACCGAAAATATTGGATTGGCCGCTTCTGCGGTCCCTTGTACAAGCGTGTCATCGGCCGGCCCCTGCCGACGAGGGAGACAGTTCATGCTCGGGCCAGTCAGCCCTCCCTTGATCGCGTTCGATTGCCCAAGGTGATAGGCATCCACGCACATCAAGACTCCGGCGGCGTAGCCAATGGCCAGCGCGAGAGCGATCCCGGAGACGGATCGGATGGTTTGCATGAGGGTGTCTCCCTCGCCGGAGGCGCACGGTTGAAATCGGCCTGCGCTATCGGCTGTCGTTCGAGTGCCGCGCATCGATCCTCGATCTCGCGAAACTTCGCGAAGATTTCGGCAGCCGAACCGGCGAAGCGCAGGATCATCAGTATTCCTATCCGTAGCTCACCAATGGAGAGAAACAGAGGTGGATACATAGCGACCGGATTCGGTGAATCGATCCAGCGTCAAGTCGGTGGCGGCGCGGCCGCGCACCGATGACGCCTGCCAATACTTGCGGTCGGCCAGATTGAATACGCCGACGCGCCAATCGACATGATCACCGATACGCATACGCGCCAGCGCGTCGATCACGCCGTAGCCCGGTGTCTGGAATAGACCCTCAGCCGCCTTGGTATTGCGCTTGACGCCGGTGCCGATCAATTGCACGCCAAACCGGTCTTCCGCACTGTTCCAGCTCAGCCCCAGCACCGCCTTGGCCGGATCGATCGATGTCAGCCGCGTGCCGGTGTCCAGATCCTTGCCGGCACTGCCACCGAGCGCGACGTTGAGCCTGAAGCCCGACAATGCATCGCTCATCTCGCCAAGCTCCAGCAGTCCACGCCACTCCACACCGTGGATGCGCACACGCGTCAGGTTCTGCGACTGGAACAGCATGATGCCATTGGCGTCGAAACCGATATTGACGAAGGATTCGATGAAATCGTCATAGCGATTGTCGAACCAGGTGACGTCGCTGTATCCCAATCGCCCTTCGTTGCGGAAACCGATTTCGATGCCGCGACTGGTTTCGCTTTTCAAGTCCGGATTGGGAATCGCGCTGTAGCCGAATTGCAGATTGGTGAAACCGACATTGACATCGGCATACGGCGGCGCGCGGAAACCTTCAGCGTACTGGGCATGCACTGCCAGCGCCGACCATGGCCGCCACAGCGCACCAAGTTTTGGTGACACGTGCTGCTCGCTGGCATTCGTCGGCGTGATGCCGGGATTGTCTGCGCTGAAAATCGCGTCGACTTCCGGATCCAGTTCGAATCGATCGAAGCGAAGGCCGGGCAACAACGTAAATGCGCCATCCGCGAAACGAATCTCATCCTGCACATAAGCCGCCCACTCGGTGGTTTTCGACAAAGGAAAATCCCGCACCGGGAAATTATCCGGGCCAATCACATTGGACAACGTGCCGGTGGTGAGATTGCGGGTAACGCCGGTGCGCAGCTGTTCGGTGTCGGTCGCTATCCACTCTGCACCCCAGGTCACTGTCTGCGCAACGCTGCCATCGAATTCGGCGGTTGCAGTGAACTCGATACCACGAATGTCCTGGTCAAACAGGAAGCTGCGATCGCGCTCGCTCAGCACTGGCGTGGCGTTCGGCGCGCTGCGCGTGCTGCGGTCCTCGAAGGTCTGCTGTTCGGTCTCGCTGCGCTGTCCATACACCTGGACCAGGGCGCCATGCATCATCGGCAGACCGGCTGCAAACTCATAGTCGACACTGACACGCTGGTGCGAATGTTCGTCGATGCCGTCGAGATCGTTGGTGGTGATCTGACTCGGGCCGCTGATCGTCGTCGCGCGCGATGTCAGCACGTCGGTCTCGGTGCGATCGCGGCCTGCATCCAGCGTCAGGCGCAGCAGCTGATCGTCGCCGATGCGGTTGACCAGCTTGGCCAGAACGCTGTCGCCTTCCTGCTGCTGCGGATTGGGTTGGGTGCGCGTGCTGTTGAGACTGTCGTTGCGGCCGAAGTTGTCGGACTCGCTGCGTTCGTGCCGATCAAGGCTGACCGAACCCGACCAGCTTCCAAACCCGAGCGCGGCATTGACGGTCTGCACCCAGCCCCGGTCTGCACTGTCATAGCCGGACTTGGCACCGACATGGTACTCGGCGCCCTGCAGCATCTCGATCGGATCGAGCGTGCGCAGGCTGACCACACCGCCCAGCGCGCTGCTGCCATACAGCGACGACGCCGGGCCACGCAGCACTTCGATACTCTGCAGCATCTCGATATCCACGGTGTTGCGTGTGGCATTGGAAAAGCTGCCGATCGCGAAACTGTCCGGCACGCGGATGCCGTCGACTTCCACCAGCACGCGATTGCCCTCGATGCCGCGCACATTGATGTCCTGCAGACCAAAGCGCGACATCGCCGAGCGCATCGACAGATTCGGCTCATAGCGCAGTGCCTCGCTGAAATCTCCGGCCAGTTGCTCGTCCAGTGCCTTGCGATCGATCAGGCTCACCGTACCTATGGTTTCTCGCAGGGGTTTGGCCGCTTTGGTGGCACTCGTCACCACGGTATCCAGCCAGGTGGGCGCGTCTTCCAACTCAGCATCAGTGGAGGCGGCGGTCGCGGCCGACACCGGCGTCTGCCAGAACAGGGCCGCAACTACGGCCAGATAAAGCCATTTGTGTCGACTGGGAATTCGGGGCTGCATGCAACACTCCTGATAACGTGATGCAAATGCTACTCATTCGTATTTGATTCGTCAACTTCCCTGCTTGATTGACGCAACCCGTTGAAATAACTGGGCTAGACTAAAATCTGCCCTGGACTAAGGATGTTCAATGTCCAAAAACAATAGCCCGAAACGCAGAACGAACCAGCAGAAGATACGCACTGGTGTCACCGGCAGCCCGTTTCTGGTCGATATCGGCCTGGATGAAAGCCGCGTTGAAGACATGAACCAGCATCCCTTTACCGTGCGCTCGATCGCTCGCGGGCTGCCGCTGAAATTGACGACAGCGGTGACGATGCTGGTGGGCGAAAACGGGGCCGGCAAATCCACCCTGCTCGAAGCCATCGCCTGGGCCTGCGGTTTCAACTCGCGCGGCGGTGATCGCGATCGCTCCTTTGAAGAAGGTGCAGATGGTCACGCTCTGGGCCGCGCGCTGAACCTGGGTTGGCGGCAGCGCGTTACCGATGGCTTCTTTCTGCGTGCCGAAACCTTTCATCAGTGGATCGACTATATGGAATCGGTCGGCGCATTGTTCTCGCAGTATGGCAATCGATCACTGCATCAACGCTCGCATGGCGAGGCATTCCTGGCCTTGTTCGAAGGTCGCTTCGAAGACGGTGTCTATCTGCTCGACGAACCCGAGGCGGCGCTGTCTCCGGATCGCCAACTGAGCTTCCTGTCGATACTGCATGCGCTGGACAAATCCCGTGCTGCGCAATTCATCATCGCCACGCACGCGCCGATCCTGCTGAGCTACCCCGGTGCCACGGTGTTGAAGGTAGATGACGAAGGCATGCGCCGCGTCGATGCCCGCGATACCGAACACGTACGCCTGACCCGCGATTTTCTGAACGCACCCGAGCGTTACTTCCGTCATTTGTTCGATTCGGATACGACTGATTCGTCCGAATGATTTTGCGGCCGCGATTCCGTTTGACAATCTATGTCGTATGCTTGGCCCCAATCACTGTTTCAGGGGCAGGCGATGGATGCGCGATGGCTGTTTGCCGCGATCATGGGACTTTCCTGCGTAGCGACGGCTGCAGAACCCCTGGTCGGAACGCCGCCCTATGTCAGCTATTCGACGGATCTCGATGTCTACCCGCAGAATTTTGCCATCACCCAGGACGCCCAGGGCATCGTCTACGTCGGCAACACCAACGGCGTGCTGGAGTTCGACGGCGAGCGCTGGGCGCTGACGCCGCTGGAAAATCGCGAAATCGTGCGCTCGCTGGCGGTGGACCAGGACGACCGCGTGCTGGTCGGTGGCTACAACGCACTGGGCTATCTGGAACGCGACGCGCAGGGCAGCGCACGCTTCATCGACCTTACCCCGCGTTACCGCAAAACCCTGGGCGGCCGCGAATTTGCCGATATCTGGGATATCGAGCCTACCCCCGAGGGCATTTACTACCGAGCGCTGCACGACGTGTTCTTCTGGAATCCGCGCAACGAAGAGATCCTGCATTGGCATCATCCGGGACGCTTCGGCGGCATCATTTACCACCAGGGCGAGTTGCTGTTGCAGTTCCGCGGCCGAGGCTTCAAACGCCGCCAGGGCGATGCCTGGGCCCTTGTGCCGGGCACCGAACATCTGGTCGATCTGATTCACGGTCTGCTGCCGCTGAGTGACGGTGGCCTGCTGATGCTCGGCCTGGACGGCGCCTGGATCAGCCTCAAGAATGGCGAAGTCACTCCAGCCTCCATGCCTGAAGGGTTTCCTGCCTCATCGAATTTACATGCGACCGCGGTACTCACTGACGGCAGCCTCGCGCTCGCCAGCAGCGATGGCGTGCTCTATATCGTCGATCCGACACGCCGTTTCGAACGCCACTTCAAGATCGACCCGGGTTTCCTCTCGCAGATTTCCCCGACACGCGACGGTGGCTTACTGGTCAGCGGTAACCAGAATATCTATCGGGTGACCTGGCCGACATCGTGGAGCGTACTGGGTGCCGAACATGGCGCCGACGGCACCCTGCAACGTTTGCGCCGCTGGAACGGAACCTATTACCTGATGTCCAGCGCAGGCATTCTGAAGATTATCGTCGATGACGGCGGCATTCCACGCTTCGAGCGTCCAGCATGGGACGACGATTTCTACGACCTCGCCGAACTGGATGAGCGAAGCGCCCTGCTTGCCAGCTCGCACAAGTTGATGCGCGTGACCAATGGCGTGCTCTCCGAGGTCAGCGCCGACCTGGTCTATCCGCGTGTGTTCCTGCGATCGCGATTTCGTGCAGAGCGCGTTTATATCGGTACTGAGAACGGTCTTCGTTTCGTCGACAATCACGGTGCCGGGCTGAATCTCTCCGAGGCCCAGCCTGATGCCACCGGTCTGGGCATATCCAGCCTGATCGAAACCGCTGCCGACGAACTCTGGCTGGGCAGCGATCGTCATGGCGTGTGGCGGGTAACCCTGGACGCGCACGGCGATATCGCCGCGTCGAAGCACTTCGGCACTGCCGATGGGCTGGAACTAGGCATCGTCCCAACGGCGTTCGTGACCAGGACGGCTGACGGCGCGGTCATCGCCAGCACGCGCGCCGGACTTTTCCGGCTCGACGGTGGACGTTTCATAGCCGATGATTTTTATGGACTCACCAAGCTGCGTGCGCCAGAAGAATTCTTGAGAATTGCGCAGGCACCGAGTGGCGATCTCTGGGCCTACGGTGTCGGCCGGTTGTTCCACCGCATCAAAAACGAGCAATGGATCGAGCAAGCCACACGCGGCATTCGACGCGGCGCGTTGGAGTCGCATTATCTGTTCGATGATGGTCGTGCTGCCTTCGTCGCCACGCAGTCACTGTTGTTTCACGACGGCGGCGACGCCCAGGTCCCGGCACAGTCGCCACACGTACAGTTGCGCACCGTGGCCTTGGTGCACCCGAACGGTCACCGCGAACTGCTCCCACTGCATCCCGACGAACCGCTGCAGCTGGGATACGGCGAATACGGCATCAATTTTCAATTCGCCCTGCCCGATCTGGAACAGCCGCGTCGACGCACCTACCAGGGCCGATTGCTGGGCTACGAGAGTGAGTTCTCACCTTGGTCCACATCCCGCGGTTACACCTACACACGCCTTTCGCCGGGGCACTACACACTTGAAGTGCGCGCTCGCGACGGGCTAGGGCAAATCACTGAAATCGCACCCTACGCCTTCATCATCACGCCACCCTGGTACCGCACCTGGTGGTGGTATGTCCTGGTCGCGGCATTGGCGACGCTCGCTCTGTGGTGGTCCACGCGCCGACTGGTGACCAGACGTACGCGGCGCCTTGCCGATGACAAGCGCAGGCTGGAGTCGACCGTCGCCGAACGCACGCGTGATCTGGCAGAGGCCAATCGCCAGCTCGACGCCATGGCCCATCTCGATGGTCTGACCGGCATCGCCAATCGCCGTCGCCTGGACGACTATCTGCGCACAGTCTGGCGCCAGGCACACGAACGCCAAGGCAAGGTCGCCGTGCTCGCCATTGATGTCGACCACTTCAAGCGCTACAACGACACGCATGGTCATCTCGCCGGTGACCAACTACTCAAGGATCTGATTCCGCGCCTGGCGCACTGTCTGCGCACTGGTGAGAGCCTGCTCGCCCGCTATGGCGGCGAAGAATTCCTGACAGTGCTGCCCGGTGTCGACACCGAGTCGGCCGTCGCAATTGCGCAGGCGATGTGCAAAGAAGTTGAGCACGCTGCGCTGGGCGCGACCATATCGATCGGCGTGGCCTGCTGGATCGCGAAAGCAGGCGATGTCACCGAACTGGTCAAGGCTGCCGACCTTGCACTCTACAAAGCTAAACGCGCCGGACGCAATCGAGTGGCGGTCAGCGACACCACAGAGGCAACCTGAGCCACACCCCCAGAATTGCACAGAAAGATACTGACCCAGTTTGAAACGCTGATGAAGAAACCCTTCTCCCGCTTGCGGGAGAAGGTGGTCCGCAGGACCGGTTGAGGGAAACGTTCGGCGGTCCTGGATGTTGCTGCATCGCTGTTCGCGAACACTTGGGCACAGTTGCAGATTTCCCTCACCTTGGTCCTCTCCCGCGTCGGGAGAGGAGATCGCCGCTTGCCTTCTCAACGATCCGGAAAAGTTGAGATGGCAGGCGGCACGCCTGCCCTACAAATGTCGGCGCTGACCTAAGTCAAAACTGCATCGACCAACTGTTGATGTAACCGGTATCGCCGCTGGCGTTGTCATTGACGCGCAGATTCCAGGTGCCGTTGGCGACTTCGCTGGACGCATTCACCACCACCGTCTTCACGACGTTGTCGGTGCCGGCGCCGGTGCGATTGTGCAGGTTGTACAGCGTGCCATCGGGCGCGACCAGATCGACCTTGATATCGCCTTGATAGGTATGCACGATATCGACGGCCACCGACAAGGTGCTCGGTGCATTGCCGGTTCTGCCTGTCACTGCAATCGGGCTATCCACCGTAGCGTTGTCGCTGATGGTGTAGTCGTTGCTATTCTGGAAGAAGCTGGCGCCGCCGCCAGTCGCAAAGCTGCCGGTCAGCGACAGGCCAGAATACGCTTCATAGCCGCTCAGCAACACATGGTAGGTGCCCGCCTGCGCCGTCGCGATATTGCAGGTTTCGGCATTGCCATCAGCCCAGGAACGGCAATCGTAACTTGACGTGGTGGGCGCCGATCCAAACTTGACATAGAGATCAACGTCACCGCTTCCGCCGCTGGTGACGAAGCTCAATCCAGTCGCACCTGCGGGGACACTCAACGTGTAGACCGTCGAACTTCCTGTCGCGCCGGAAAGTCCGGCTTTGGCAACACCATTGCTCAGCACGGTACCCGATGGTGCAGCCGTCACCGTCACCGACTGGGTTGTGCTGTGACTGGCGCCGCCATTGTCCGTTACCGTCAACGCCACGCTGTACGTTCCGGCCGTGCTATAGGTCTTGCTCGGACTGGTGCTTGTCGACGTCGTGCCGTCGCCGAAATTCCAGCTGCGCGATGCAATCGTGCCATCGCTGTCGGTGGAGGTATTGGTGAAGGTCGCGGTGAGCGCGCTGGTGGTGAACGTGAAGTTGGCGACCGGCGGCACATTGCTCGGAGTGCCTGTGGTCTGCGTTACCCAGATCGGCGCCGACCACAGGATCTTGCCATCGTCCTGCACGATGCGCGCGTAGTAAAAATGTTGGCCAACAGCGGGCGTAGTGCTATGCGTTGCGGTACTCGCCAACGTGGTCACCGTGCCATTGCGACCGGGCACGCCTTCGAGAATCTGCACCTGCGCCACAGAACGTCCGGAGGTGTTGGCGTAGTTGACGACAAGATTGAGCGGACCGGAATTGCTGAAGCGTTCGCCCATCAGGCGCCCATTCGCAGTGAGAATGATCTGCGAGTTCTTGTCGCTGGTGGCAAATACGCGTCTGGCACGGAGTGCATCCACGAACGCAGTCTTGGTGAGCGCTGTTCCGTTGGGGATCAGCACTGCAGTACGGTTGGTCCAGCTAGCACCCCAATTGGCGCAGTGATTGTCCTGATTGGTGGCCGGCGCAACGTGATAGCCGCGTTCCAGAAGCTTCTTGAACGCCGACTCATAGGCACTGCGGCCGGTTTCAGTCTCTGTGGTATTGCTGGAAAACGCCGAGGTATTCTGGATTTCCGCAAGCACCATTACTTCATCGCCATCAGCGCTGTATCCCAGCGCGGTGCCGCCGACCAGAAATTGCGAAGATGTCTCCGGGTGATTAAACTGCCCGACAAAACCCTTGCTGCGCATGGTTGTGTACAGCGCCGTATAGTCGTTCTTGGCAACGAAAGTGTGGCCGATCAACTCATTGCTGCTGTTGTATTCCCAGCCAAACAGTTCGGTGGCATTGAGGATATTCAGATGCCCGCCATTTTCGATCACGCCCCATTCCATGCCATACAGCGCCAGAAAGCCTGGATTGGCGGAATTGAATGTGTTGGATGCAGTGACACCGGCGGTGTAGCGATTCTTCGCCGTGGTCGCATTGGCCGAGGCATTGCTGCCGGATGACCCGTCGAAGTAATGGTTGTGCTCGGTCGCCGCGGAGAAATCCAGGCCGCGACCGCGCGCATAGATGAAGCCGTCATTCGGTCCGAAGGCACCATTCTGCGCCCCCTGTGAACTGGCGCAGCCCGGTATGGCGCCGCCGCCATCAGAGTCGTTGCTTTGCGTATGCAGATTGCCCAGGTAGACCGTATACGGCAATGAGGCTATGGCCGCGACGGATTTCTCTACGCCTGCGCCGCGCGGCAAAGCCGGGAACGCTGGCATCGCGACCTTCGGTGGCGCACCGATATGCACTTCCCATTCCTGTACGACGGCGTCTTTGGCGCTGGCCAGCGCATCATCGACGCGTTGGTCCAGCGTACCCGGCCGCGTACGCATCAACAGCGGATCGCCCGCCATCGCGGTCAGTCGCACCTTGTAAAATCCGTTCGCCAGAGAATGCTTGGCACTGGATCTGCCATCCCAGGGCACCACGACTTCGACGCGCTTTTGAAAGAGACGCTCTTCGCCGCGCCAGCTATTGAGCACCCGCTTTGAATCAGCGGTCAGTAACTCGACACGCCACGCCACCGTCGAAGGATCGATAGCATCGATATAGCTGAAGTCGAGTTTGAATTCGCGTGCATCACGCATGTCGCCCTGAAACGGCGCATACAACGTCGCCTCGAACTCATGATGATCCGGACTAATGGCAAAGGCCGGCGCAATGAAGGCGGCCCCAGACAAAACAAGCGCGATCACACGCGCGCAATATCGCGTACGCAGCATACTGGTTTCTCCCGAAAACTTCATGGTGTGGTTGAGTGCCGATGGGCACCGTGAACCCGATGACTGCGCTGATCAACGCAGAAACAGGAATCAGACCATCCATGGTCCAAGGCTGCGGACTTCGCCGCACTGCCAGGACTGCAGTATGCGTGCCTCAGATAAAAAGCAGATGACAGCGCATGGGGGCCACCTTGTAGCGGCTATTCGCGCAGAAGTCTTGCTGCGTCGCGGCAGTTTCGGCGAAAGGTCAAGGATGCGGATTCGGCCATACAATCGCTGCTTCAGCGTATGCGTACGAGTTAACCATGCGCCTGCAATACGACGCCAAGAGGACCGGGCATGGCAAGCGCAACACGAGATGGCAACACCATAGTCGGCACTGGCCACTACCCGCTGTGGCTACTGATCGTATTTCTGCTGTGGACGGCCGCACTCGGCATCGCTCCGCACTTCCGTCAGGACTGGCTGCTGGAAAACCTGCTGGTGTTGATCGCGGTAGCGCTATTGATCTGGAACTACCAACGGCTGCGCTTTTCGAATCTGGCGTACACCGCCATGTTCGTGTTCTTCTGCCTGCACGAGGTCGGCGCGCACTACACCTATTCCGAAGTTCCGTATGCGCATTGGCTGCAGCTGCTCAGTGGCTGGGATATGAATGCCGCACTGGGCGTGGAGCGCAATCATTTCGATCGCGCTATACATTTCGGTTACGGCCTGCTGCTGATTCCTGCAATCGCCGAACTTCTCGACGCACGCGCTCGCCTCACTGGCATCTGGCGCCAAATCCTGCCGGTCATGTTTGTCATGTCGAACTCGGAAGTCTATGAGCTGATTGAATGGCAGGCCGCCGAATTTTTTGGCGGCGAACTCGGCCAGGCGTATCTGGGCTCGCAGGGCGATATCTGGGACGCGCAGAAGGACACGGCAATGGCGTTGATGGGCGCGATCGTCGGGCTGGTGCTGTATCGACTCATCATGCGCTGTAGGTCTTAGCGGGCGATCTAGACACGGGGCTCGCTGCACTGCTGTTGCCGTTGACGTTGAAGAGCGGGGCTTTCTCCGCTGCGTTTGATTTACTCTAGACATTGATGAAGTATCAATGGCTGCGGAGAAAGCCCCGCCTATGACCGGAGGGAATCCCCTTGGGACAACGGCTGATCTTCATCACCATCGGCAGCGTCGCCGACGGCATCCCCAACATCCTCCGCGTTGTCCGTCCACGCCGCCGGCAATTTCTTGCTCGGCTTAACCCCCAGGCGTCGCAGCTTCTCCGCCTGACCGATCAAATTGCCGCCGCCCTCGCTGAATTTCTTGCGCGCATCGGCGTAGCTGTCCTGCGCCTGCTGGATCTTCTCGCCGACGCGCTGCAGGTCGTGTACGAAGCCGACCAGCTTGTCGTATAGCTCGGCACCGCGGTTGGATATCTCCTTGGCGTTGCGGCTCAGATCTTCCTGCCGCCACAGATAGGCAACGGTACGCACCACGAACAACAAGGTGCTCGGACTGACCAGCAGGATGTTTTTTTCCCAAGCCTGCTGAAACAACTCGCGATCATTGGTCACCGCCAGCATGAAGGCCGGTTCCAACGGCACGAACATCACCACGAAATCCAGCGACTTCAAGCCATACAGTGTCTGGTAATTCTTCTCCGACAAACCCTTCATATGCGCGCGCATCGACGTCAGATGCCGTTTCAACGCCGCCTGGCGCTCATCGTCGGTATCCGCATCGGCAAACGCACGGTAGTCAGGCAAGGTCATCTTGGAGTCGACGACCAGATGACGCTCGCCGTCGCCGGGAAGCCGGATCACCACGTCCGGAATTACATGCGTCTGCCCGTCTTCGCTCTTCACACTGGTCTGACGATCGTAGTGCCGGCCACGCTGAAGCCCGGCCTTTTCCAGCACCTCGTCGAGAATGATCTCGCCCCAGTTGCCCTGCGCCTTGCGATCACCCTTCAATGCCAGCGTCAGGTTCTGCGTATCCAGGCTCAAGGTATTGTTGAGCTGGGTCAGCATTTTCACCTGCTCAGCCAGCGCACTGCGGTCCTTGGCTTCGTTGACATAGACCTCTTCGACCTTGCTCTGGAAACTCTGGATGCGCTCCTGCAACGGATTGAGCAGATGCCCCAGATTCACCTGATTCTGTTCGACGAATTTTTTGCTCTTCTCGTCGAGAATTTCGTTCGCCAGCGATTTGAACTGGTGACTCAGCTGTTCACGCGCTTCATTGAGCAAAGCGAGCTTTTCCTGGCTCTGGCTGCGCTCCTTATCCAACGTGGTACTCAGCTCGGCCACGCGCACCTTGAGCTCAGCATGCGCACGCTGCGCCACCAACAGACTTGCCTCCAACACCGGTAATCTTCCAGCCCGCTCGACCAGTTGCGCCACGTCGCGCTGTCGTTCGGACAAGTCCGCCTGCAGCGCAACCGAACGCGCATCCGCACCCGCCAGGCGCGCACGCAGATCGTCCACATCCCGCGTCGCAGTCCGAACCTGTTCCATCAACACGCGCCGATCTGCTTCGCCTTCGGCACGCCCTTCGCTCATCGCCATATCGCGCCGGCCACGAAACACAAACCACGCTGCCGCAACCCCGATCAGCAACCCTGAGAGCAGCACCAGCAGATGAGTTAGCGAAAATTGCATCAGGTGCGTTGGCTCGAATCAGTGGCTAGGCGGAATGGACTGTGTATTGGCGAGAGCGGCAAAACCGCAGTCCTATCCCATAAAGACAGCGCACGGATCATGTGCACGAAGAATGGCGCGCCCGGAGGGACTCGAACCCCCGACCACCAGGTTCGAAGCCTGGTGCTCTATCCAACTGAGCTACGGACGCGCAGAGGTAGGTATCTTCGGCGAAGTCGGGGGAAGATGCCAGCCTTGCAGGATTGTGGGAGCGGCGTCCCGCCGCGAAGCTGTTGCTCTGACTACCAGGATTAGAGCTAGAGCATCGCG
>JANMUE010000057.1:0-4783 GCA_031391205.1 Lysobacterales bacterium | reverse complement strand
TGTTATGATGCGCGCTGTGGTGTTCGTAGCGTGGGAGAGATTGCGTGCTGGAACTGTTAGCGGCCGGTGGCAAGGCCATGATTCCGATTGGGCTGGCTGCGGTGATGACCCTGGCCATTGTGCTGGAACGTTTCTGGTCGTTGCGCAGGAAGGAAATCCTGCCACCGCACCTGCCGGCCGAGGTCAGGGCCTGGGCAGCGCAGAATCGACGGCTTGAAGAGAGCCATTTGCAGGCGCTGGCCAAGACATCGCCGCTGGGCGAAGTGTTCGCCGCCGCGCTGCGCGTCCGTCATCTCGGGCGTGAAGCCGTGAAGGAGCGTGTCGAAGATGCCGGCCGGCATGCGATGCATGGGCTGGAAAAGTTTCTCAATACGCTCGGCACCATTGCGCTGATTGCACCGCTGCTCGGCCTGCTCGGCACCGTGATCGGCCTGATCCGCATGTTTCTGGCGGTGATGACGCATGGCATCGGCGACGCCAACCAGATGGCAGGCGGCATCGGCGAAGCTCTGGTCTGCACCGCGGCCGGCCTCTGTGTGGCGATTCCTGCCTACATCATGCACCGCTATTTTCGCGGCAAGGTGGTGGGCCTGGGGGTCGAAATGGAGCGTGAGGTGATCGCCCTGGTCGACTCGATGGACGCCGAGCCGACTGCTGCTGCGGCCGCTGCAGCGGCGCGACGAGTCACCAAATGAAGTTCGCCAAGAGCGCGGCGCATGATGATTTCGAGATCAGCGTCATTCCGCTGATCGATGTCATGCTGACCCTGCTGATGTTCTTCGTGATGACCGCCACGTTCGAGCATCGCTCCCTGATGCGAGTGTCCTTGCCCGAATCTTCCGCGGCCCCGGTGACCACCGAGCAGGATGCGCTGACCGTGCTCATCGATGCCGAAGGGCGCACCTATATCGGTGCCAATGAAGTGCTGAATCCGAATGTGGAGACCATCAAGGATGCACTCGCTGCCGCCGCCGGCGAAGACCGCGAGCGCCCGGTCAGTCTGCGTGCCGATGGCAAGGCGCCGCATCAGGCCGTGATCACCGCGATGGATGCGCTGGGCCAGCTTGGCTTCTCCAGGTTGTCGATCGCCACGGTGCCCGCGAAAACAGCAGCCGCGAAATCCGCAGGCAGTAAGTGAGCAAGTCCGAGCCGATGGCTGCCGCCGGCAACGACTGGATCGCCACCTATCGACGCCTGTTGCGCTATGTGCGCCCGCACTGGCCGATCGCACTGATCGCCATGTTCGGCATGCTCGGCGAGGCGTTGATGGCGGGTGCGTTTACCGCGCTGATGCGCCCCATGGTCGATGGCACCTTCATCGAACGCGATCCGGTGATGCTCACCTGGTTGCCGTACGCGATCGTGGCGATTTTTTTGGTGCGGGGGATTTCCGGATTTCTTGCCGATGTCGGTTCTGCGCGCGTAGGCCGTTCGGTCGTGGTGACCCTGCGTACCGAGCTCATGGCCAAGTACCTGCGCCTGCCATCGGCCTGGTTTGATCGTGAATCCACCGCGACCATGGTGTCGCGGTTGAACTACAACGCCGAGCAGGTGGCGCACGCGGCCAGCGACGCCATCAAGATCATGGTCACCGAGGCACTGACCATCGTCGTGCTGCTGGGCGTGATGTTCTATCAGAGCGCCAAGCTCACGTTGACGGTGGCGGTGATGGTGCCGGTGATATCGCTGATCGTGGCGGTGGTCGGACGGCGTTATCGACGCATCAATCAAAGCATCCAGCAGGCCTACGGCGCACTGGCGCATGCCTCCGAAGAAGCCCTGGCCGGTCACGAGGCGGTCAAGATATTTGGCGGATCCGAACACGAGGTGCAACGCTATACCGCACTGGCGCGCAACAATTTCCGGCTCAATCTCAAAGTCGTCGCTACCCAGGCGGCCAGCTCCGGCGTGGTGCAGGTGCTGGCGGCTACGGCACTCGCAACCATCGTCTACGTAGCCGGCCGTGCCGCGGTCAGCGATGGCATGACCGCGGGCATGTTCATGTCGCACATTGGCGCGATGATGGCGATGCTGCCGTCGATCAAGCGTGTTACCAATGTGCAGACCGTGACCCAGCGCGGCGTCGCTGCGGCCAACAGCCTGTTCGAGGTATTCGATGAACCTGAAGAAATGGACAGCGGACAACTGGCGCCGCAGCGTGTGCGCGGCGAGATTCGTTTTGAGGCGGTGTCGTTTCGCTATACGCAGGACAAACCCGAAGTGTTGCATGACGTCAGCATCACGGTGCCGGCCGGTAGCCTGACCGCGATCGTAGGTCGTTCGGGCAGTGGCAAGAGCACCTTGCTGCGCCTGCTGCCGCGCTTCTACGAGCCAAGCTTGGGGCGCGTGCTGCTCGATGGCGCCGAGCTCAGCGAGTATCGATTGAAATCGCTGCGCGAGCAGATCGCTGTGGTCAGCCAGAATGTGGTGCTGTTCGACGACACCATTGCGCGCAATATCGCCTATGGCGCGCTCGCGACGGCCACGCCGGAACAGATCGAGGCGGCGGCCACCGCAGCCAATGCGATGGAGTTCATTCAACGCCTGCCCGAGGGCATGCAGTCGCGCATCGGTGATCGTGGCGTACTGCTTTCCGGCGGACAGCGGCAACGGCTGGCGATCGCACGCGCGATCCTGAAGAATGCGCCGGTGTTGATCCTGGATGAAGCGACCTCGGCACTGGATACCGAGTCGGAGCGGCTGATCCAGCAGGCGCTGGACCGCATCCTTGAAGGTCGCACCGCACTGGTGATTGCGCATCGGCTCTCGACGATCGAACACGCCGATCAGGTCGTGGTGCTGGAAGGCGGGCGCGTGGTCGAAACCGGTCGTCATGCCGAATTGCTGGCACGAGGCGGCACCTACGCGCAGTTGCACGGACTGCAGTTCCGCGACCCAGAGCCCGCATGAATTCGCTGCGCGGAAGCCTGGAAACCTGGCTGGTCGCACGTTGGTATGACCGGCAACCGCCACCGTTCTGGTTGGCAGCGCTGGAGTCGTTGTACAAACTGATTCTTACGGCACGACGGCGCCTGTATTCCTGGGGTGTATTTCGCAGCCAGCACATTGCCGTTCCGGTGGTGATCGTCGGCAACCTCACCGTGGGTGGTACTGGCAAGACGCCCTTGGTAGCGGCACTCGCCGTAGCGCTGCGCGAACGTGGCTGGCAGCCTGGCATTCTGTCGCGCGGCTATGGTGGCGCGCGCAGCAGGGCGTGCCTGTTGCCGGCTGCTGCAGCCCCCGAGGAATATGGTGACGAGCCGGTGTGGCTGAGCCGCAGCAGCGGCGTTCCGGTAGCGATAGGGCGTCGTCGTGTGCAGGCTGCCGAGCTGCTCAGTCATTCCGGCTGCGATGTGGTGATCAGCGACGATGGCCTGCAGCATTGGGCGCTGGCGCGGGATATCGAGATCCTGGTGATCGACGGCCTGCGTCGATTCGGCAACGGTCATCTGCTGCCTGCCGGGCCGCTGCGCGAACCGATCAGTCGTGCCGAGCGCGTCGACCTGCGTGTCGTCAACGGCGGCAGCGCGGCTGCCGGCGAAATCGAAATGAAGGTATCGGCATCGCGCATCGTGCGTGTCGGCGATGTCGCGCATGCGCTGAACCTCAGCGAGCTGCGCGGACAGAGCGTGCATGCGGTGGCAGGCATCGGCAACCCGGAGCGTTTCTTCACCATGTTGGAATCTGCCGGCCTGATTGTGCACCGGCATGCCTGGCCGGATCACCATCGCTTCAATGGCGATGAGGTGCAGTTCAAAGACGAACTGCGCGTGCTGGTCACCGAGAAGGACGCCGTCAAGGTGGCGCGCTACGCACACGATCGCCTCTATGCGGTGCCGATTGACGTGCAACTTCCCCCTTCCTGTATCGACCAATTGCATGCGCGCCTCTGCCATCTGCGCAGTGGTGCGGCCTGCCCCTGACGGGAGTATGCGATGAGCACGGAATTTGTAGTTGCCATTCCCGCGCGTTTCGCTTCGACACGGCTGCCCGGTAAGCCGCTGCGCGAAATCGCCGGTCGCCCGATGATTGCGCATGTGATCGATCGCGCGCTGCAGGCAGGTGCCCGCCAGGTGGTGGTGGCGACCGATGATGTGCGTATCGCCGAAGTCGCGCAGGCGACCTCGGCAACGGTGTGCATGACGCGTGTCGATCATGTCTCCGGAACCGATCGTCTCGCCGAAGTCGTTGCGCAGATGCGATGGCCCGACGCGCAGATCGTGGTCAATCTGCAGGGCGACGAACCTCTGGCGCCCGCGGCGGGGATTCGCGCAGTGGCGGAGTTGCTGGCCGCTTCCGTTGCGCCGATGGCGACGTTGTGTACGCCCGTGCGCAACGCCGAAGAGCTGTTTTCCACCGCCTGCGTGAAAGTCGTCGCGGACGCTGCGGGCAGGGCGCTTTACTTCAGTCGTGCGCCGATTCCTTACGCACGCGATGCCTTTGCGCAGCGCCCGAATCAATTGCCGCCGGGCATCGATTATTTTCGTCACATTGGTATCTATGCCTACCGTGCCGGTTTTCTGAGCACGTTTGCTGCGCTTGCTCCGGGCCGGCTGGAACAGGTCGAATCACTGGAACAGCTTCGCGCGCTGGAAGCGGGCTATGACATCGCCGTCGCGGTCAGTCCAGAAATATTCCCGGCAGGTGTGGATACCGAGGATGATCTGCGGCGAGTGGATGCCTTGCTGCGCGGGTGAAATCCCCACATTGTGGGTCCGACCTGTGGTCGGACGCTTTCGCCAGAGTGGACCGAGTAGACAAAAAGCGTCCGACCACAGGTCGG
>JANMUE010000049.1:0-5103 GCA_031391205.1 Lysobacterales bacterium | reverse complement strand
GCCAAGTGCTGACTTACAGCGTGCAGCCGTAAGCTGTCAACGCCGGAGCCGCCGCATCGCGGGTCTGTTTGCAGACGCCGGGCAATGAGTCGCGCGTCGCTGAATTCTCTGCCATGGTTTTCCAGGCGCTCTTCCACTGCGCCATGCCGGCCTGCATCTGTGCACTTGCCTCGGCCGGGATCTTGTCGGCCAGGCATTGCTCGTAGGCATTCAGAAAGGCATCGCATTCGGCAATGCCGGTAATCACGGCTGCGCTGGGGGCAACACTGCTGACGCCATCGGATGGCGATTTGGAACAGGCGGCGAGGCTAGCAGCGAGCAACAACGAAACGGACAGGGTACGGGTTAGGGACATCGTTATCTCCAGTGAGGTGTGCGACGAGGGACGCATCGTCAATGCAATAAACGTCTGCGCGGGGAAAACCGAACATTCCGCAGCAATCCGATCATCGCACCCGCGCCTTCGGGCGGGCGAGCGCTTGCAGGATATTCGCGACGCGCGTCACGATTCGTTGTGTGTCGCAGGCAGCAGCGGCGCTGCGACATCAGGGCTTTTGAGTACGGTGCTGCCGCACCGCGATCGCCGAGACCAGGCGCTAACGCCCAGGTCGGCGATGTCGACCTGGGCGCGTGTCCAATGAAGCCTTCCAGCATTCAGCGTGCTCCGCCGATCGCCGCCTGTCCGATCTTGAAAAATACATCGGTGTTGTCGATCACACCGCCAAACAGACTGGCGCCCTGGCCGTAGGCCGACAGCGGAATATCGGTCGCGGTATGCGCCGCCTGATCGCCAGGCACCTGGCCGGTCACCAGATAGCCGCTGCCTTGATTGCGCAGACCGGGGCTGGCTGGTGATTGACCGGGCGGGAAGGGCTGTTGGGTGTCACGGGTCGGGAACAGGTTGGGAATCCAGGTTTCGTAACGATCTGCATTGGCGCCGTAGCCCACCAGCATTTTGAAGTCGACGTGGGTGGTGATCGGGTAACCGTCGGCAGCGATGGTGTATTTGGGAAACTTGGCGGCCTCGTACACGCCCACTCTGGCGGTGCCGGTCGCGGGCGTCGCATCGAGCTGCGCTGCAGTAGCAGTGGATGCGCCAATAATGGCAGCACCCGCACATTCATGATCGGCGGTAACAATGACCAGAGTGCCGGGATTCTCAGTTGCAAACTTCTTGGCTACGGCGACGGCGCGATCAAACTCCAGCACTTCCAGTACCCAGCGCTCGCTGTCCATCAGATGCGCCTGCTTGTCGATCGACGCTGCCTCGATCATCGCAATGAAACCGTTGCGATTCTTCGATAGCACCTTGAGCGCAACGTCGGTCATCTCGTCGAGCATGGGTTGATCAGGAAAACCAAACGCGTCGACCACGGTGCGGTCGCCGCGTCGACCGCTGATCTTGTCGTGCGCCACATTCATGTTGGAGAAGGCAAACAGACCGAGCAGCTTGTCCGGCACACTGTGCGCAATGATGGCGTCCATCGCCGAGCGGTCCGCGGCATAGGCGAATCCGGCCGATTGGAAATTGGCGATCAAATCGCGGGATGGATCGAGCTGGCCCCTGGCGACCTCCCAACCGTTCACCACATCATCAGGCAGCACATAATCGTTGGCGGTACGGCGTTGTGAACCGTTCGCTGCCTGCGGCGACACGCTGTTGGATTCATTCGGCAGGAACCACTTGCGGCCACCGCCCATCAGCACCGTCAGACCGTTGCTGGCACGCTCGTCCAGAAACTGATCGACGATTCCGGTGCCATTGCCGCGCGACGAAGTATGCACGGCATTGGATGCCGGCGTGGCATCGAACACGTCCGAGGTAGTGACAATACCCAGCGACTTGCCCTGCAGGGCATGCAGGTATTCCGACAGATACTCGACGCGCGGATTGTCGAAGGCATTCAAGGTGTCGTCGGGGAACACGCCCTCTTCGTTGTTGTTGGACTTGTTGCCGGTGACATAGTTCTGCATGCCGGGCGCCGAGTCGGTGACTATCGAGTTCAGCGACGCAGTCATCACCATCGCCGTACTCGGGAAGGTATCCATCGCCAGCCGACCCTTGGCTTTGCCCTGCGTATAGCCACGTGCCACGATGCGCGCCGCAGTGCGATGCGCCGCCCCCATGCCATCGCCGAGCAGGATGATGATGTTCTTGGCAACGGGCTCGCCACTGCCAGTCAAGGCTACGATCTCGAAATTTCCGGTGGCGCTGACTGTGCTGCCATTGCTTTGTTTTGCCGTCACTCTGAAGGCATGAATGCCCGGCTGGTATTCGGAGAATGCGCGATACGAAACCACCGCGCTATTGCCCGGCAGGCCGGCAACGAGTTTGCATCCAGAGCGCCCGGTGGTGCGGCCGGTGGCGGCATCGATGCAGGTCTCGGCCGGGCCGGTTTCCTCGATCTTGCTGATGCGCAACGGGGCCTCGACGACCTGATGCAATACATAGATCGGTCTATTGACCCAATCGTCGTCGACATAAAAATCGAAGCTGGAAATGGTCTGACCCGGATCTGGTTGGATCGTCGCCTGCAGGTCAAAACGCTGGCCCGGAAGGAACCTTGCGATCACCGGGCTGGCGTTGCCCGAAGCGAACAGTTCACTGGGCGGGGTCAGTCGCGAGATCTGCGCGGCGAAGGTTGGCGCTGCACCCAGGGCGAGCGCGCCGCCCAATAGCATCAGTACGCATCGAGTTTTGCGTTGCATGGCAAGCTCCTGTGAATGATCGGATCGAATGGGGAAACAGGTTGCGGCGAAACGCGCGCGGTTGGTCGTCAGTGGCGTTGTGTGGAACGGCCCGCGACTTGTCGATCAAGCTTGCGAAACAGGCGAACAGTGCGCTTGTCCACCAATAGCCGCACCGTAGAAATGCGCCCGGAATCGGACTCGGCCTTCGCACCTACGCTCAACGTTCCACTCAGCTGCAGCAGACCCGGGAGATGCGGCACCAAGATGTCGGCTGCCGTGGGCAAGTGCACGAAAACGGTACTCGGCGGCAGATCGTCGGCCAGTCCTTCATCGTCATGTCCGATCCTCACGGGCAACGGTGCGAACATGAAAACGCCAGGCTTGGCCTCCTCCGCCACCATGAAGCCGACGATGCGCACGCGCTGACCGTCGAGTGCGCGCACGCGTTCGGAAAGCTCCAGCCCGAGCGGCCCTACCGGATTCCGGTATATGTCGCGGAAGCGCAACTCGGTAACGCCGCGCGCCGGCGCTGGCAATTGCTTGCGCACCGCCAAGCTGTCCGGCACTGCGATGTCTGTTGACGCAGTCGCCAACGACATCAGGTTGGTTGCGATCAACGTCGCCCACAAGATACCTGCTGCGATGGTTCGACAAGAAGAGATCAACACCTGACGCTCCGATAGCGACGAGAAATCGACCGCAGCTTGACCCGGCAATATGACCTGGTAGTGACGCCTGGATTGCTGCCAGCTTCAGTTCACGGCCCGAAGGCCGCGCTCAACCGGAGTATCGGATCGACGCAGCGACGGCGATCAAACAGCGGACAGCCCGGATGCAATGAAATGGAATCCGGAGCTTTGGTGCGCGGTGCGGCATCATCGCCCCGGATTTCGCCGCTTTGCGGCTGCATCCGGGCTACGTGCTGCCACGTTAGGTAGCTCTGAATAAGTCACCACATCTACTTCGCTACACAGCTTATTGCTTGCCACACCCCGGCTTTCAACAGCGGAGCTGGTCGCTCTCGACAGCGAAGCTGGTCAACCTGCGGTTTTTGGCCCCCTGACTCAGGGGGCTATCGCGGCTCCGGACTTGTTCAGAGGTTCCTTAGTAATTCTCGTTGTTCAAACAGTTGGTGAAGCCGGTGGGTGTACCAAAGCCGGTGACATTGCGCACGGCTTTCTCCGACGGAGCGTTCGGCTCGCAGTTGATACCGATCGATGCAGCGAGAATCGTATTGCCCACGGCCACGCTGCCGCGGGCCAGATAGATGCCGGCAGAACCTGTAGCGCCACGGACGCCAGAGATCTTGTTGTTGCTGACGATGCTGACGTTGTACTGCGCATAGATGCCGTAGACGACACTGCTGCTGGCTTGATTCACGCCGCCGATCGCGCTGATTTCATTGTCGCTGACATTGGCCACCTGATCCTGCGCGTTGATCAGAAAGGGCAGGCTCTGGCTCAGCGAAATGCCCCGGTAGAGTGCGTCGAAGATGCGGTTGCTGCGAAAGCTGTAGTGGGATCCATTGATCGTGGAGATCCCCGAGCCCACGGAGCTGATGCTCATGTCCTCGACCGTCACGTTGAGCCCGGTAACCGAATAGACGCCCGCGTCGAAGGCGCGCAGGCTGCCGTTGCGAATGACGATATTGTTTCGGTTGACAAGCGTTATACCGTTGTTGCTCCCACCCATGATGCCGACGCCGGACAATTCGTAGCCACCGAAATCGAGCGTGACGTTGTCGGTATTGATTGTGATGGCGCTGCCGGCCGCTGCCACCGTCAAGTTGCCGGTGACGCAGTACTTGCCCGGAGCGGAGATGGTGTAGGGAACGGCGGTGATGGGTGTGCAGGCGAATGCTGATTGAACAGCCATCAAGGCAACGAATCCCGCGGCGATAGCAAAGCGTGACATGGCGACTCCGGTTGGTTGTGGGTGTGACAACACCCTTAATGCGCAACCGGGACAAAAACAAACAAGTATCCGAAGTTGTTCGCTAGTTCAGATGCCGCCATCGCGCACGGAGGCGCCCAGCGGCTCGTCCTTGGCCATGCAATCGGCGTAGCTGCGGTCATCCACCTTGGCGCAGATGCGGTCCTTGAAAATACGTTTCGCCTTGCATGCACCGTACCTGGCGATCGTCTGATCATTGCGTTCGACACAGGCAATCACACCCGGATGTATGGTGTCGTCGGTTTCGTTGTGCCAGAGACAGGCATCGTAGGACCAGAGTTTCACGTTGCCGGAGATCTCGCATTGTCGCTTGGCGAAGGCTGTGGGGGCTGCGGCGAAGATCAGCAGGAATAGGGCAAGAGTTCGTGGCATCTGCGTCGGTCTCCGGCGTGGTTTGCCACGATATTACCGAGGCTCGAATTCAGGATGGGGCGGTAAGGTGGCGCAGGGAAGGCAGTG
>JANMUE010000036.1:0-2228 GCA_031391205.1 Lysobacterales bacterium | reverse complement strand
TGCCAGCGCGCGCGGCTATATCGACGACGTGATCCAGCCGCACGAAACCCGCAAGCGCATCTGCCGCTCGCTGGTGATGCTGCGCGACAAGCAGGTCGATGACCCGTGGCGCAAACACGGCAACATTCCACTGTGACGGGCTAGGGTCTGTTAACAATTACGGCATTGCTGCGTTGGAGTCCCAAAAGGCGCCAGGCTAGGCGCGAGGAGTGAGGTTTGGTTATTCCAAATAAACGACGAGCAACACCGCATGGCGCCTTTTGGGGCCCAACCCGAAGGGACGGGGCCAGCAAGCCCCAGGACTTTGTTGCACCTCGCTTGAGTACGTTAAGTAGTCGTCCCTGAAGAACCCATCATCGCAGGGAAAACATAGGGATAAATAGCTGTATAGCGGCGTTCGGATTTGCCAGAATCGGGTACGTCATCGGCTATTTTCTTGCAAATTCGTATGAAGCCACGCAAGCCTGAATCGAGTCCGCACGAAGATTTGTTTCGCATGAAGCTTGAGCAATTAATTAACCAGCGGCATGAGTTGTGTCGTCTGGCACGAGTCATCGATTGGCAGCGCTGCGAAGCGCAGTTTGGTGCGCTGTATGCAGAGGAAGGCCGGCCGGGGATTCCGGTGCGGTTGATGGTGGGACTTCACTATCTGAAGCATGCCTTCAATGAATCCGACGAGACCGTGGTCGTCCGTTGGGTAGAAAATCCGTACTGGCAATACTTTTGTGGCGAAGAGTACTTCTCGCATCGGCTGCCGATTGACCCCTCGCAGATGACTCGCTTTCGTCAGCGCATTGGCGAGTCGGGCTGCGAATGGATGTTGGCGCTCACGGTGCTGGCAGGCGTGGACACAAAAACGGTGAAGTCGTCGAGTTTGAGCGTGGTGAATGTCGATACCACGGTGCAGGAAAAGGCGATTGCGTTTCCGACTGACGCACGGCTGTATCACAAGGCGGGAAAAACCTTGGTACGATACGCCAAGCAATTGAATATCGCGTTACGGCAAAGCTACACGCGCGTGGGGAAATTAGCCTTGGCCAAGCAAGGTCGTTATGCGAACGCCAAACAGATGAAACGTGCCAAGCGCGAACAAAGAAAGTTACGCACCTATCTCGGCCGAATCATTCGCGACATCGAGCGCAAAGCCGATACGGCACAACTGGCGCGACTATCTCGTTTGCTAACCATCGCCAAGCGCATCCATCAGCAACAGCGGCAAGATCACAGCAAGGTGTACAGTGTGCAGGCACCGGAAGTGGAATGCATTGCCAAGGGCAAAGCGCACAAACGCTACGAGTTCGGCGTCAAAGTGGGCATTGTCAGCACCAGCAAAGAGAGCTTTGTGATTGGCATGCAAGCCTTGCCAGGTAATCCCTACGATGGCCACACGCTGCAAAGCTCGCTCGAACAAGTGCAGCGCATTACGGGGCAGGCACCCACCGAAGCCTATGTTGATCGCGGCTACAAAGGACACGGCATAGCAACGCTCAGCGTGTGGATCGCGGGGGCTAAGCGCGGTGTCACGGCAACCATCAAACGCAAGCTCAAACGCCGCAATGCGATTGAGCCGGTGATCGGCCATTTGAAATCCGATGGCCGTCTGGGCAGAAACTTCCTCAAAGGCGAGCTCGGCGACGCGATGAACGCCCTGTTGTGCGGCGCCGGCCACAATTTGCGCAAGATCCTCAACCAGCTGAGGCTTTTTTGCGCCCGTACAAAACTCAACTTCACGGCGTTACTCGACGTGTTGTTCTTGCAGCGACCATCGCTAAACTTCTGAAACTGGGTTTTTCAGGGACGACTAACTACATAAAATGAATTTTGTGTTTTCACACAGTCTCGGCCGATTGCGCCGTTTGCCTGGCGCTACCCTCAGCGAAAGTTGGTGTTCACGATTTGCTTTGGCGACAGGACTTGGTTGCGTATGGGTTGCAGCCAGTTGCCTCGCTATTAGAGAACCTTCCCAGGATTCATGATCTGGTTTGGATCTAATATTTTTTTAATGGCGTGCATGACTTCCAGCGCCACCGGGTTCTTATACCGCGCTAACTCCTCGCGCTTAAGTTGGCCAATGCCATGCTCAGCGCTGATGCTGCCGCGATAGTTGGCAATGAGTTCGTGCATGGCGTGATTAAGCGCGCGAGTCTTGGCAAAGAATGCGTCGCGACCGGCTTGTGATGGCGCGTTGATATTGAAATGCAGGCTGCCGTCGCCGAGATGGCCATAGA
>JANMUE010000594.1:0-10037 GCA_031391205.1 Lysobacterales bacterium | reverse complement strand
CGCCGGTGGTAATGGATAAAACAATGTAGGAGCGGCATGAGCCGCGAAGCTCTTGCTCTGACTTTGATTTCAGATCAGATCAGAGCAAGAGCAAGAGCAAGAGCAAGAGCATCGCGGCTCACGCCGCTCCTACATTAGCTGCGCCTAGCCACCGAATACTCAGACAGCACCGCCAGTGCATCCACTTCGATTCCACCCGGTACCTCGGCCAGCGCAGCCAATGCCTGACGTGCGTACTCGCCCGCACGCCGCTCGGTGTATTCGAGTGAGCCGGAACTTCGGATGGCGTCGATGACCAGATCCAGCGACTCCAATCCGCCGGTTTCTATGACCCGGCGCAACGCCTGCGCCGACTCCGCGGGCGCGTGCTTCATCGCATGAATCAGCGGCAGCGTCGGTTTGCCTTCGGCCAGATCATCACCGACATTCTTGCCCATGGTCTGCGCATCAGAAGTGTAGTCGAGCACATCATCGGCGATCTGGAACGCATAACCCAGTGCCATGCCGTAGTCGGCCAGCGCGTTTTCCACCACTGCAGGCGCAGCAGCCAGGATCGCACCCATGCGGCAGGCCGCTGAAAACAACACTGCGGTCTTGCGTTCGATCACCCGCAGATAAGCTGTCTCGTCGGTATCTGGATTGCCGATATGCATCAACTGCAGCACCTCGCCCTCGGCGATGGCATTGGTGGTGTCGGCCAACACCTGCATCACGCGCATGCGATCCAGCTCCACCATCAGCTGGAACGAGCGCGAGTACAGGTAATCCCCCACCAGCACACTGGCGGCATTGCCGAACAGCGCATTCGCCGTCTTGCGGCCACGACGCAGACCGGACTCATCAACGACGTCGTCGTGCAACAAGGTCGCGGTGTGGATGAACTCGACGATTGCAGCGGCCTGGTGATGATCGAGGCCGCGATAACCGGCCGCGCGCGCCGCCAACAGCACCAGCATCGGACGCAGCCGCTTTCCGCCGGCGGCGACGATGTGTTCGGCGACCTGATTGACCAGCATGACGTCCGAGCCGAGACGGCGCCGGATCAGCGCGTCCACTTTGAGCATGTCCTCGCGAACAAGGGCTTGAACGGCGGGGAAGTCCAGCTTGGCGGGTGCTCTCTGGGCAGAAGGATTCACGGGAGGTCCAGCGAGAAGAATTGCCGTGATTATACGGGCTAAGCCGGGCTAGCCGGTGCTGACCGGAAGCTATGCACTTTCCATTTGTGACGCAATCGCGCGTGCTGGGCGTGATGGGCATGTTCGGCGACTGGGCCTTCTGTCATCCGTCGCATCACACCGTGGGGCCGATGGGGCGCGAGATTCCCAATCCCATCGGCGTGAAGCAGGCTGATCTTGATGCCGCGATCCGTGCGCATCTTCCTGGATACATGGCGATGGGCGAACACCAGGATCACACCGACTCCGGGCATATGCCGGGGGCCACCGAACACTCGCCATGATGGCCGGACAGGGGCAGCATGGAAATCTGGAAATGGGCGGCATGTTCAAGGTCATAAAGGTGCGCGATGACCTAGCTGCAGGCGATTACCGCGATCCGGGCTGGTATACGGCGCCGGCCAATACGGTGGCCCGGTGCATAAGCCGCGATCCTGAGCTGGCGGCGCGGGCGCCACGACGGCCCGGCTGGTCGTTTATCTGTAGGGCAAGCCTGCGGCTCGCCTGCTTATAGACCACATCGCACCCGAAAGCGGCACGCCACAGGCTTGCCCTACAAACGCTGTTCGCAGCCGCTGCGACATTTCTCAGCCAATTTTGCGATTCCGTCGCTGGCGGGGCGCCAAACCCAGCGTGGTAATCTGCTCGCCCTGCCCACCCGGCACTTCCATCAACTGTTAAGAGGCATCCCATGGCACGCGGTATCAATAAGGTCATCATCGTCGGCAACGTGGGCAAGGATCCGGAAACCCGCTATACCGCCGGCGGCTCGGCCATCACCACGCTCAGCGTCGCCACCAGCGAGCAGTGGAAAGACAAGCAGACCGGCGAAAACAAGGAACATACCGAATGGCATCGCGTGAAGTTCTTCGGTCGCCTGGCCGAAATCGCTGGCGAATACCTGCGCAAAGGTTCCCAGGTCTATGTCGAAGGTCGCCTGAAGACCGACAAATACACCGATAAGGAAGGCGTAGAACGCTACGCCACCGACATCATCGCCGATGAAATGCAGATGCTGGGCAGCCGCCAGAGCGGCGAAGGTGGCGGGCGTGCCGAGGGCGAGCGCCCTGCGCGCAGCATGGGGGCTGGAAGCCGTTCCAGTGATGGCGAGCGCAGCGCACCGCGCAGCGGTGGCGCGAGCCGACCATCGGCACCTCAGCCGTCGAGCGCACCGTTCGAAGACGACGAGATTCCGTTCTAGTTCGGTGTCAAATTGCTCATTGCCGGCATCATAGAGCGGTTTGATTTTGACGACCAACGTCGCGCCAAGGCGCCGCCGGCCAGCGGCGTTTGGTTGATACGAAACGCTTTACCGGCCGTCGACTTGAACGCAAAGTCGGGCTGCTCCGGCATTACCGGCCAAAGCGTTTTGCCGAGGAGATAACAAGCTTGGCGCGCTCGATATCGCGATCTCGAGGTGGGCTCAGTGTAACCAGCGAGCTTATGAGAAGGGTCGCAGCTGCAGCTACTTCCTCCAAGGCCACATTGAACGCTGCTTCGTTCACCTTGGATGGCGTGTTGAACCCACTCAACTTGCGAACGAACTGCAACGCGGAAGCTCGGATCTCATCATCCGTGGCGGGTGGCGCGAAGTTGTACAGCGTCTTGATGTTTCTGCACATAAACCCTCCAACTCTCGATTGCCATCGAACGCCGTGTCAAGCTGCCGCCGGCCGGTAGTGGCGCGCTGATACGAAACACTTACCGGGCGGTCGGCTTGAACGGATAGTCAGCTCTCCCCCGCGGATCGCGACAGAGTCGGCGGTGCCGGCTGCTGCTCCACGCGATCGAGTGCGGCATCCAGGCAGGCCCACGCTGGTGCACTGGCTGCCCAGATATTCACGCCCGGCTGGACAGAAGAAGGATCATCCAGATTGCCGACACGCACGCCTCTGAACTGTGGCGTGGCACTGGATCGGGAAAAAAGATGCGTGCCGCATTGGGTGCAAAACTGCCGCGTTATCTCATTGCCGCTATTCGCCGCCTTGGTGTATTCGGAGAGGCGGCCAGAGAAGGTGAGTGCCGATGTCGGAATCAGCATGTTCACCGTGCCGTTGGCGGCAAGATGCTGGCAGTCCCGGCACCAGCAGACCCGAACGGCAACAGGGTCGGTGGCGACTTTGAAAGTGACGGCGCCACACAGGCATTGTCCTGATCTTTGGGTCATCTTTGCCATCTCATTGGTGAGGCCAGACCTGACGCCGCGTCAAGTCGTCGTCGTTGACAACAGTCGCTTGACGCGAAGCGCCCACGAAGGTCGACTCGAACGCATAGTGAGCACTATTGCACACGCTTGAAGTACTCACGTATATGCAAATCAGGGACCTTGGGACTATTCGTTCCGACATATGTCCACATAGAATCGTCGCCGACGAAAAAATAGGTCGTAACACCCTCTTCTCCTGTTACAGCTTCAGTAGTCTCTATAACGGCCATGCACGCGTTGCAGAACAAGACTTTGTATGGCTTTCGCTCTTCATAGCCGGCGAACGATTTAGTTTCATCTTGAACAGCGACCCGGGTCTCTGGCACGAGCAAGTGCAGTTCTTCGTCGGTGAACTCCAAAGTCATCTTGCCCATCAGGCTCGCCAGAAAACGATCTTGACGCTCCTCAAGCCTCGCGTGTGCGCGATTGAATGACATCGTCGCGGCAGCGTCAGATCGCCATGTGCCGACGAGCAAATTTTCGCCGGCATGGAGTGTCGGCGAGACGATACACGCGGCTAGAAACAGCGAGATTAATCTCATAGGGCGGACGACTATTTGGCGGTGAAGCACAATGTAGCACTGACATCTCGCCGCATCGACGCATGCCACGTCCTGTCCGCTTTCCACGCCGACGAAGCCGATCCGCAGGGGCGACGGCCGTTGGTCGCTCGCGCAGGCAGCGAGCGCGCGCATTGCATACCCTGGGATCGTTCAGCGCGAGACGGCGAGCAGCAGGCGCCACGCCTGCATCATTACGGCACTACTTAAAGGCTTCGGTCACGAGGTCGGGCGTGAGAACGGCGGGGAGTTTCCTGCCCGGCGCACCGCCGGCAGGAAAATAAACGTAGAGCGGCACGCCGACGGCATTGTGTTGTTTCAGAAACGCCGAGATGGCCGGGTCCTCGTTGGTCCAGTCGCCTTTCAGATAGACCGTGCCGGTACTTTTCAATAGCTCTGCAAAACTTTCCCGGCTGAGCGTAGTGCGTTCGTTGACCTTGCAGCTCAGGCACCAGTCGGCAGTCATGTTGATGAACACCGGCTTGCCCTCGGCACGCAGGGCCGCCAGTTTTTCCGCCGAATAAGGCTGGCTGATCGCCGAAGCGGCATTCTCCGCAGCAGCCACGGGTCGAGTGCGATGAATGTCGCGCAGCGCAAGCGCTGCGGCAATCAGCAGCAGCAGAGTCACCACGATGCGCAGCACACGGCCCTGATCCTGGTAACGACCGCGTTCCCACCACCACAGCGCGGCAGTGATCGCGAGCGCACCGAACAACCACAGCGCCATCGCATCCGGTCCGCGTTGCTGGCCCAGCACCCAGACCAGCCAGACCGCGGTGAGGTAAAGAGGAAACGCCAGCCATTGCTTGAACGTTTCCATCCAGGCGCCCGGCTTGGGCAGCCGATGCGCCAAGCCCGGAATGAATCCGACAAGCAGAAACGGCAGCGCCAACCCAAGTCCCAACATCAGGAAGATCAACAAGGCGATGACCGCCGATTGTGCGAACGCATAGGCGAGTGCCGTGCCCATGAAGGGCGCGGTGCAAGGACTGGCGACAACACACGCCAATACGCCAGTGAAGAAGTCGCCCTTGGCACCGCCACTGCTGGCGGCACCACTGCCCAGATTGGACAGACTGGCGCCGAGCGTGATGACGCCGGACAAGCTCAGTCCCAGCACCACCATCACATAGCCCATCAGCGCCACCATCAGTGGCTGCTGCAGCTGGAATCCCCAGCCCAGCGCTTGACCGCCGGAACGCAATCCGATCACCAGCAACCCGATCGCAGCGAACGAGCTGAGCACGCCGGCGGTGTACCAAAGCGCATGGCGATGCGCTTCCTCCGGGCGCTCGGCCGACTCGGCCAGACTGATCGCCTTGAGCGACAGCACCGGCAACACGCAGGGCATCAAATTCAGAATCAATCCGCCAAACAAGGCCAACAGCAGCGCCTGCCACAATGCCGTCTCGGGCTCCGGCGCAGCATCGGCTTGTTGCGATTTGGAGGCGTTTGCGCTGGCGGCATCGGCACGCTCACGCTCAACCTGCGCCGCCGCCTGCTGCATGGCCTCGGGTGTGGCCTCAGGCAACGCTACGGTGATCATGCGCGTCATCGGCGGATAGCACACGCCGCCGTCCTCACATCCCTGGAATTTGGCGATCAGGCCAATGCCTTGAGCAGCGCCAGCGCCGCGCGCCAGCGTCAGCGGAACTTCCACCAGATCGAAGAACACCGGCACCGGCCCGAACTCGGGATCGTCCACCGTGCGCGCCTCGGGCCAACGCGGCGCGCCGAGCATGCCGGTCGACGCCTCGGCCAGATGGAATTCGGACCGATCGCGATAAAGGTAATAGCCCGGCGCCATGGTGAAACGCAGCAGAAATTCGGTAGGCGACTTGGCGATGGCTTCGAATACGAAGGCCTGTTCCGGCGGCAGCGGCAATTCATCAGTGCCGCCTATCGTGATGCTGGCCGAGCCACCGCCCAGATCAATGCCCGAGCCGGCGTCGGCCGCACCGCCCAGCAGCGATGCGGGCTTGCCCAGATCCAGGGCGGGCATGTTCTCCAACGCGGCTGCATCGATACCGGCGTCCGCACCTTCTGTCGGCAGGCTGACGGTCAGCTTGGTGCGCTGCGGTGGATAGCAGATGCCGATATCGGCACAGCCCTGATAGCCGACATTAAACGTCACTGCACTCACACCGCTGGCCGCTGCGCCAGTGAGCTTGGCGGTGAAGTCGTTGTGGTAAACCTCCATGCGGCCAAAGTTCGGGTCTTCCTTGAACTCCCCCGGCGGCGTATGCAGCGGATTGAACTTGAAGCCCGAATCCGCCGGCTGGATCTTGATGCGCTCGCGATACAGGTAATAGCCAGGCGCGACCTTGAACTGGAACTCGATCCAGTTGCGCGAAACCGCCTTGGCTTCGATCTTGAACGCTTCCTCGACCGGCAAAAGCTCGGATTCGTCTATGCCCTGGGCCTGGCCGGCCGTGGCAACAAGCAACAGCGCGAGCGCGGCAGGTTTCACCAGTGCGTTCCACAACGAGCGAATAGGCGACATTAGGGAACCTCTGAACAAATTCGGAGCCGCGATAGCCCCCTGAGTAAGGGGGCGAAAAACCGCAGGTTTTTGGGGGTGTGGTGACAATAAGCTATGTAGCGAAGACGAGGAGTGACTTATTCAGAGGTTCCTGCAGTATCCAGAAATAGCGGACGATGCGGAGCATCGACCTGCAAAGGTCAATGCAAGTTCCTCGTTATCGCCCAGGACCGGGGAAAGGCCCGGATTATGTCAGGCGCGCACGGCGCAGACAGTGTGTGCGCTTCCGCCGGCTGTTGCCTACCTGACGATGGTGGGTTGCGCAGCGCCCACAACCGCGTTATGCCGGCTGGAAGTTGTAGGGCAAGCGGTCGCTTGCCTTCCCGACGTTTCCGCAACGTGTAAACGGCAAGCCACAGGCGTGCCCTGCAAATCCCGGTTCCAGCTTGAAGCAAATCTCATTGGGCCGGGACGCGCCCGCGTTCCGGCCAAACCATCACTCGAAGCCGTTGGAGAAGATCAGCGACGTTTCGCCTACGATGGTCAAAGTAAATGTCTGCGTCGCGAAGCCGGTCAGCGGCGCGGGCTCGGTCGCGCGCACCGTGACGGTGTAGACGCCGGCATCGGCAATCAGCGGTGTACCCGAAATCACACCGGTGCCGGCATTGATCGAAATCGTAGCCGGCAACGTCGGCGCACTGCTGACGCTGTAGACCAGTTCATCGCCATCCACATCATTGAAGGCGGTTGCAGTAACGACGTTCAACGGTGTCCCCGCATTCACGCTGACGTTACTGATCGAACCCACCGTTACCGGAAGATCGTTGACGCAGACAAGATCGATATGGGCAATTGCGGTATCCGTCAGCGTCCCGTTGCTTACGGAGTAGGTAAAGGTGTCTTTGCCGCAGTAATTGGCAACTGGGGTGTAGACGAACTTACCGTTGGCAACGAGCGCGACACTGCCATGCTGCGGCAGCACTGTCGGGGTCGTCGACACCGTGAGCGCTGCGCCAGAATAGACATGGTCATCGTTGAGCACACCGATATCGTTGGCCCCATTGCGGTTCATCACTGCGTCTTCGGTGCCGAAGAAATCATCATCGACGGCGACGAAATCCGGTCCGGCGCAACTGGCGCCAAACAGCGTGGCTACCCATTCTGGGTGGTCAACGAAGGGATTGCGATTGCCCTGGAACGATTCGACGATGTTGTTGCGCAGTCCCTCGGCGGGCGTGACCGCATCGTTCTGATGCCACAGTTTCAGATCGGCCAGCATGCCCATGAAACCCACCGACGAAAACACACCGCTGGCTGTGGAAATGATGGCGTTGCGATCGTCTGTCAGTTCCAGGTCCGGCTCACGCTGGAAATTGCGCGAATTGCGTCCGCCTTCGAAACGAATGGCCATATAGAACTGTGCGCGCGCAGTGTCACCCTTGCGGAAATCGAAGGTTTCGAAGCTGCCTAGGTTTTCACTGGCACCGCTCTTTACCCAATTGTGCTTGCCGGGCCAGGTCACCGGTCCGCCGCCTTGACCGTTATAGGCCGTGGTCTCGCGCGCACCGCAACCACTCGCCGACGGGCAGTCCGCATAGGGCTTGCTGCCGCGATCCGCGTTCCATACCTCATCCGAGGCGAGCAGCATATGCGTGTCGGTATAGGGCGCATAGGCGAAACCATCAAGGTCGGTGATGTCGTTGAAGCCGCGGCTGTTCGGCCAGGTGTGTTCGCGGTTGTAGCGGATATTGGTGCGTGTGCCGGTGGTGTTGACGCAGGTAGCGCCAGTGCCACCCCCGCCTACACGATCACCACCCTTGGCGTAGCTGCAGTTCTGGTAGACATCGAGAATGCGCGCGCTGTTGAGCGGATCTTCATCAGCGGTTTCGAGAATGTCCCAGGTATCGGTGGCCGAACTCGAATACGGGAATGCCGTGTGATCATCAATCACACCATGCAAGCTGGCACGCAGTGCGCGGCAGCTTGAAGTATCGACACGCTCGTAATAACCAGCAACACCTGCACCGATGGTGAAATCTATGCGCGTATTGGCCGGCAGCGGGTCGGCGGTGCCATCGATATCGGTGACCAGATTGGCGGTGATATCGAAGGTGCAGCTCTCACTGACGGTGAAGTCGACATCGGGATTGAGTGTGTACTGGGTCTGCGCCGCATCCGATTGCACGAAGGTGTGTGAACCGCTACCGACGCAATTGATGCTGAACCCGCCGGCCTGCACCGTAACGGGTTCGGAGAAGACGATGGTCAGATTGCTGGCTGCAGGCACATTCACATCCAGATGCACGGGATAGGTGCTGATGATCGTCGGTGCCACATCGGGTGCAATGGTGAACGAGAACGAGGGATTGCCAGCGACTGCATTCGGCGCGCCGTCCACATCGACGACATTGGCGCCGGTGATCAGCACGGTGCAGACATCGCCGTTGTTGAAATTGGTGAACGGGTCCAGCGTCCAGGTCGCATTGCCACTGCTACCGACCAGGGTGCCGGTGTAGCCGACGCTGTTGCAGGTGAGCGTGATCCACGGGATGGTCGGATTCACTGGTTCGGAGAAATTGATGACCACCGTTGCGTTCACGGCGATACCCGTCGCTCCGGATGCCGGCACCGTGGCGGCAATAGTGGGTGCCGTATCAACCACGGCGGTAAAGGTCCAGACATGGTTGGCCGCCATATCATCCGGCGTGCCATCCAGGTCGTTGACATTGGCAGCGACCACCGTGGCCGTGCAGGAATCGCCAAAAGCGAAGTCCACATTCGGATTGATGGTGCGGGTATTGCCGCTGCCGCTGACGGTGATCGGATAACTGGCGTTCGACGTGCACGACAATGTGAACGCACCGGCGTCGGTGTTCACCGGTTCGGAAAAAGTGACGATTAAATTGCTGTTGATGGCAACGCCGGTCGCGGAATTGAGCGGACTGGTGGCGGTCACGACCGGCGGCAGATCGGCTGTCACGCCGAAGCTCGCATTGTCGATGGCCAGGCCATCGTCGTTTCCACTCGGATTCGGATCGGTCCAACGCACCCAGAAGCCAGCGCCCGGCGCGACCGCAAGCCCAGTGATCACGGAGGAAATCGCGACGCGATTGATGGCGAGGTTGCCGTCGTGCGCACCGATGGCGCCGGCAGGATTCGGCGCCACGAGATCAAGCGCATTGACATCGACCCAGGTGCCAGTCGTGAGGGAGGTCGCGTCGAGGCTGTATTGAAAATTGAGCTGGTCGGGCGGAACGCGGTTGCTGACGCCTAGCCGCCATTGCTCACCGGTATAGCTGACCAGAATTTCCGGCAGCATTGCGCCGGTATCGTTTTGCAGCCGCGCGCCGATCTTGGGTTCGGTGCCATTGGTACGCAATGCGCCCAGCGCGCGCTCGCTGCTGGCCGTAGTGCCGTAGGAATAAACGCTGCCGCTGACCGCATTGCCATCGTCAGCGGGGTATTGCCCGGCCGCATCGTTTTCGACGAAATACCAGCCATTCGGAAGTGCGGTATTGGTGGTGCCGCTGGCTGCCAGCGTATCGAAGTCCTGTACCGGGGCCGCGCCAGATCCTATTGAGACCGATTGCGCAGAAACCATGCCCGCAGCGATC
>JANMUE010000570.1:0-1084 GCA_031391205.1 Lysobacterales bacterium | reverse complement strand
CCACTCCGAACCGCGAGCTAACCGCAACAAGTTCGTTTGGAGCGCCTAACAAATGAGTACGGAACAAAGTATCAGGTGTTAGGGAGAATGGCGCTTACTTAAGCCATCAATGTCAGGAAGCGTCCCTTCCCCCGTTCGACGGGGAAGGACAGGATGGGGGCAAAGCTTAGATGCTGCGGGCTGTTGAAGTGTCGGAGTGCCCCCACCCCAACCCTCTGCCGTGTAGGAGGCACAAATGGTGCGAGCGCATGGATGCGCTGGAGCAGCCCCCGCAAGCGGGGGAGGGAGCTTGTACGGCTTAAGTAAGTACCATTCAGGTTGAGTGTATTTGTTCGCGGAACCGATCACGCCGCACCTCAAACCTATCGTCCACGTCACTCCATCGGAGACCCAATGACCAGAAAGCTAATCAGTTCAGGCTCCACCTTTGAAGAGCAAATTGGCTATTCACGCGCAGTAGCCGCAGGAGACTGGGTGTTTGTTTCTGGCACGACGGGCTTCGACTACACCACCATGTCCATCTCGGACAATCTCGTACAGCAAACAGAGCAATGCTTGAATAACATTGAGTCCGCACTGCGGCAAGCAGACTCAAGCCTGAAAGATGTTGTTCGCGTAACGTACGTTCTTCCAAATGGCACTGAGTTTGAGCAATGCTGGCCAGTGCTGCGCAAATATTTCGGCGAGGTGCGCCCGGCTGCCATGATGATCTCTGCAGGTCTAGCGGATCCACGCATGAAGATCGAAATCGAAGTCACGGCGCTGAAGCGTTCATAGGCACACGTCGTGCTTTTCAACCAGACGTCCAAACGTTAGTCAGCGCCTTGCTACCGCAACGCCTCGTCCAAAAATTGAATCAGCGAATGCCTCGGCGGCGCCATGGGAGCGTCGTAGCCGTCGCGGTATTCGATCAGTTGTTCGTGAATAGTCATGGCTGTTTCCTGCAAGGTGAATCAGGCGAAAATCACCAGTATGGATCGGAGCGTTAAGCGCCGGCCGCAAAGCCTTGCTGCCGCCAGGCTTCATAGACCAGCACGGCCACAGAGTTGGACAAGTTCAAACTGCGATTGCCCGGCAACATAGG
>JANMUE010000310.1:0-2158 GCA_031391205.1 Lysobacterales bacterium | reverse complement strand
ATCACCCAGCCGTGCGCCTACTTTGACCAACACGTGCGCATTGAGTGTGCTATCCAGTTCCTTGATGATGGATTCCAACTTGCCGGGTTCGCCCACGGCGTTGCCGACCGTGACCAGCGGGTGCAAGGGATGGGCCAAGCGTCGCAAGTGCTTTTTCTGATTTTCGCTAAGGGACATGACCGGATTTTGCATACTGAAGCCGATGAATGGGCTGCTAGTGTAAAGGTAATGGCGTCCATATGAACTGGAAGTTTGCGTTGTTGCTTCTTGATCGATTGTTTTTGAAGATGCCTGCATGACCCCCATCCGCCTGTTCATCAGCAGCGTGCAGAAAGAATTTTCGACAGAACGCGCGGCGTTACGCGATTACTTGCGCGGCGATGCCTTGATGCGGCGGTTCTTCGAGGTGTTTCTGTTCGAGGACGTGCCGGCAGCGGATCTGCGCGCGGATGAGTTGTATCTGGATGAAGTGCAGCGCTGCGATGTGTATGTTGGTTTGTTCGGCAGTGAGTATGGCTTTGAGGATGCGCAAGGCCGCTCGCCCACGGAGCGCGAGTTCGACGCCGCAACGGCAGCGGGCAAGTACCGGCTGATCTATGTGCGAGGCGCTGACGATGCGGCGCGGCTTCCGAAGATGCGGGCGCTGATCGGTAGAGCGCAGGGCGAGTTGATCCGCAAGCGCTTTGTCACGTCGGCGGAGTTGGTCGCGGGCGTGTACGCGGCGCTGGTGGAGTATCTGGAGCGCAAAGAACTGATCCGTTCGGGGCCGTTCGACGCGGCGTCGGCCGCAACGGCAACTCTGGATGATCTCGATGAGCAGAAGATGGCATGGTTCATCAGCGTTGCGCGCAGTACACGGCGCTTTCCGCTCGTTGCGAACGCTTCCAAAGACGATCTGCTGCGGCATCTGAACCTGCTTGACGGTGGACGGGTGACGAATGCGGCGATGCTGCTTTTTGGTAAGCAGCCGCAGCGCTTCCTGATCACCTCCGAAATCAAATGCGCGCACTTCCACGGCACGCACGTCGCCAAGCCGATTCCCTCTTACCAGGTGTACAAGGGCACGGTGTTCGATCTGGTGGACCAAGCGCTCGACTTCGTACTGAGTAAAATCGCCCTCTCTATCGGCACGCGCGAGGCTGGTCCGCAGGTGCCAGTGCGTTATGAGATACCTAAAGAAGTGGTGGCTGAAGCCATCGTCAATGCAGTCGCTCATCGTGACTACACCAGCAACGGCAGTGTGCAGGTGATGCTGTTTGCTGATCGGCTGGAAGTATGGAATCCGGGTGCATTACCGCCGTCGCTGACGTTAGCCAAGTTGCGCGAGCCCCATGGCTCAGTGCCCGGCAATCCCTTGCTGGCGGAGCCCATGTACCTCGCTGGCTATATCGAACGGATGGGCACTGGAACGGGTGACATGATCCTACGATGTGTCGAGGCTGGGTTGCCTGAGCCGGAGTTCAATCTGACGGATGGGTTTGTGACGATTTTGCGGCGCTTAGTCACCCCCGAAGTCACCCCCGAAGTCACCCCCGAAGTCACCCCCGAAGTGGCCAAGTTGTTGGCTGTCATAGTGGGCGAGATGAGCCGCGCCGACCTTATGGCCGCAGTCGGTTTGAAAGACGAGAAGCACTTTCGTGAGCGCTATCTGCAGGCCGCTATGACCGCAGGGGTGATCGAGATGACTCGGCCCGATTCTCCGCAAAGTCGGCTGCAGAAGTATCGCCTGACCGGCAAGGGTCGTGCAGCGCTTGCTACGCAACAGCGGACAAATCCGACATGAACGCGGCACACTTGTCACCCGCAACTGTCTCGGCCAGCAGCACATCCACACTCGGCAGCGTGTGACCGTATTTTTCAAGAACGCACTCGGCTACACCTACCTCCTATGCCAAAAAGAACCAAATCCAGCGCTCGTTGGCTGGAAGAACATGAAAGCGATCCGTTTGTAAAAGCTGCCCGTGCGGCCGGCTACCGCTCGCGTGCGGTCTATAAGCTCGAGGAGCTTCAGAAAACTGATCGATTACTCAAGCCGGGCATGAGCGTGGTTGATTTAGGCGCGGCACCCGGTGGGTGGAGTCAGTATTGCGCCCGTCTGCTACAGGGTAAGGGCCGGATTGTGGCGCTGGATATCCTGCCGATGGACGCCATCATGGGG
>JANMUE010000516.1:0-12703 GCA_031391205.1 Lysobacterales bacterium | reverse complement strand
CCGATCTGAGCACCGATCCGGACGACGAGGCGATCACCACCACGGTGATCATGATGGCGCATTCGCTTGGGCTTGATGTTATCGCCGAAGGCGTGGAGACGCTCGATCAGATGCGCTATCTCGCCGAGCAGAGCTGCGACGAGGTGCAGGGCAATCTGATCTCGCACCCGCTGGATGCCGATCGAGTGCTGCAGTTCCTGCTGGATCGAAGCACTACCCAGGGCGGCGTGCAGAAACTGCTGCCGCTGAGCTGAAGTCTCGACGTTGTCCTGTAGGGCAGGCGTGTCGCCTGCCATCTCAACGTTGCCGCGGGTTTGAGAAGGGCGACCACAGGCTCGCCCTACTGATTTCGATCAGTTCAACGCCGTCTCGGATTCAAAGTCGCTGATGGTTTCCACCAGCTCCTTGAGCGCCAGCGTTTCCACCTCGGTCAGATGCGGATTCCAGGCGTCCATCAGCAGATTGACACGGGTTTGGTCGGATCGATTCCAGGCTTCGTGCTGGAAAGTGTCGTCGAACATCATCAGCTCGCCCTCTTTCCACTGATGCGCATCGCCATCGACGATGCCGAGTGCGCAATCGCCGGGAACGATCAACGGCAGGTGCACCACCACGCGAGTATTGGTTACGCCAAAGTGCGGCATGATGTGCGAGCCGGGCGTCAGCATCGAGAAACAGATCTCCGGGGTTTGATCGCGTATTCGGCAAAGATCGATCGACTCAAGCACGGCACTGGTCTTGGGACAGCGCAGATGATTGTCGTCGTAGCGCTTGCCGCGCCGATAGAAGAAAAATGCATCCCAGGCGGTATTCGGGCCGGTGCCGGTCAGATACTTCTCGACCTTGTCGCCTTCCTTGAAGGTCAGGAAACCCGGCAGCGGAACCTGATCAGCAAGCAGCTGCGCCGCTTCGGCGCGTATTTCCGGGAATGCATCCGCCAGTTTCTTCGCCCATGGTTGCAGGTAGGGATCAAGGTACGGCGTGCTCGGAATATCCGGGAAATAAAGAAACTTGGGACGTTGGCGCGGATCGTCGGGGGTGACGTCGGCTTCGCGCAAATAGCCCGCCAGCGCACGATCGACGCGCTTGAGTTCGTCGTTGCCGTATTTCTCGCGTATGGCCTGGAACGAGGCGAAGAATCGCTCACGCCACCACAGCCTGACTTGTTGGATCGCGTTCATCACCATGGCTGTTTGCTGCGATTGCGTTGTGGCCTCGTTCAACCACATGCCTTTGCGCTGTGCCAGTTTGATGGCCTGTGCGTAGGCCCTGCTGGCGGTGGTGCGATCGCCAATGCCTTCGGCGAGTTGACCGAGCAACATCCAGGCGGCATGAAATTCGGGGAAACGGGCGACCGTGGCATCCATCAAATTGCGTGCGCCCACGGGACGCCCCGACTTTGCGTAGGCATAACCCAGATTGACCGCCAGCTGCGGTTCGTCCGGCTCGACCGCGCGCGCGCGCTCCAGCAGGTTGGCGGCACGCATCGGATCGCCCCGTTCTATCGCAAATCTTGCCAGCAGCGCACAAGCTTCAACACATTCCGGCCATTCCTTCAGGATGCCCGCATAGGCGGCCTCGGCCTGCAGGACCTGGGCGCTCTCGACCAGGGCGCGGGCTTTGAGCAGGCGCGACTGTAGGTTTGCCTGCGCTGAAGGCTGACTCATGGTGGTGATCTCCGAAAAGCAAAAATGACAAGAAACGAATGATACCGCTGGCGGCGCCTGAGCAACCGTTGCCCAGGGGCTTACAGCGGCGTCGGGCCGCCCTTGCCGCGCCAGCGGGCGTCGCTGATGGCCTCGACCAGGCAGGTCAGGGCCTGGCGTTCGACGTCGCTGAGGTGCGGGTTCCAGGCGTCCATCAACAGGATCGCCCGCGTCTGCTGCGAATGGTTCCAGGCCTCGTGCTGGAAGCTGTCGTCGAACATCAAGAGTTTGCCTTCCTGCCAGGCACGGGTATCGCCATCGACGATGCGCAGCGCGCAGTCTGGCGGCACGATCAGCGGCAGATGCACGACGACGCGGGTATTGGTGACGCCAAAATGCGGCTTGATCTCGGTCCCGGGACTGAGCACCGAGAAACATATTTCGGGCGTCTGGTCGCGGATCCGGCACAGGTCGATCGATTCGAGTGCGGCGCTGGTGTTCGGACAGAGCGCATGGTGATCGTTGTAGCGTTGACCATGGCGGTAGAAGAAGAACGCATCCCAGGACGGATTGGGCTGGGTTCCGGACACATAGTCCTCGATGTGGTCGCCCGGCTTGAAATTCAGGAATCCGGGGAGTGGCAACTGATCGGCCAGTACCTGCTCGGCCTCGGCGCGTATCGCGGGAAAGGCGGCTTCGAGCCGGGCGGCCCAGGGATGCAGATACGGGTCGAGGAAGGGCGTGCTCGGAAGATCCGGAAAGTAGAAAAATTTCGGGCGCTGCCTCGGATCGGTCGGCGTCGCGTCCCATTCGCGCAGATAGCCGGTCAGGGCATGATCGACCCGTTTGAGTTCGTCATGACCATGGCGCGCGCGGATCTCGGCATACGAGTCCAGAAACAAGGTGCGCCGCCACACGCGAACCCGTTCCATCGCATCGACTACGGTCTTTTGCATATGCGCTGGCGTCGAGCGCTCGTCCAGCCACAGCCCCTTGCGCTGCGCAGTCCAGATCGCCTGGAACAGGGCGGTGTTGGCGCGCTCGGATTCGCCCAGTGTGTCCAGGACCTGGCTCAGCAGCAGCCAGCCCGCATGGAAGTCCTCGTGTTCGTCGACCACCGCCTCTAGCAGGTTGCGTGCTGCTGCAGGTCGCGCCGAGCGCTGATAGGCGAGGGCGAGCTTGAGCGCGATGCCGCGGTGATTGGGTAAGCGTTGCGTTGCGTCCTCAAGCAACTGGCTGGCGCGCATTGCATCGCCCTGGCCCATTGCGATGTGTGCAAGCTGCACCCTGGCCTCGGTGCATTCGGGCCATTGCTTGAGGGTGTCGCGATACAGGTGCTCGGCACGTTTCAGCTCGCCGGCCTCGGCGAGCTTGTGCGCGAAGTCCAGTTGTGCGGCGCATTGCGGCGGCAGCGCGGTCACGGTCCGACTCAGGCCTGGGCATCGACAAACAGCGAATAGTAGCGATCGCGATAGCGTGCCTTGGCGACCGAACTGATCTCATCGACACGCAGTTCAGGGCGCCGGCTCTGCATGAATTCAGAACGCTGGACTCGGCTGAAGCCCGCATCCTGCAGCAGGCGCGAAAGCGTCTCGAAGTCATAGCCGAACTTGTGCGCCTCGAACAGATAGCCGGGGTCGGTGCCGGCGCCGGCATAGGCGAGAAAGTCCTCAAGGCGGGTCGGGTTCTCCGGCCACCAGTCCCAGGTTTCGCGCCGGCTGCCAAAGAAGTCACGATCGTTGCCGGTGTAGGCCTCGATGCATTGTTCGACATCGGGCACGATCACCCGCAGCGTACCCTCGGGATGCAGCACGCGGCGCACCTCGGTGAGGAAGGCCCGCGCATCGACAGGGTAATAGAGATGCTCCAGCAGATGCGAGACGAACACGATGCGCACCGATCCTTCCTCGAACGGCAGACCCCACAGTACATTCATCGCCAGCGGTGCCGGATGGACATCGATATTCACCCAGCCCGGCAGATGGCCGGGGCCGCAGCCGATATGCAGCCTCAGATCGGCTTCGTCGAGCTTGGGCAGCATGGCTTGCAGCTGGCGTTCGACATGCGGACTGCGCCGTGTCTGCATCTGCACGCGCAGCCCATCGACAGCGGCGAGCAATGCCATCAGCCGACGCTCCAGCCCGATACCGGTCGTGTTGGCGAGATCGCGCTCGATCTCCGGGCCGAAGGCCAGGGTGTCGCAGGCGAGATCGTAGATGCTGCGTGCCAGCGTGCGCAGATGACGACGGCTGCGCTCGTGTGCCTCGACCGGATTGGCCTGCGTCGATGCGTGCTCGGCGTCGATCAGTGCACCGGCGCGCTGCAGATGTTCGAGTGCCGCTACGGCCGCCGGCCGATCGGCCGGACCCACTTGTTGCAGTGCCTGAGCCGGCGACAGCGCGCGCGCGAACTGGGTCAGCCAGCCGGTCAGCATCGGGTTGTCGGTTTCGAACGCCGGATGCGCGCTCTGCGTGGTATGGATCAGGATGCGCCCGTTGCGGAAGCGCACCAGGGCATCGGGGGCAAAGGTCAGCACAGAGGTCGGCGCGGAAGTCATTGTCAGAACAGCAGATAGGTGGAAAGGATGTATTTGTCGCCGCTGATCGGTGGCCGGCCCTCGTGCTGGTACATCCAGTAGGGCGGGAACATCAGCATGCGACCGGCCTTTGGCTGCACCTCGACGCCGAGATCGACGAAGGCGGTCTCGCCGCCCTGCTCGACATCGTTGAGATACCAGAGCATGACCAGATAGCGATTGCTGACCGCGCCCAACGCATCGAAATGCGGCTGGAAGCGCTGCGCGCCGCCCGGCTCATAGCGCTTGAGAATCCACTCGCTGGTCTTGGTGGTGAATGGCACCTGGATGGTCAACTGCAGCGTATCGACATAGCGCTGCCAACCGGCCTGCATCACCCCGAGCATGCGCTGGCGAAACCCCGCATCGGACAACGGGCCGATGTCCAGCTCAGTCCAGCGGCTTTGCTCCAGGCCGGCGCGCACGCCCGCACCGTTGCCGCGATGAAAGCGCGCCAGCGCATGGAAGGACTGGATCATCGTCGCGCAGACGCGCGCGTCCAGCAGGTCATCGTAGACCTGGATGTAGTGCTGCAGATCAGTGGGTTCGGTCAGTGCGGCGGGCATTCGTCGTTGCAGGTATGCGATCGAGTCGTTGGCGGATGCCATCGGCAGCCGGCCGCGCCGCAGCGCATCGGCGGCGCGAAGGCGGCGCAGGCGCCGTAGGCTTGGCAAGGCTGCTGGGGTAGCATCGCGGGCCATCTTAACTAACGGCCGTCCATGTCTCCAGCAATTCCGACCCTTGACCGCACTCTGCGTCTGGCCTTGCAGGCGCTGCAGGCCGGCAATGTGCAGCTGGCGCTGGATCTGGCGACGAGTGTGGGTGTGCTGGATGCTTCCCTGACCAATTTTGCCCTGGTCCGTGCGCTCGCGCTCAGCGCCCTGCAACGCACCGCCGAGGCGCTGCCGCTGTTCGAGCAGTTGACGCTATGGCAACCCGAGGCAGCCGAGCACTGGAGCAACCTCGGCAATGCGCTCTGCGAATTGGGGCGGGAAGACGCGGCGCTTGCACCGCTGCTGCAGTCCGTTGCCCTGGGTGCCGATGACGTCGCTACGCACTTCGCGCTGGCGCGTGCGCATTGTCGGCTCGGTGATGTCGTGGCGGCTGACCACCACATCCGCCGTGCACGCCAGTTCGATCCGGGGAATGCCGATATGCATCTATTGCACGCGCGTATTGCCTTGGTCTCTGATCGCATCGATCGCGCCCGCCCACTGCTGACGGAACTGCGCGCCATCACGTTGACGCCGGCACAGCGCTCGGACCTGGGTTTTCTTGAACTGCGTGCCGGGCAGTATGCGGAATCAGTGCACAGTTTCGAAGCCGCCATCCAGGCGCTACCAGATGATGTCGAGGCCAAGGTGGGCTTAAGTCTGACGCTGGAGCGCAGCAACAAAGTAGAGGCCGCGCGGGCGGTTCGACAGCGAATTTCACCGGAGGTGGCAGCGGCGCTGAGCCCGGTGCTCGGCGCCAAGTTGCTGCAGGTCGATGCCCGTCTGCACGGACGCGCCGGCGACCAGGCCGCGGCGCAATCGTGTCTGCAGGCCTTGCTGTCGACCGATCAACTCGATCGCGCACTGCGCGCCGATCTTGGCTTTGCGCTCGGCCGTTCGCTCGACAAGACCGGGAATGCTGATGCAGCGATGTGCGCTTTCGCCGATGCGCATGCGATCCGGCGCGCCCTGGTCGCCGCCAGTCATCCCGAACTGGTCGGCCGCGACGACCTGCTGTCGGCGTTGCGCCGCGATCCGCCGGTGAAGGTGAATCGATCGACGGTCGACGACGGATTGCGCGATCCGGTGTTCCTGGTCGGCTTCCCACGCTCGGGCACCACCTTGCTGGAACAACTGCTGGATGCGCACAGTGCGCTGCGTTCTTTCGATGAACAGGCCTTCCTGCAGCACTTGATTGATCGTCTACGCGAACAGGGGCGTGATTTTCCGGAAGTGCTGGCGGAACTGGATGCGGCGCAATTCGTCGACCTTCGAGCACACTACGCACAGGAAGTCGGCGCACTCATTGGTGCGCATGATCAAATCCGCCTGGTCGACAAGAATCCGCTCAACCTCGCGCGCCTGCCCCTGGCTGACAGCGTTTTCCCAAACGCGCATGTGCTGCTGGCGCTGCGCCATCCCTGCGACGTGGTGCTGAGCTGCTATATGCAGAGCTTCCAGGCACCGGCATTCGCCTTCACCTTCGAAACCCTGGCGACCACCGCGCGCATGTATGCCGAGGTGATGGCGTTCTGGCTGCGGATCCGCGCGCAGTTGCAGTTACCCGTGCACGTGCTGCACTACGAGGCGCTGGTCGACGGCGTTGAAGGCGAGGCGCGTCGACTGTTTGCTTTCCTCGATCTGCCCTGGAGCGACGAGCTGCTGAAGTTCACCGAACGCGCGGCTCAGAAGGGTGCGATCGGCACGCCTAGTTATGCCGATGTCACCCGACCGGTGAATCGACGCGCCGTCGGTCGCTGGCAGCGTTATCGCCGACACTTCGAGGGCGAGGTGCTGGATATCCTCGCGCCCTATCTTGCCGAGTTCGGCTACAGCGCTGATTGATCGACCCCCTTGTGGGTTCGCGCTGCGCGCGGACGCCTTTGTGTGCGCTGAACTGCAGAACGTCCGACCACAGGTCGGACCCACACCAAGATCAGTTTCGTCGCGGCCAATAAAAAAGCCGCGCGGATTGCTCCGCGCGGCTTTAGTCACATCAGGTCAGACCGCGATCAGAAATCGACTGCGGCGTTGAACCAGAAGTAACGACCAACCGTATCGAAGGTGCGCTCGTCGGTGTTGCCGTTGAGCGTGTTGTTCTGGTACAGAATCGGCGGTTGCTTGTCGAACGCGTTGTCGACACCGAGCTGCAGCTTGGTGTTCCAGTCGGGGATGGCGTAGCCTACCTGCAGGTTGTGGTAGGTGTTCGCACCACGTTCCAGCACGACGCCCGGGATGCCGGCATCGGCATTACGGATCTCGAAGCCATGGATGTAACGTGTACGCCAATTGGCCTGCCAGTTGCCTAAGTTCCAAGACAGGTTGCCGAAACCACGCAGGCGGCTGTAATTGCCGAGGCCACCGTTGGCCGACGACAGGAAGGTGCCGTCCAGCGACTGATGGGTGCCATCAACGACGTTGCGGGTATTGAAGTCGGCGATATAGGTGGCATCCACGGTGGTACGGAAATTGCCCCAACCACCAGCGTCAAACGAGTAGGCGACACCGAGATCGATACCGTTGGTGTCCCACTCGCCAACATTGGCGTTGAAGTCGAACACGCGGATTAGCTCGCCGTTTTCGTCGCGGCCACCCCAGTACTGCGCACCGCAGAATGGCGAGGCAGCATTGGCGAAGCAAGCGTCGAGGATGTTCTGCGTGCCGAAGGCCGCGATCACCTTCTTCATCTGGTAACGCCAGAAGTCCACTGACGTCGAGAAACCATCCAGCCATTGCGGGTCATAGACGACACCCCAGGTGGCGACATGGCCTTCTTCCGGAACCAGGTTCGGCTCGCCGCGCAGGAACGCCGACAGTTGCGAATCGGTCTGGTTGAACGAGCCATCGATCGGCACGTTCTCGCAGGCGACTTCGTTGCCACCGGTGTAGCCATTGCAGGGATCGGTGAAGCTGGCGGAGAACGACGTCAGGCCCTGGAAGCGCTCGGTAATGTTCGGTGCGCGGAACACTTCAGCCAGAGTGCCACGGACCAGCAGGTTGTCGAGCGGACGCCATTCAAGCCCGATCTTGCTGTTGGTCGAGGAGCCCGCATCCTGGTAATCCGACCAGCGCGAGCCGACGGTGAACGCCAGCGACTTTGCAAAGGTCGCGTCGGTTAGCACCGGAATGTAGGCCTCGGCATAGATTTCCTTCACGGAATCGTCGCCTGCGGTCGGCGAAGTGCACGCTTCGGACGAGATGTTGCAGGTGAAGTTATTGGAATTGATGATGGCCAACGCGTCTGGTGAGAACGAGAGATCTTCCTGGCGATAGTCAAAGCCGACAGCGGCTGCCACGTTGCCGGCAGGCAGTTCGAACAGATCGCCGGAGAAGGCGCCCGAGAATGTGCGCATACGACGCGAGGTCTCATTCGTGGCATCCGGCGAGATGCCGGCGAGCGCGGCCAGCTGTGCCTGACCGGCGGGCGTGCTCGGGTCTGGCGCAGCGCCGAAGAAGTCGACCGGGGTGCAGCCCTGGATGATGGCGCCGGGCGTGCCGCAGCGGGCAGCACCACTGGAATCGATGAATGACGGGCCGAGGGCAGTGATCAGGCCGGCCGAGAACAGATAGCCGGTGGAGAGGGCACTTTGGTCATAGCTGCCCCAGGTGTAGTTGACGTCCCAGCTCCAGGTCGATTCGCCGAAGAAGCCGCGGGCGCCGAGGGTGCCTTCCTGCATATCGGTGGAGTAGGTGTAGCGGCGGTTGCCGATACGCGACAGGCGCAGACGGCTGTCGATGATGTCGACACCGAACGGGTTGTAGACGCTATTGGCGGAGAGCACCACATTGTCGTTGGCCGGGCGGCCGTCGAACGGCAGCGGTGCGATCTGGCCGTTGGAGCTAGTGTTCTGAGTGCGGAACTGTGTGTATAGCTCGATGCTGTCAGTTACATTGTAGCTGCTGCTCACGAACAGGCCGGCACGCTCGGTCGGTGTGAGCTGATAGTTGCCGACGGCCTGATAGTTGAACAGGTCAGTGGCATTGTCGAAGCAGCGGAAATCGCTGAACGCCGTACCAGCGCGGCCATCAATACGTGTCAGTGCTACGGTGGCACTGGTGCCGCCGCAGTTGATGCCGTTGGCTGTTGCCAGTGCGCGCGGCACAGCGTAGCGACCCGTCGTGGTGCGGCTGGAACCGCCGACAACCACTTCGCCCGAATACAGTGTCAACGCCAGACGCGAGTAGTCGCGATCGGCTGCGCTGACGGCATCCTGCTGGTTGTAGTTGAGGTTGACGAGAACATTGCCCTTCTCGGTGGCGCCGCCCCAGGTGAAGTTGCCCCCTTGGCGCTGACCATCGTCCTGGTCCGAGACACCGTAGTCGACGCTGACGCGGGCGCCGTCGAAATCGGTCTTGGTGACGATGTTGACCACGCCGCCGACGGCATCGGAGCCGTACACGGCCGAGGCGCCTTCCTTCAGGATGTCGATGCGCTCAATGATCGCAGCCGGCATCGAGTTGACGTCCTGCAGCACGACGCGGCGGCCGTTGAGCAGCAGCAGGGTGCGCACATCGCCGAGGCCACGCAGCGAGACACGTGCCGCGCCGTCACCGCCGCCGTTGTTGACAGAGACGTTGGTCGCCGCACCTGCCATGAACGAAGTGTCCTGGAGGATGTCGCCGATCGTCAGTTTACCGCTTTTTTCGATCTGCTCGGCACCGATCACGGACACCGGCGCGGCGGTCTCCATGGCGGCACTGCGGATGCGTGTTCCCGTACGGCTGACCTCGATGGTCTCCATGCGGGTGGTTTCTTTTTCCGCGCCATCGGCGTCTGCATCCTGCGCGAAGGCAGGTGCTGCGCCGATCAGTGCAGTACTGCTCAGGCCAAGCAGCAGCGCGCGGCGTACGCTTGCCGCGAGCAGATTGTTTTTGACGTTCATAGGGGTCTCCGGTGTGCTCGTTGATTTTTTGGATTGCTGCCGCTTTCGCGTGGCCAGTCGTCGGCATCGCGCTAAATGGCAGCGTGTTTTAACGCTATTTTTACTATTTGTATAGCGCCGTAGGTCATCCTTCCTTCCGCACCGCGTCAATTGACCGGTCGCTGCCGTTCACCTATGGTTTGAGCATGACCCAGTCCGCTTCTCGCGACGATCTGCGCGTAATTGCTTCCCGCATCGATCAGTTGATCGCGCTATGCGCGCGTCTGCAGGAAGAAAATCGCAGCCTGCGTACCAGTCAGGAGGCGTTGATGGCGGAGCGCGCCAATCTTCTGACCAAGAATGAACAGGCGCGATCGCGCGTCGAAGCCATGATCGCGCGATTGAAATCGCTGGAGCAGAACGGATGAGCGCAGAACCCGTAGCGGTGCATCTGCTCGACAAGGAGTATCTGGTTGCCTGCACGGCCGAAGAGCGGCCAGGATTGCTGGCGGCTGCGGGCTTGCTCGACGGCAAGATGCGAGACGTGCGCAATGCTGCGCGCAGTGCCTCGCTGGATCGTGTCGCAGTGCTGGCGGCGCTCAATCTTGCGCATGAACTGATTCAGCAGCGAAGTCAAGCACAATCCAGCGATGGTGCTGTTCATCACGATGTAGGACTTTTGCGCGCGAAGCTGGACGCGGCCATGCTTACCTTCTTAAAATAACTCCGGCACCGTTTCTGCCGCGTTCGACCTTGCGGGCCATCAATTTGCCTTGGCCCATAATTCGACCCCGGGATCGCAGTGTTGGCTGGTGCGCATGTCCGTCACGAGCGGAAAGCCTGAAAGCCTTCGAGCCTTCCCACCTGATCCTGATGGATCAAGGTCGATGCCCGCATAACGAACGCGGCGGTCGGTGCTTCTGTTTTTGGAAGCAAGCAACTGCGAATGCCGGTGCGGGTCTTGCGTCCGCACGCTTTTGATCTTCGGCAATCGCAGAGAAGGTCAAGAGCGTGCGGGTGCAAGACCCGCATCAACATCAGGGACGATGAAATCGAGTGTCTCAGATGCAGAATCCCCCCGATCCGCGTCAAACTCTACGGCGCGAGATGCGTCAGCGGCGCGCTGCGCTCGATGCGCGCGAACGCATGCGTGCATCGCAGGCGGTGGCCGCTCAGCTGCTGTCGATGCGTGAATTGGCGACGCCGCGGACCGTCGCGGTTTATTGGGCCGTGCAATCTGAGCTGCCGCTGATGCATGCTGTGACTGCCTTGCAACGCGCCGGGCACCGGCTTTGCCTGCCGGTGATCCAGGCCGATAACACGCTGCGCTTCGCCCCCTGGCAGGCCAGCACGCGGATGCGACCGAATCGATTTGGTATTCCCGAGCCCGATGTCAACGGCGATGAATGGCTGGCACCTGATCAACTGGATATCGTGCTGCTGCCCTTGTTGGCGTTTGATGATCGTGGCGGAAGGTTGGGCAGTGGTGCCGGGTATTACGACCGCAGCTTCGCTTTCCCGCGCGCCAGCGAACGTATTGCACGGCCGTTCCTGCTGGGTGTGGCCTACGCTTTTCAGCAGGTGCCGGCCTTGTCCAGCGCCGAATGGGATGTGCCGTTGGATGCGATCGTCACCGAGCTGCTGCTGCTACGGGTGGGTTGAGCGTACGATTTTGGGGCATCGCCGACATCAGCGCGATGCGGTCGACAGTGCGTGCAGTACCTGTGGCTCGTTCTGCAGCGCGAGTGCCAGATCCGGGTTAAGTGCGCTGCGCACGATTAGTTGGCGCAGCAGCTGGGCGACCTGCACGCCGTTGCGCAGCGGCGGTAGCGTATTGAACTGATCGAGTGCCGTGTTCAGCGCCAGCAGCAGATGACGATAGCCGCCATGGCCGCTGACCAGAATGCCGTGGCGCGCCCAGGCATCGGTCCAGGCGCGCTGAAATTGCGTCAGCAGCGCCGCGAGGTTGCGCGCCTGCGCTTCGGCGCTGCCGACCACCTCGCGCAGTTCGCTCATCACGAAGCCGCACCAGTGCGTCACTTCGAACGGCGTCATCACCACCGGTTGATTGCAAAGTTCGAACGCCGGCTGCGCATCCATGCCGGGTTGAAACGGAATGTGGGTCGCTTGCGGATCGGGCACCGGATGCAGGACCTGGGGCAGGTGGCCGCGGTCGACCCGGTCCCAGAACGTGGGCGCACCGACGGAGTCGCAGACCAGGTGGATGCGTCGCGTCGGCGCCGGGTTCAGCACGTTGTGCACTGACCAGGTATCGAAGATCCAGCATTCACCGGCGGCCATATGCACACGCATCGGCCCGCACAGGAATTCGACGCCGGGCGTGGTGACCACGGGCACATGGATGCGCACATGGGTCGCCCAGTAGTAGTTGGAATCGACGTGTGTGCTGGCCTCGCCGTTGCCATCGATGCGCATCAGGCGCGACCGGCCCATCGAGCAGCCGAGCGCGGCCATCACCTGGCGTGTGTAGGGCAGGCGCTCCAACCAGGGTGTGGGACGCATCGCGCCGCGGGTTTGCTCGTTCAGCGGATCACCGCCGGCGGCTACCAGGGCCAGCGCGGTGTTGCCGGGGTAGCCCTGCGGATGCGGGCGCCAGGCCGATTCCGGCAGGGCATTGATCTCATCGGCGAGGGCGGCGGCGTCGAACAGGATCGGCAGACGCACAAAGGGCGTATCAAGGCGCATGTGGCTGTGCTGGTGGATGTGGGTTGCCGGCCAAAGTAGCACTTTCCAGGCGTTCGCACTGCGCCAACTTCGGACGCGCGGCGGCGCAGTCGTTAGGGGCCTGTGAACAAGTCCGTAGCCGCCACAGCCCCCTGAGTCAGGGGGCGAAAAACCGCAGGTTGACCAGCTTCGCTGTTGAAAGCGATCAGCTCCGCTGTTAAA
>JANMUE010000511.1:0-6809 GCA_031391205.1 Lysobacterales bacterium | reverse complement strand
GGCTCTGATCTCAAAATCAAAGCAAGAGCATCGCGGCTCACGCCGCTCCCACATTGCTACTGCGACAGCGCAAGAATCGCCGCAAGGCCACCGAAGAACAGGAACACGGCGATGATGGCGACCAGGGCCAACGCGATCTGCACATAGCCGAGCACCATGCCGGCCAGCGCCAGACCGTCACCATCCAGCGCGCCGTTGGAGCGGCGGATTTCGCTTCTGGCCATGTGGCCGGCGATGATGGCGACAACGCTGGCGATGAACGGCAGCAGGATCCAGCTCAGCAAACCAGCGACCAGCGCGACGATCGCGGTGCTCGACGTCGGTTTTGCCGGGGTTGGTACGTAGACATTCGGTGCCGGCGGAGGCGGCAGGCTGGGTGCATTGCCCGGTACTGGCGGTGGCATGGGTAGGTTCATGTCGTGAGTCCCTGGGCGGTCAACGGTGGTGCCTATTCAAGCAGCGGCGCGGGTATTTCGCCAGCGCCGCGCGTGTTGGCGGATCAGAAATCGAACTTGATGCCCTGGGCCAGCGGCAGCGAGTCGGAGTAGTTGATCGTATTGGTCTGGCGGCGCATATACACCTTCCACGAATCCGAGCCGGATTCGCGGCCACCGCCGGTTTCCTTCTCGCCGCCGAATGCACCGCCGATTTCGGCGCCGCTGGTGCCGATGTTGACGTTGGCGATGCCGCAGTCCGAACCGGCCGCGCTGAGGAATTTTTCGGCATGGCGCATGTCAGTCGTGAAGATCGACGACGACAGACCCTGCGGCACGCCGTTCTGCAGCGCTATGGCCTCATCCAATGTGGTGAACGGCATCACGTAGAGAATCGGTGCGAAGGTTTCGGTCTGCACGCAGTCGTCGGAATTCTTGACGCCGCGGATGATGGTCGGCTTGACGTAGTTGCCGGCGCCGCTGATCGCGGTGCCACCGGTCAACACCTTGCCGCCCACGGCCTTGGCCGATTCGATCGCAGCGAGGAAACGGCCGACCGATGACTTGTCGATCAGCGGGCCCATCAATGTGCCGGTCTTCAGCGGATCGCCGATACGCGACTCGATCTGCTGATAGGCACCGACCAACGTGTTGCAGACCTCATCGATGATGGACTCGTGCACGAACACGCGGCGCGTGGTGGTGCAGCGTTGGCCGGCAGTTCCGACCGCGCCGAACACGATGGCCGGGATCGCAAGTTTCAGATCAGCCGTCTGGTCGACGATGATCGCGTTGTTGCCGCCCAGCTCCAGCAAGGATCGGCCCATGCGCTGCGCTACACACTCGCCGACGCGGCGGCCCACATGCGTGGATCCGGTGAACGAAATCAGCGGCACGCGGCGGTCGTCGACGAAGTTCTGCGCCAGCTCGTTGCCGGCATCGTTGAACAGGAAGAAGATGTCCGGAAAACCATGTTCGCGCAGCACCTCGTTGCAGATGCGCAGCGACGCCACCGCCGACAGAGATGTCTTCGGCGACGGCTTCCAGATGGTGATATCGCCGCAGATCGCCGCGAGAAAGCTGTTCCACGCCCACACCGCCACCGGGAAGTTGAACGCGCTGATCACGCCGACCAGGCCCAGCGGATGGTACTGGTCGTACATGCGATGACCGGGGCGCTCGGAGTGCATCGTGTAGCCATACAGCATACGGCTCTGACCGACCGCGAAATCCGCGATGTCGATCATCTCCTGCACTTCGCCATCGCCCTCGGCCTTGATCTTGCCCATCTCCAGCGACACCAGCGAACCCAGCGCATCCTTGTGCTTGCGCAGCGCCTCGCCACACAGGCGGATCGCTTCGCCGCGCTTCGGTGCCGGCGTCGTGCGCCAGATATTGAACGCCGCTTGGGCGCGTTCGATGATGATTTCGTAATCGGCCTGGCTGGACGCATGCACCTTCGCAATCGCCTCGCCATCACTGGGATTCACCGACTCCAGAATCCCCGCATCACTGGTCGTCGACCACTCGCCCTGACCCAGATAAGTACCGGAATTCACCGCGCCCAGGCCGAGCGCCTTCAAGACCTGTTGAGACATGTAAACCTCGAGATAAGTAAGCCAATAAGAGGTGCGGGCGCACAGCGCCATCGCAAGGCCGACCATTCTAGCTCAGGTCAGCCAGATGGCGAATTCAGGCCCGGTTGCATTGTGGGAGCGGCGTACCGCCGCGATGCCGTTCTCGTCTCACTCTCGCGGAAGAATTCCGCCCGCAGGGCCGGAAGAGTGGTCTCCTCTCCCGCCTGCGGGAGAGGACTAAGGTGAGGGAAACGCGCGACGCCGCCGGGTGTTTGCGAACAACGACTCAACAACCCCAGCACCGTCGAACGTTTCCCTCATCCGCCTTCGGCACCTTCTCCCGCAAGCGGGCGAAGGGGTTCATCGTCGGCGTTTCACACTGAGTCATTACCCTCATGGCTGTTGCCGTTGCATTTGTAAGAGCGGGGCTTGCTCCGCTGCCCTTGATCCTAGCTCTACACAACGAACATCAACCGCCCACACCCGCAGTCAGCCCACCAGCCTGCCCGGATTCAAACTCGCTACGCGCCTCGGCAACCAGACTCCCAAGCTTCCCCGCCTTCGCGTCAGTCTCGATCCTGCGATCCCAAACCTGTGCATCGAACTCAAAGAAGCACGCGCGAAACTTCGCCAATTCAGCGGGTTGCAGGCGTTGCACCTGCTCTTCCAATCTCTCGATCTCACCCATAGCTGTTGCTCTGTTTTCCGCAGAATCAGTTTACGACAATGCCCCACGACGGCTAATGTGGCGTTAACCCTTGTGTGGGAGCGCCATCCCACTGCGATGCTGTTCCTTCTCCCGCCTGCGGGAGAAGGTGCCGAAGGCGGATGAGGGAGGAGTGCGGCGGGATTAGGTTTCGCCGAGACGAACCTTGCAGATGTGCGTCCTGCAAGCACACCCCATCCCAACACCACCGCACCCCACACACAAACAACGCCCAACCCCACGCCAGACCCACAACGCCCCACCTGCAGTAGAATGCGCGGCGATGTCCTCGTAGCTCAGCTGGATAGAGCGTTCGCCTCCTAAGCGGAAGGTCGCCGGTTCGAATCCGGCCGAGGACGCCACTTTCTGAAATCGCCTGTTTGTTTTTGCACATTCGAGCGTATTCAAAACAGATGCAGCGCTCTTAGCCCCGAAGGGGCGACTCAATTCAGCTCAGGGCAACGCCCTGGGTACGATGGCGCTGCATTCCGGAGCGGACGACGAAGGCGAATTGTAGGCTGGCGGTGAGCGTAGCGAACCCCAGCAAATACGCCGGTCTGCTGGGGTTCGCTGCGCTCACCACCAGCCTACTTTTCAACAGCACTCTCCCGTTCGAGAATTCGAGCTTGTCCGATGGGACCGCACATCAGGCCGTCGGACCGGCCCTTCGACTTCGGGGAATCCCTTGCCCCATCCTCTGCCCCGCTTCCCGGCCGCACGCTGTCCGGCGCGCGCTCCACGGGGCATGGGAATCCGATTACATGACTCGCTATCGATGACCACCAGCGTAGTTAACACTACAGAAACATAAAGGTCAATACCACCGAAACCCGTCAACACCAGCGAAACACTAAGATTCCAGAATGGAAACCAAAACCAGCATGGGAGAGCGGATCCGCGCGGCCCGCGAAGCTGCCGGCCTGTCGCAGGATCAACTCGCCGAACTGACCGGCATGAGCAAGACCACCGTCAGTAACTGGGAACGCGGCGTCATGAACCCGCGCGTGCGCGAACTGCCCGACCTCCGTCGACACCTGAAGACGAGCATCGACTATCTCGTCTGCGGCGATGAGCCAAGAATGCCAGCGCGGCTCTATGCCGCCGAGACGCAAGAAACGTATCAAGTGTCCGACGCGCAGTCGGAATCGGCGCAGCGTCGTAACCAACTCATGGCGATATTCGTTGAACTAAGCGATGCGCAGCAGAAGGCAGTGCTCGAAGTTGCGCGCACGATGATCGGAGTTCCTAACGCGCGCGGGGAGGCGCCGCGGACGCTTGGGAGTAGGAAAGGGAGAACCAGATGAACGTGCTGGGAGTGTCGGATGAGCGCACCCCGGATTTGAATCTGCTATTGATCGTCTGCGCCCGCGTTTCGCTGCCTGTAGTAGATGGTTTCAGAATTTATTGAAGCTACCCTTGTTTCCAGGCTTTCAATATTCGAATCGGCGAGACTAAGCAGTCCCAGTACTACTCAAGGCGGCGTTGGATTGGAAAGCTTGATCCGATGGAAGAGCTGGCCGCCATCGCTGCCAAGTTTCGAATAACACTTGGAAGTCGAAGCCTTAGGGCGACTGTTAACGCTTCCCTAAGGAACCTCTGAACAAGTCCGGAGCCGCGATAGCCCCCTGAGTCAGGGGGCGAAAAACCGCAGGTTTTTCGGGGTGTGGCAAGCAATAAGCTGTGTAGCGAAGACGATGTGGTGACTTATTCAGAGGTTCCCTAAGTGATTCAACGGATGCCGCCGCCTTGAGCATAGACTCTTTAGCTTCAACCGTTGCCCGAGAGTAGTAAATAGCCCAAATAATCGTATCGCTATTCAGTCGGGTAGCGTACTTTTGGACATGGTCTTTGATCGTCAGCGAGAGAAGCTCCGCAGATCGGTCTTCGAATTCTCCAGCATGCAATGCTTGTTCTGCCCATTTCAGAATTCTCCCGTTACGCTTTGGGTAACGTAGTAGTCGATTCAGTATGTGCACCGATGCGTTGGCGTTCGAAATCAACCAATGAACCTGCTCTGGGCGCAAGATTCTGTCTTTCAGAAAGACACTGACACACCAGAGGATGCGGTCGTCGTCCGATCCAACGTAGCGTTGGTAGATGCAGAACAGCAGATCGACAGTCTCGGCAGTTAGCCGCTCGCTTTTGTCGCCGAATTTGATGATGTACTTGATGAGCTTCAGGCAATCCAACTTTCTAAACCGAAGGCCGTTTTCAGTTGCTCGCAATACCGCAAGTGCTAAGTGAGTGATCACGATGTTGTTGCAAGGCGCAAGCCTTAAAATCCACCGATTTTTGTATATCGAGGCGACACTACAGGCAAGCGTCGGCAAAAGCGTTTCGGGTTCAAACGCAATTAGGGAAGGTCTGAACAAGTCACCCGATGAGCGCGGTACAGTCGAATTCGTCCACCATCGATCGGTGAGATTGTCGAAAACCCGAAAAACATCAAATTTTGGCGCTTTCAGGGCGCCTTTTACCCTTACTTCCCAAACTGCGGACGCAATTCTCCCGTCATCATCGTCAGCAGCTGCTTGCGCGCCATCCAAAGGTTCGCCAGCGCGAACAGTGTCAGCACCTGCGCAGTGTTCTTCGCCAAGCCTTTGAAGCGCACCTTCACGAAACCGAACTGGCGCTTGATGACTCGGAACGGATGCTCAACGCGAGCGCGTATCCGCGCCTTCAGCGTTTCCACTTCTTCAACCGCGCGCTTCCAAGGGCTCGCCCGCATTGCTGTGATCTTGCCGCGCTTCTGGGCAATGTGCCATTCGATGCGTTTGCTCTTCACGCGTTTGTCTGCGCCGATATAGCCGGCATCAGCGTGCACAACCTTTTCCTTGCCGTGCAGCAGGTCTTCCACCTGCGTCACGTCAGCCGCGTTCGCCGCTGTGGTCGTAACGGTATGCACCAGCCCGGACTCGGCGTCGACACCAATATGCGCCTTCATCCCGAAGTACCACTGGTTGCCCTTCTTCGTCTGGTGCATCTCCGGATCGCGTTCGCCCTCAGCGTTCTTCGTCGAACTCGGGGTGGCGATAATCGTCGCGTCGACGATTGTGCCGCGCTTGAGCATCAAGCCTTTGTCGCACAGGTGACCATTCACCCGCTGCATCATCTTCACGGCCAGGTCGTTGGCTTCCAACAGATGCCGGAAGTTCAAGATCGTCGTCTCGTCCGGAATCGCCTTCGTCAGCGACAACCGGGCGAATTGCCGCACTGAAACCACCTCATAGAGCGCCTCTTCCATCGCCGGATCGCTGTACCCGAACCAGTTCTGCATCAGGTGGATACGCAGCATCGTCTCCAGCGGGTACGGCTGCCGACCATTCCCTGACTTCGGATAGTGCGGCTCGATCAGCGATGTCAGGGCGCGCCAAGGCACTACCTTCTCCATCTCCGACAGGAACATCTCGCGCCGCGTTTGCTTGCGCTTGCCGGCATACTCGCCATCACCAAATGTCATCTGACTCATGCTTCAATCCGGTTTCCGCGTCCGCAGCTATGAAACCACATTAGGGCGAACTTGTTCAGAGGTTCCCTAGGGGCCTACAACAGCCCGAGCCAGTTCGACAGAACTTTTCCGGACAATGTCGATTTTCGTGTGCTTCGTTCGTCGCTGCTGGACGAGTCCATGAGGATAGAACGATGGCAACTGAACCCAAGGTCAAAGGTCCGGCTTCTTACTTCCCTTCGATCGAGAAGAAATACGGGAAGCCGGTCGAACATTGGCTTGAAATAGTCAGGAAGGCCGGGCCGCTCAAGCATATGGAGTTGGTCAACGTTCTCAAGACTGAGCATGAGATGGGTCACGGACACGCAAACGCCATCGTTGCGTACTTTCTTGCCAGGAAGTAACTGCCGGGGGATTCGAGGTCGGGGCAACCAGCAAGTAGCCCGAATGAAGCGCAGCGCAATCCGGTGTTCAATTACCGAGGTCCGAGAAGAAGACAGGGCTCAGAGACTGAGGTTTCCCCGCATTTCCCCGTTGTAGGATAAGAGCTTAAGTCGTAGCCTCTGGGAAAAGCCAAGCGTGCATGACAGGTGGTCTCCTCTTTGTCGCCAAACAGAGAGAGGGATCCTGCCATGCACGCAGTC
>JANMUE010000487.1:0-11865 GCA_031391205.1 Lysobacterales bacterium | reverse complement strand
TAGCAACTGCCTTTGTGGGTCCGACCTGGGGTCGGACGATTTTAGTCGACTCGGTCCACTCTGGCGAAAGCGTCCGACCACAGGTCGGACCCACAATGCGGGCGGCTTCCGGCCGCGATTCCTATCCATTGGCGCCAATGGCAGCCTCCCATGCAGTCTCCCCTTGCGACCAACGGTTGCCACTATCATGCGCCCTTCACATCCGTGTGCAGGCGCCCGTGCCACTACCTTCCGAGCCATCCGAAGTCGCCGCGTTGTTCGCGCAATGGCGTGCTGGCGACAAACAGGCGGAGCAGCGGCTGATGGACGCGCTGTATCCGGCGTTGCGGGCGATCGCCCATCGCATCATTCGACCTGCCGCGCATCGGCTGTCGCTGCGCGCCACTGAGTTGGCGCACGAGGCGTTTCTGCGGCTGATGGATCAACGAAACGATTGGGAAGGCCGCACGCATTTTCTGGGCGTGGCAGCGCGCGTCACGCGGCGTGTATTGATCGATCTGGTGCGTGAGCGCGAGACCGAGAAGCGTGGAGCCGGTGTAGAGACCATCAGCCTGGAACTCGACCCCAGCCCGGACATGGATATTGTGGCCGAAGGCCAGCACATCGACTGGCTGCAGTTGGAGCAATCCCTGCAGCAGTTGGAAGGCCGCGACCCGATTGCTTCCCGTGTCGTGGAGTTGCGCTACTTCGGTGGCCTCAACAACGCGGAGGTTGCGGAATCTCTGGACGTCGGCGTTGCCACCGTAGTGCGGCATTGGAAATTTGCACGCGCCTGGTTGCATAGTCGACTCTGATCGCCCGAGGAGGGCGGGTGCAACCCACCATCGCCCCAGGTCATTGCGGCACGAACGTTGCAGCGTCGCTGGTCGAAGCCGGCCAACCCACCGTTGTTTAACGTTGCTGCGCGTAAAGTGATGCGATTTAGTGGAATGAGTTCGCTCAGCCTTGGTGAAGTGCCAGTCCGGCATCGCCAGAACTATCGGAAAGCCCAGTCAGCAATCACATGAACCCATGAACACCACCCTCTCCAGCACCCAATGGCAGCACCTTCAGTCCCTGTTCGAACATGCAGAGTCGATGGAGACGTCCGCGGCCGATGCGCTGATCGCCTCACTGCGCCAAGAGGATGCCTTGATCGCCGAGACCCTGGCGGCGATGCTGTCTGCCCACCGCCAATGGCAGCAACGCACCGGTGCCGCTATGGAGACACTCGTGGCGGCAGCATCGCCTTCCGCCGTCGGCGCGCGTCTGGGCGCGTTTACGCTGGTCAAGGAAATCGGCCGCGGCGGCATGGGCACGGTGTATCTGGGCGAGCGTGCCGATGGCCAGGTGCAGCAGCAGGTGGCGATCAAGGTATTGCATGCGCGCAACCTGGATGACAACACGCGCGCGCGCTTTCAACGCGAACGCGAAATCCTTGCTTCTTTCGATCACCCCGGTATCGCAAGATTGCTGGACGTTGGCGAGAGCGAGGCGGGCGAGCCTTACTACGTGATGGAGTACCTGCGCGGCCTTCCGATCGATGCACATTGCGACCAGAACCACCTCAGCATTCGCGAACGCCTGAATCTGTTCCGCGGTATCTGCGATGCGGTGCAATACGCGCATGGCAAACTGATCCTGCATCGCGACATCAAGCCGAGCAATATCATTGTCGATGCGGCGGGTGTGCCCAAGCTTATTGATTTCGGCATTGCCAAACCCATGCAGCTGCTTGACGTTGCGGCCGCTGAGGAAACCGCGGCCCATCATCGCTTTTTTTCGCCAGTGAACGCCGCACCCGAACAAATCCGCGGTGAGTCAGTATCGGTCGCCTGCGACGTCTATCAGCTGGGTACCTTGCTGCATGAGTTGTTGTGCGGGAAATCAATTTTCGACATCCATGCGAAGTCAGCCGCGGAACTCGAGCGCCATATCTGCAGCACGATTCCCCAATTGCCGAGCAGCGTTGCCGCCACCGCAAGCGAAGCGACCTTGCAGGCGCGCGCACTGCACACTGCACCTTCCCTGGCACGTGCATTACACGGCGATCTCGATGCCATCGTGCAACGCACCGTACGCAAGGAACCACACCTGCGCTATACCTCGGTCGAGCAACTCTCGCAGGACATTGAATGCCATCTGCAGGACCGGCCGGTGCAGGGCCGGCGCGGCAGCCGGGCGTATCGCGTATCGCGCTTCGTCAAGCGCAATTGGCGCGGGCTCGGGGTCGCCGCAGTTGCGATGCTTTCAGTCAGTACGTTTACGGGCTTGCTTATGCGGCAGGTCGACCACACCATCGCCGAGAGAGATCGCGCGGTAGAGGCGAGCAAACTTGCCGAGGCGGTGACTTCCTTCCTGATCGAAATATTCGAGTCCGGCAATCCGATGCAAATGCAACGGCCGGACGTGTCGATCAAGATGGCGCTGGATCGCGGGCGCGATCTGCTGGTCGAGAGACTCGACGACAATCCGTTGATACGCGCTCGCCTGGCAGACACCTTGTCGAACATTTATATGAGCCTCGATGATACCGAGTCCGCACTGGAGCTATCTTTGCAGGCGGTGGAACTCAGGGAATCGCTCGCTGCGAGCGACCCGCTGGTGCTGGCCCGTCAGCTGCAGGCTGCTGGAACCATGCTGTTGATCAACAATCGATATGAGGACGCGCGCCTTGCGCTGCTTCGTGCGAAGTCGATATTCGAGCGGCATGATGCTGGGCTGGAAGAGACCTGGAAGGTTGAATTGACGTTACTCCGTTTGGCAGCGCGCGATGACGAAACCTTTGCGTGTCCGAAAATGGATGATCTGAACACACGATTGCTCGCCATGGGGCGTGAGTTTGCATTCGAGGCCGGTACCGTTTTTGTGTCTGCCGTGCATTGTGGAGTTCCGACCACCCCTCGGCTCAAATGGCTGGAGCAACGCGCGCGCATACTGAGTGACAGCGTGAACCAGGAAGATGCGGCAGAGGCCGTGCAGTACTATCGAGTGCAGCAGGTGCTGGCCAACCTCCTGCTTTTGCAGCGGCGCGTGGGCGAGGCGGATCAGCTCAATGATCGGCTGCTCGAGCGGCAAATCCGCGTCTATGGCGAACAAAGCTGGTTTGCGACAGAAGCAATTCTGACGCGCGGCGTAGGCGCCTTCTTGCGCAAAGACTACACGCAGGCAAGGACGTGGCTGCATCATGCTGAGGAAAACTACATCAAGATCGCGCGGGGCCGCCCCCATCGCATTATCGCCATCGTGTCGCATGCGCTGGGCCAGCTTTACGAAATCGGCTACGGCGACGTTTCCTCTGCGCTCCGCTACTACGCAAGGGCCGCCGAAGTGGGTGTTTTAGGCGATGGGCCTGGGTCAAGTCTGGCGGCGATCTACAAGACCGACTATGCGATGCTGCTGCTGCAGCAGAGTGGAGAACCCGAGAAGGCGGCATTGTTGTTGCGCGAGGCCGTCAAGATTCTCCCAGCTAGTCAATCGCATGGGGCGAAGGCTCGGATCGGGCTCGCGGCTGCGCTGATCGATAGCGGTCGTGGCTCGGAAGCGGAAAGCCTGCTGAATATCCCCCAGCAAGGGCTCATCGAGGCCGAACTCAGTGCCCCGGGAATTGGTGAACGTCTGCGTTTGCTGCGCGCGCAACGATAGCCCAAGGGCCGCAGTATCGGCTTAGGAAATCAAACAACCACGCAGCGTCACAATCTCTCTGCATTCTGGCAGGAGTTGCAGTTGCGATGTGGATAAGCACGAGAGCAAGATGATCGAGTTGACCGCCTGGCCTCGCGCTTGGGTGAGCGAAGGCCTCGCGATCATCCGAACACAGGTTGTTGTCGCGGGCGCCCTCGGTCAAGAGGCCCTTTATCCATTGGATAGGGGTTGCTGAATCCGAGGTTCGCACAACAGTCGACGGAGGTTCGGCACCTTGCAGTGGAGAACGGGAGATACGGCCCGTGCTAGCCCCTACTGCGCACTGCACGCAGACTGACGGCAGCAATCACCCTAGCGGCGTTCGTGCACACCCGAGCCTCGCAGCGGTCGTAGCCAGTCCCAGGCATTGGGATCAAGTGGCCGCGTTGCTCGCCCGTATGCGAAACGGCGAATGCCGGCATTCTGGAAGACGGTTGTGCAGACGAGCTGAAGGGTTTGAGAGCGGCGCTGGCCACGGCAGGGTCTTAGCAGCGAAATGCTAACGAAGCAGAATCAATCGGATAATGATCACTGACGAGACTTAGAGCGCGAAGCGTCCGATCCGCAATTCCAGCAGGCCCCATACGTCAACAAAGACGGGATCGCCTGCGCAACGACCTGGCGAAAAATATCCGACCACAGGCGATTCGGCGGAGATAGGCCCGGATCGTCACGAACGGCGGCTCCTAGAGCCCTAACACGTCCAACGCAGCATATGCCCGTAGCCATTGAGGAAACATGACCGCTGACTGAGTTTTGGGCAGGGATTAGAACAGTGCGTGAAATAAATGATCGAGTCGCTCCGCGCTTCCCGCGCTTATTGGTTGAAGGACATTCTGCCTGCGAAAACCGCGATGACTGCGCGGGCAGCAGGATGGCCCCTATGCCACTTCTTAGCACGAGGTCACTATGCGCACTGCACCTTTTGGTGGTTCAACGGAAAGAGTCGCTGCATCACCGTCTTTGTTGTTATCAGGATGGAGCGGCCTGCGCCGCCGTTGCTTACGGTATTTGACGATTTCGGCGGTGGTATGGATCTTGTCTCAATTCAGTATGGGGTCGGCGCTGGCGCAGGGCTGCCCATTCGGCATCACTGGCGAATGTCTCGTGCCCGAGCAATTGCCGGCGCGGTATGACGGTGGTTATGGTGACACCATTTGCAATCCGGCTCCCTCGCCGCTGCCGTATCCCGATCTTTATGTTTCGTTGAGCGCTTGGCAATTCACTACCGAGGAGGCCGCCATCGCCAACAAGCTCATTGGGCTGGGGCCTACCTGCCGCCCTGAAGTATGCAGTAACACTTCGCTTTTGCCGGTCAACGATTATCAGAACCTGAGCGGCCGCCCTAACGCAGGTCAACTTCCTCAATTCGCCTGTAGAGCGCCGGTTTCAGGGTCAGCCAGCACGACTCAATGCAGTCTCGGGCTGGAGTGGAAGGGTACGATTCATAGTGTCGGCAACACGTGCATCGCCCATTTTCACAATGCCACCATCTACCGCCTTGCTCCAACTTTCTGCCCGCCGGGCTACTCGCCCATGGACGCACCAGGAAATCCACCGGAAGGCTTCTTGTGCTGGAAGCCAACTCAAGACAATGGCCCATGCAAGGGCAATCCGATAAAGCCGCTGTCCGGCGCGAAAGTATTTGCGATTACCGATTTCAGCGAAGGCGATGGTGCGCTGCGCTTTACGCGGAACTATGCCAGCGATGGATTTCAGTTGCCTTACCTGGGCGCAAGCGGGATTCCACGACTGCTTGGCTCCAACTGGTTGACTCGCTTCGACAGCAGGCTGTTTCTGACGCCTGGTTCACCCATTGCGCGTGCCGGCATCCTGTATCAGGACGGAATCATCAAGTATTTTCGTGCGGACGGAACCGAATTCGCGCATGTTGCGGGAACCACCGCTGAAACGCTGATCGAGAACCCGAATGGCACCTGGACCTTCACGTCCAGCGCCGACGAAATCCACACTTACGATGCGAACGCCCGCCTGACCAGCATTGAGGATCGCAATGGCTCGATGCTCGTCTTTACCTACGATGGCAGCAACCGACTGACCCAAGTCACCGACTCGCGAGGCAGGCAACTGCTCTTCGCCTACCTGCCGGATAGTAACGGGCGGGTCATGGAGGTGACTACTTCCACTGGCGCTAAATATGCTTACCGAATCGATTCGCTCAATAACCTGACTCATCTCACTTATCCCGATACCTCGGTGCTTCAGTATCTTTACGAGGACGTACGGTCGCCGATGCACGCCAAATTTGTCACAGGAATCATCGATGAAAATGGCGCTCGATACGAAACGGTAGTGTACGACTCCAACGGGCGCGCCACGTCTTCGTTCCTCGCGCCCAATCTGGCCTCGGGCACCATTGCGCGCCACCAGTTCGTCTACAACGCAAACGGTACGACGACGGTCACCGATCCACTCGGCACCTCAAGCACGCTGGGATTTTCCAACAACAACGGCATTCGAAATTTGGGCAGCACCACGCAACCCTGCCCCAGTTGCGGCGGCAGCAACATGCAGTCGCAAACCTACGACAGCAACGGTTACAAGGACCAGACTACGGATTTCAACGGCAATGTGACGGACTACGACTATGACAACCGTGGTCTGGAGGTGGCTCGCATAGAGGCCAAAGGCAAGGACACCCAGCCCGGCAATGCTGTCAGCGACGAGCGCAAAACCGTGACGGCTTGGCACGCGCTGTTTCGACTGCCGATCGAGCGAAGTACGTCGCAGTGTTCAGCCCCCAATACGACGGCACAGCCGTGCAATACGACAGGCTCCGCGCGTTGGGCGATCGAGTCGCTGAACCGGTTCGCCTACAATGCGCGCGGGCAGGTTACCGCGCGTTGTGAAGTCGATCCGGGCAATGGCACAGCGACGGTTTATACCTGCGGCAGCAGCACGAACGCGCCAACCGGAGTGCGTCAGACGCTGACCAGCTACTGCGAACCCGGCGACGTTACCTCCGGTACCTGCCCGCTGCTCGGTCTGGTCAAGTCGACGAACGGCGCACGCACCGACGTCACCGATACCACCGCGTTCGCCTACTACGCTGCCGATCACAGTAGTTGTGCCGCGTCGCCGACCACCTGCGCCTATCGCAAGGGTGACTTGTGGAAGGTGACCAATGCGCTCGGCCAGATCACGGAGTACGTCAGCTATGACGGCGCCGGCCGCGTAAAGCGGATCAAGGATGCCAACGCTGTCATCACCGACATGACCTACCACGCCCGCGGCTGGCTGCAGACGCGCACCGTGCGCGCCAACACCAACGGCACGCCAAACGCGAGTTTCGACGCCACCACGACCTTGACCTACGACAACGTAGGCCAGGTCATTCGCATCACGCAGCCCGATGCGGCATTCATCGACTACACCTACGACGATGCACATCGCCTGACCGCGATCACCGACAGCCTGGGCAACAAGATCAATTACACGCTGGATGCTGCAGGCAATCGCACCGGTGAGCAAACCCGTGATCCGTCCAATGTGCTGACGCGTACAATGGGACGCGTCTATAACAGTCTCGGTCGGCTGCACAAACTGCTGAACGCGCAGAGCGCCGAAACGGTATTCACCTATGACGCCAATGGCAACCAGGATACCGTCACCGACGCATTGACCCGCGTCACCGACGGTAACGTCGATCCGCTCAATCGCCTGATCCAGAGCACTGATGCTCTGATGGGCAACACCAAATATCGCTATGACGCGCGCGACAATCTGGTGCAGGTGACCGATGCCAAGAATCTCAGCACCGGCTACACGTATGACGGATTGAACAATCTGATTCAGTTGACGAGCCCGGATACCGGCACAACCGCCTACACCTACGATGCTGCAGGCAATCGCGCCACGCAGACCGATGCCCGCGGGACAGTCAGTGCCTATAGTTACGACGTCTTGAATCGTCTGACTGAAATCGCTTATCCGAATGACCCGGGTGTTGCCTTTACCTACGACGAAGGCCATTCGGAGTGCCGGGGGGGCGAAACGTTCGGTATCGGGCGCCTGACCGGCTTTACAGATCCCACTGGCCGCACCCTGCTGTGCTATGACTTGCGCGGCAATGTGCGGCGCAAGATCGCCACTGTTAATGGCGCCGATCGCGTGACTGCCTGGACGTACACCGTCGCCGATCGCTTGACCGAGCTGACTTATCCCAGTGGCATGCGCGTCTCTTACGGTCGCGACAGCATCGGTCGGATCAACAGCGTTAGCCTGCTGCCCGCTGCTGAAGCGGGAATGCCACCAGGCACGATCTGGCCAAGCGATCCCATGGAATACCTCATCAGGGATGTCAGCTACTACCCTTTCGGTCCGATAAAGAGGATCACGTGGGCGTCTGGCGCAACCAGCGAGCGCAACTATGATCAGAACTACTGGATCGACAGCATCAACAGCAGTCAGGCCGATGGACTTGATCTCGAATTCACTCTGGATGCCGTGGGCAATATCACCGGAATCAGCGATGTGCTGGGCGGTACCCCGCCGAACAACAGCTACACCTATGACGCGCTGTATCGCCTGATCGATGTCGATGTACCTGGCAGCAATGTCGAGACCTACACCTACGATGCAATCGGCAATCGGTTGAGCAAGACGCTCGCCGCGGCGCCGCAGTTGCCCTATGTCTATCCAGGCAACAGCCATCGCCTCAGCAGCGTCGACGGTGTCAGCCGCGCCTACGATGACAACGGCAACTCCGTGTCGCTGGATACCGCAGGGGATGCCAGCCTCTTCTACAACGATTGGAATCGCCTGACGCAGAAGCTCGATGGCGGCAGCAATGTGCTGATGAGCTACTCGTACAATGCACGCGGCGAGCGCGTCATGAAGTTTGACGAGGGCGATAAGCATAATCGGCATATTTTTGATTATGACGAAGGTGGTCGACTGCTTGCCGATGAGCGCATGGATGGCGAAGGTGTGCAGGAGGTAATCTGGCTTGATGACCTGCCGGTAGGCCTGTTCGCTGGCGGCGTGCTGCATCAAATCCATCCCGACCACCTCGGCAGCCCGCGCAAGGTCGTGCAGGCCAGCAACAACACTGTCGTCTGGAATTGGCCGATCCTCAACAACCCCTTCGGCGAAGCCGCACCCAACCAGGACCCGGATGGCGACAGCACCGACTTCGTTCTGAACCTGCGCTTCCCCGGTCAATACTTTGACGTGGAGACGGGGCTGCACTACAACTACTTTCGGGACTATGAGCCGGGGACGGGGAGGTATGTGGAGTCGGATCCGATTGGGTTGAGGGGTGGTCACAACACATACAGCTATGTCGATGCCGATCCCTTGTTGCGAATTGATGAAGAGGGTCTACAGAGCAACGGTCGAGGCGGGCGGGGTGGTGATCGTGGAAGAACCGGGGGAAGTTCTGGTCGAGGCACAGACAATCCGTACAAGCATTGCTGGGAGCATCCGACGGACCCGTCAAAAATTCAGTGTGAGCAAAAGGGTACTGGAAAAACCATCACGAAACCAAAGCCACACGATTGGTCTAACTACAAATATGAGGAGCCAGCGCCCATTTGTGGAGATGGATGCGAAACTGCGGCAACTGTAGCAGGCGGGATAGGCCTAGGATATCTAGCGTATCGATGCGTAAGGATGATTCCCTCATTGGCCCCACCATTGTGGCCAACAATCGGCCCGAATCTCGCAATTCCATGAAAAAATGGCACGTACCAATATTTTCACCGCCAACTGCGCGAAGGTACACGATGAGCCCAGACCAAATGTTTACTGATGCGTGCCGACAATTCGATCTGAAGCGTTGGAACGGTGCTTACCGTCTAATGCATAAAGCGGCGTTACACAACTTTATTGCCGCTCAATCAAATTTGGGCGTGTTCTTCTTCGACGGTATTGGTGTAAAAAAAGACAGGAATCTCGGAATGTTCTGGAGTAAGTCGGCGGTCCGAGGTGGCGATTCTACGGCCGCTGTTAATATAGCGCTTGAGTACTTGTCGACCGGACGCCGTGAGCGCGCACGATACTGGCTTGAAAAGGCGATTAGTCTCGGGAATAATAACGCTCTATTCCATCTCGGCAAGCTAATGCTTGAAGGACGAACCGCGGAGAATAAAAGAAAAGGTTATAAATTGATCAAGAAGTCCGTCCTTGCAAGATGTATTTCGAATGACCAGGTCGTCGAGGCGAGGGCGCTCATGGTTGGAAAAAAGGGGTTAAGAGAATGAGGCCAGGTCCAGAAACGTAGGGACGTAGGGCGCAATGAAATTGCGCCGCATTGAATGCCCCGCATGGTGTGGTTAGGCGGGAACCCATGCGGCGCAATGCCCTTCGGTTATTGCGCCCTACTTCTTGCGGTGCGGTTCTGGTTCGTCGAGACTCGCGTCATGCCGAACTATCGTCGCGCGTGGGTGCCGGGTGGTACGTATTTCTTCACCGTGAACTTATTGCGACGGTGCGGCAATGACTTGTTGGTACGGCGGATAGACGATCTGCGCGAGGTGGTGGCGTTGGTGAAGGTGCGCCACCCGTTTACGATCCATGCCTGGGTAGGGACGTAGGGACGTAGGGACGTAGGGCGCAATAGCATTGCGCCGCATTGAACACCCCGCACGGTTGGGTGGTGCGGGGCTCCATGCGGCGCAATGCTCTTCGGTTATTGCGCCCTACTTACGGCCTGAGCAACGGTGAATAGTGGAATATTTTGGAAACTCGTGAGCGACAGAAGATCGTCGTCGCCCGAAACGATGAAGTCGACCTGAGGGACGTAGGGACGTAGGGCGCAATGAAATTGCGCCGCATTGAATGTCCCGTACGATGTGGTTGTGGGGGAATCCATGCGGCGCAATGCCCTTCGGTTATTGCGCCCTACTTCTTGCGTAGCGGGTCGGGTTGGTCGAGACTCGCGTCATGCCGAATTATCGACGCGTATGGGTGCCGGGTGGCACGTATTTCTTCACGGTGAATCTATTGCGTCGGCGCGGCAATGACCTGCTGGTGCAGCGAATAGACGATCTGCGCGAAGTGGTGGCATCGGTAAAGGCGCGCCATCCGTTCACGATCCACGCCTGGGTGGTGTTGCCGGATCATCTGCATTGCGTGATCGAGCTGCCCGAGGGTGACATTGATTTCGCGCTTCGGTGGCGGTTGATCAAGGCAGATTTCAGCAAGCGGCTGCCGGTGATGGAACGGCGGTCGGATGTGCGGCTTGCGCGCGGCGAGCGCGGCATCTGGCAACGCCGATTCTGGGAGCATCTGGTGCGTGATGAGCGTGACTTCGCCGCGCATATGGATTACGTGCATATCAATCCGTTGAAGCATGGCCTGGTGGAGCGGGTAGTGGATTGGCCGCACTCCACGTTTCATCGATGGGTGGAGGTGGGGGTTTACACCAACGATTGGGGCGTTGCGGTGGATGGGTTGCCGGCGTATGACGATTGAGGAATGTTCGGCATTCCATGCGGCGCAATGCCCTTCGGTTATTGCGCCCTACTCGACTTCCGGTCGTCGTCTGTGTTTGCCTTACCTGGTAAGCCAATATAGAATTGGAAGGGTCACAACATCAAGGTGCGCCGATGTCCATGTTGCTTGTCTCTTCAAAGGGCCAGATTGTCCTGCCAGCGGCCTTGCGTCGGCGGCTGGGGATGGGGGCGGGTGCGCGGCTGGAGGTGCTTGAGGAGGCCGATGGCTTGAGGCTACGCGTAGTACGGGCAGTCGCGGCGGCCAGCGTGAGTGATCTTGCGGGCATGATCAAGGTGCCAGCGCGCGGTATCGCACGCCGCCTGGAGGATTTCGACCCGGCAACGTTGAGGGACGTAGGGCGCAATAACATTGCGCCGCATTGAACGCTCCGCACTGTTGGTTGGTGCAGTGTTCCATGCGGCGCAATGCCCTTCGGTTATTGCGCCCTACTTCCGCGCTGCGCTTATTGCGCCCTACGAGGTTGCGCGGTGGTGCGCGTTGGCGGAGACTCTGCGGATGCCGAACTATCGACGCGTTTGGATTCCGGGTGGAACGTATTTCTTTACGGTGAATCTGTTGCGTCGGCGGGGCAGGGACGTAGGGCGCAATGAAATTGCGCCGCATTGAATGTCCCGTACGATGTGGTTGTGGGGGAATCCATGCGGCGCAATGCCCTTCGGTTATTGCGCCCTACTTCTTGCGTAGTGGTCCGGGTTGGTCGAGGGACGTAGGGCGCAATGAAAT
>JANMUE010000303.1:0-21635 GCA_031391205.1 Lysobacterales bacterium | reverse complement strand
TGAACCGCCCCGGTTTTCGTGGAGGCTGTTTGGTTTAAGTCATGCGGCCATAGGGACTGCAGGACTGACGAGTTGCTGATAGTAGTTTGCTTCCGCTTCGGCAGGAGGAATGTAGCCGATCGGTTCGAGCAGACGCTGGGTATTGAACCAGGCTACCCACTCGAGCGTGGCCAGCTCGACGGCCTCCTTAGTTTTCCACGGTGCACGTCGATGGATCAACTCGGCTTTGTAGAGTCCGTTGATGGTTTCGGCGAGCGCGTTGTCGTAGCTGTCACCCTTGCTGCCCACCGATGGTTCGACACCGGCCTCGGCCAAACGCTCGCTGTAGCGAATCGACACGTACTGCGATCCGCGATCACTGTGATGGATCAAGGTGCTGTCGCGCTCGGGTTGACGTGCATACAGTGCTTGTTCCAGTGCATCGAGGACGAAGTCCGTCCGCATCGAACTGCTGACACGCCAACCGACGATGCGCCTGGCGAACACGTCGATGACGAACGCCACATACAGCCAGCCCTGCCAGGTCGAGACGTAGGTGAAATCCGAGACCCACAGCTGGTTCGGCCGCTCGGCACGGAACTGACGGTTGACCCTGTCCAGCGGGCACGGCGCGTTCTTATCGCTGATCGTCGTGCGCACCACCTTGCCACGCATCACACCACGCAAGCCCTGTCGCCGCATCAGCCGCTCGACGGTGCAGCGCGCCACCGCGACGTCCTCACGTCCCAGTTGCCGCCAGACCTTGTCCGCACCGTAGACCTGCATGTTGTCCTGCCAAACGCGCTCGATCTGCGGCACCAGCACGTCGTCGCGTTGGGCACGCACAGAGCGCCGCCACGGATCGCGTCGCTGCGCCGCGTGACGTCGATAACCCGACGGGGCAATCTGCAGAACCTTGCAGATCGGCTCGACCCCGTAAGTGCCGCGATGCGTGTCGACGAAATTCCTCAGTACTTGAGTCGGCGGTCGAGCTCCGCCTGGGCAAAAAACGCGCTGGCCAGCTTCAGTATCTCGTTGGCCCGACGCAGCTCCTTGACCTCGCGCTCCAACTCCTTCATCCGCTGTGCGTCGGCACTGGTCACGCCATCTCGAACCCCCGTGTCGACTTCGTGACGCTGCACCCAGCCCAGCAGCGTCTGCGGCACACAGCCAATCTTGGGCGCAATCGAATCAACGGCTGCCCACAGCGACGGATACTCGCCACGGTGTTCTTGCACCATGCGCACCGCACGCTCACGCACCTCAGGGGAAAACTTGTTTGACTTGTTCATAGCTCCATCTTCTCAAGAGTTGGAGCCTCCTTGGAAGCCGGGGCGGTTCAGAAGGCCCGTGTAGCTAGCACGCTTGCACAAGACGAGCTGCGTCGATCTGGACCGCTTCATCTGCCTTCATTCGAGCTTGGTGTTGCGTCGACATTTACGCAACTCTTGGGAACTGCCCAACAGAGAAGCGTGTTGAATGACGCCATGCAAGGCACCAAAGATGTCCCTCAAGGGATAGAAACCCTTCACCAACTCGCGCTGATAAATCGCGCGACTACAGAGGCAACGCAATGTCTGTTGGCTGATCGTATCGGGGCGGACAGAGGTAACTTCAATCGACGGATACGCAGACTAGAAGCTATCGGATTGGTCGATTCTCAGCGCCAGGGTCCTTCGCTGCTGTACACCATTACCGCCTTGGGTCTTGATGTGTTGACTGAACTTCGACCGGGCTGGAGAGCAATACATCCATCAACTCTTGGCGACATTGCCGACGACGACGAGGCGAGAAAGGCCGCTGCAGACTTGGTTGCAGTACTTGGACTGAGCATTGAGGGGGGGCTCGATAAGGGCATGACCAAAGACTTGCCTGGATCGCTCCACGTCTCGCGGTTACAAATGGGTCTCAATGTGTCTATGAGCGATAGCTCAAGTCTTCATCCGTTAATCGATGCTCCTCCTCGCTTGGAGCAGGCGTACTTTTTCGAACCGGCAGCGTTCAAAATACATGTCCAACCAGTCGCTAACGTCGCTTGAGGGCATGCCAGGAACAGATGCCTCTGCGACAAAGCGGGGGTATTACTATCAAGATATCGTTACAGCCTTGGCTTGGGTACGATTGCTTGAAAACCAGACATTGCTGGTGGAAGTGGCCGAGGACTACGCAATCGACAGTCAAGCTGCGGCCGAAGTTCATCAAGTTCGTGACGTAGCAGATCCGCTTACGCTCAGAGGGGCCGTAAGTTTCTTGGAGAATGCCGTTGCGCTCATCGAACGAAACAAGGATCGGTTGCTGACCTTCGTCTATCGAACAACTGCCGCTATGTCATCGGAGCGAGCTATCGCTGATCGTCCAGGCGGAACGCCTGGTTTGAAGTATTGGGAGCAAGTGAAATCTGGCGCCGATAGCTCTCCACTGATCGTGGTGTTGAAGCAACTTGCTGCGCCTGGCGGGCGCCTAGCAACGTATCTTAAGAAGACATCATCAGAACAAACCGTAGAAGAATTGATCAAAGCCGTCACTTGGGCAACAAATGAACCATCGTCAATCAATTTGCAGCTTGAGCTATCCGAGTATGTTGCCACTGTCGCAAATCGCGAGCTTGGCAATCCATGGACGGATAGCAAGCATCTGATGTCAGTTGTCATTGACGAAGTAACCAGGACTTCTACGCTTCCCGAAAAAAGCGAGCGCAGGCTCACCCACAAAGGGTTGCGAGAAGTGTTATTGGCGGTAACCCACAAGCGCATTCTGAATCCAGAATACAACCAACTAGTTCGAGATGCGGCGTTCGCAAAGAATCCTCCGGTAGAGCAAGTTAATGATGACATCAGGCGTCGCCTAGAAACGCTTCGGAGTTCTCGCTTTTTTCGGGAATCAGTTCCGGAGGATCTCGCACGCCACCTAGCGGATGATGTCGCTCAGGGAGGACGCTGTGAGATCGGAGACAGTGTGCTTCGGGCCCTAGCTTTAAGTTGGTGTGCTCGAATACTTGCTGAAACAGACGAATCACGCGCGCGTGCATTGCTCTCGGAGGCAAAGAGTCTATCGCCACAACCATATATCACTTTGGTTGCAGCGCTTTTGACGGGCAGGAGTGACGTTGCGGCGGCACGCCAAAGCATCGTTGACGAAGTCGACGGCACAGCTCAAACCATCCGATATCTATTAGCCCGTCGGAGTTCCCCCTCAGACTCGATTAAGTGGTTGGAGAATGCAGGCTTGACTGCATTGGACTTTGATCCAGATGGCATGTTTTTAGTTCTCTGGGACCTGTTGGAAACGAAGCAGTGGAATGCTGCGATAGTTTGGCAGGAGAAAATTCCGGAAGAAGCCTACAACACTAATCCAGCGTTACTTTGGGGGGTAGCGCACGCGTTGGTCGCGAGCAGTATTCCCGAACCGATGCAATTTGCGGCACTTGAGGGACCGCTTGTTGGTCGCGAGATACGCCTAAGCGATCGACCTAAGGACCTCATTGCGCGACAGCGCGCAGCTGAATTGTTTCGGCGATTCCACTCAGCCGCAGAGCAACTTCGTCTCCCAGACACGGCGGGGATGGCTTTGGAATATAGCTTGTGGTTGCAACTAAAGGATCGACTAACCCGGGCAACAGCCGCTGCAGAAATATCCCAGCTATGGGAGAGTTCCGCACACAACTCACGTTGGGTTCCACTCGCGCTCGCAGCCAGACTAGCGATTGACAAGATAGCGGTTGCCAGACTCATTGATCAACGCGGGGTCAGGTACGGTGCGCTAAACCATGACGATGCTCGGGCGCGGCTTTTATTGTCGCAGGCGATGCCCGCCGACGAGTGGATTGATCGATGGCCGGAGATTCGCCCATACATTGAACCCCACTATTCCAAATCATTTCTCGATTTTGTCGAGATCACTTGTCTCCAACAGGCTGGCCGCCGCGACGCTGCGCAGGCGGCGCTAGACAGCGCAATACATCTTCAAGCCATCGAACGCGAACAATTGCGTGTTGCTATGGGTACGACGGATGACGACATCAAGATTGCCTACTACCGTGACGCACTGACGCAGCAACGTACCCCTGCCACGATGCACAGCTTGGTAGCTGTGCTGTTGAAAGCTGAGAAAGTGGCTGAAGCTATCGACATTGCTTCAGAGCTTTGTCAGCTAACGCAAGATCATGAAGACGTTGAGGGATGGCTTCAGTTGCTCAAGCAAGAAAATCGTTGGACAGAAATGGAATCATTTCTCGACAAACACCCAGAGCAGGTCGAGCAGTCAAACATTGTAGCGGCTTTGTATCTAGAAACGCTGGTCCGGCAAGGACGCTGGGGCGATGCGAAGCAGTTGAACGAAGGGCGTGCCGGCCTTATCGCCAGTCGCAATCAATTTAGGATCCAACTGGCGATACTATCCGGGAATTGGGAAGATATCGGCCTTCAACTAGAGGAAGCTCAATTTAATTCCGCTCTGAGCATTGATGATAAACGCCGTTATGCGCGCTTAGCCACAGATCTTAGTCGTGTCTCCATTGCAAAACGTCTTACCAAATCCGTCGCCGAAGCTTCAGCCAACGACGCGTTTGTACTTCTGGATTGCTATATGTTGGCGGTTCGCGGCCGATGGGAAGACGACCCAGTTACCCACGTCTGGATGGAAAGAGCGATCGCGCTATCAAATGAAGACGGTCCGATTCAGGTCAAATCTTTAAACGAATTGGCCGAGATGATGCCTGCTTGGCGTAAAACAACGGAACTGATGGGGCAGGGACTTACCAAAGCCGAAATGTTCCTGGCTCTGGTGGCGAAGAAAGTCAATCGTCCATTAGCATCGCTGATGTTGGGAACTGCTATAGGGAACCGTGCTGAACGTGACCTGCGAAAGCGAAGTCCCGTTGGTACGTTTGCGGAAGTCGCACGTCCTAAAATGCCATCTACTCCTAAAATCATTGGCATTGATCAAACTGCACTGTTGACGCTCGGTTACCTGGGTTTGCTACCACGAGTGCTTTCTGCTTTTGACCAGATATGGCTGCCGCATTCGGTCGGAGCATGGCTTTTTCGCGAGCACCAGGATATTCAGTTCCATCAACCGAGCCGCGTTTTCGAAGCGCGTCTGCTACTCAACTATTTGGCCAAGCAACAGTTGCATCTCGCTCGTCTAGAACAGAGCTCTTCAAAGGAGCTTGCTCAAAGGGTCGGTGACGATCTAGCGCAACTGTTCCAGATTGCACTGGCCGAGGCTAGTACAGGATCCAAGTCATTTTTGATCCGGACATCGCCAATTCATCTCGCCGATTCGCTGCGGCAAGAAGGGGCCGAAGTCAGTGGCTATGCCAATGTCCTGAGGAGCATGCTTGAGCTAGCAAGAAGCCTGCACCAACATGGTGTCCTGACGGATGAGCAGTTTGCCCGTGCCAATCTTTTCTTGTCTCGGCACGACAATGGTTGGCCGGGCGATGAAACTATACCCATGGGAGCAACGCTTTATCTCGATAGAGTCGCAATTGCCTATTTCCATGAGCTAGATTTTTTGTGGCGCGGCGCACTTGAAGCAGACTACCGGCTGATTATTCATCCAAACGTTCAGAGAGAGGCTGCAGGATTGGATCAACTCGATACCGCGTCGCAGGATATTATTGGCGTAATTGATGACATTAAGCGTTTTCTGGTGGACGGACAAAGAAAGAGGCTTGTTTCGTTTCTCAGACAACCTGCGTTTGACCTCGATCAAGACGAAGATGCCGACAATCGATTCCTGTTAATGCAATCGATTGAGCAACAGGATGGCGTAGAGGCCGTTATTGTCGATGATCGTGCGGCCAATAAATTTCCGTCTTTTTCGCACGAAGACGGAACCAGCACTTTATTTCGAACCACTCTGGACATATTAGATTGGTTGCTCGATCTCGGCGCCATTGATCGAAAGGAATGGCTGTCACTTCGCAATGATTTGCGACGATCGGGATTTTTATTTATACCCGCGTCTGCTAGTGAGTTGACTTCCGCTTTAACTGCTTCGGTCGTACGTGACGGGGTATTGATTGAGTCCGCCAATGCACGCGCAATCCGCGAAAGCCATCTGCTGGCACAAGCCTCAGGAATGCTGCAGATGTCGGGAGAATGCGAGTTCTTGATTAATTGCAATTACGAGGTGGACAAGGCATTTACCGAAATATGGAATAGCTCGGAAGACGACAGTGATACGTTCGCTAAAGCGAATTGGCTGGTGGAGTACAACCGCTGGGACGGATTTGCCGATTACATGTCCGGTTCGTGGACGAAGGAACGTCTAGTCGAGCTAGACGCGTTAGCCATAAGACGTATGCTTTTCAATAGAGGAATTTCAGCGACTCGTCGCACGGTCTATAACAATTGGATTCAATCTACATATCTAGATGAACTCGAGTTTAGCCATCCGAAGGTTTTCGAAGCAATCTACGCCCAGTCATACCGTGGCTTGGTTGCGGGGATTGCGTCTACGGCTCAGGTCGATCACGGACTTTCAATTGATGAGTTTAATGCCGTCATAGCGAAAGTCTCGTTATCTCTCGTTAATGAGCTGCCATTGTCGGTACGTAAGCGCATCTTTGAAGACGACATCTTGTTGGATAGGCTTAGATTGTCGCGCTCAAGTCGCATCACCGTGTTGATGCGTGGCGAACCTAGTTTTGACACCGGAAGATTGTATGAACAGGCCGCGCGACTATACGCCGACAAAGCTACGACAGTTGTTGAAGACGAGGACGGGCTTGAATGGAAAATGGAGCTCCGCGACGGAATTGATGTCGTATGTCATGACCGGCAATCGGGTCGAGAGTTTGAGCTGCAGCACGCTCAACTCGTGTCTCACGACAATGAACTTCGAGTTTCGTATGTCAAGCAACTGGCGGCTTCTCACGGACTGACTGTGGACCAAGTTAGCGCATGGATTGATGAGGCCACAGTCGGCCCAATCCAATCACGCCGATTCTCGGCATTGGATCGTGATGTTCAGAACTCACCCCAGTCAATCGCGCTCAAAATTAGAGAAGCGTTTCGCAAAGGAGGCGCGAAAGTCAGTGACCTGGTGCCAATCTCAACCATTTATTACGACCGTTTGGTTATTCCGTGGCAGGGAGAGACTTCTCTCTCCATCTTTGTAGCAAGCATATCGCAGCGGGATAGTGCAGCTGACCTCGCCGCGCAAGCGCGCCATGAACTGATGTGGTCTGCGCACTCGAGCCTTGTTCCAAAGTCTGCCATTGTTCGAATGGATGCTCATTTTCTGCGCGCATTTTGCAAAGAACTATTGCCGTCCATAGATCTGTGGTCTCTCACCGGACTTGTCGAATCTGTGGCATCTCGTCCAGATGCACACACTGAGCTAATAGATCTAATTGAGAATCTATTGCATGTATTCACGGCTGAGCTAAGTGACGACAGAGCACGCTTAGAGTTGACGGTTGGGCTCGGTCGCGTTGTAGATGCCTGCCTCAATACTTCTGGCCTATTTGTTGATGCCCCGGTCTTCTGGCGACGGCACGCGAGCTTGGCACATGCCGCCATGATCGAGCGGGCCGTAATGGAACTCGCTATGCCAGTCCGTGAATTCGCGGAGTGGACCACGGGATTTGCTTTGCAATTTCAAATCGCTACCTTGGCTGATCTATGGACAGAACCTAGATGGAACGGATTCATGTTTGCACCTGCTCAGTTGAAGCAGGAACTCATTGGTCGTGTACTGAATGCGCTAGAAGTTAGACGCGCCGATTTTGCCGAACGATTGGAGGGGTTGGCTTTTGGTGCCAATCCTGAGTCGCTCGAGTCACAGCGACTCATTTATTTTAGTTCCCTTCCAGGACCGCTCGAGGGCGGTTCGGAAAGTGCCAAGGACGTTGCCGGCTTGCTGTTGGATCAAATTTCAGCGGTGCTTTCGGACGAGAGCAGCTCCCTACCAGTGCGGTTAGTAGCCGCAAGCCACATCGTATCGCTGGGCATTGTTCCTCCTGAGACTTGCGACGCAATAGCGCTTGTAGTGCGTTCGTTAGATCGCGCCGATGTCACAGAGGTAGAGCGTGATCGATGGTCGCCATTGCTAACGCGTCTCTCGGTCGCTGCTGCGAGTTCGCGACATCAGCCACTCGCCGCTGCTGTCATGCAATTCATAGAAGGACGTCATGGAATTCCGCTTGAATTGCGTGCATATGCGGGGATATCTACATGCGGAGTGCATGAGCATCTGTCCGATTGGGTAAGGGCGGTATCGGACTACATTGGGCGATGCGCTTCGCTCGCCGTTAGCAAGGAAGATGCCGAATATCTCCTTCACGTGATCCGAATACTAGGTGATGCCAGACCGCTCTTGCGTCCATCAGTCGCGAAAACGCTGATTCGCCTGCAGTCCTTGGCGCAACGAATTGGGTATTAGCGATGTGTCAAATATTTGGCTGTGACCAAGGGCTCCGACTCGTCACACCGCCATGTGCGACGGAGCACAAGAAGGTCCAAAGTTTGGGACACAGCCTTGCCTGCGGACATGCGTTTCCCTGCATTGTTTGGTGGTTACGAAGCCATGGCCAATGGCGGAACAGATGTTAGTACACTCATGCTTTGCGTGCTAACGCAATAGTTTTGCCGCCGGGTTGTCCTCCGCTTGGCCAGTCTGAAAATACCCGACCACGCTCGCCACTGATCGATGCTCCGTCATCGCCATCACCGCCGGCAGCGCCACACCTTGCTTGCCTGCTTCAGTGACGAAGCCCGATCGCAAACTGTGCCCACCAAAGTTCCCTTCGAGTCCGGCGAGCTTGGCGCGCCGCTGCACAATCGCTGCCACGGCTTTCGGCAAGAGGGGAGGGCCTACGCGACTCTTCCACACGCGCCGAAAGATTGCCCCTTCGGTGATTCCAGCGGTCTCCAGCCAGGCAGCCAAGGCCAACGCACTTCGTCCAATGACTGGCTTGTCTGGTGTCGACGTGGCGCTCGGCCCGGCCTGCTGCGTCTTGCTGTGCTCAAGCCGATACACAAAGGACTCAGGTCCCGTTCGCCTCAAATCCTGCATCGAGGCGGCTGCGATCTCGCTGCGCCGGCGACCGCCACTGGCAAACCCAAAGCAGAGCAGGGCGCGATCGCGGATCCCTTCGAGCGATTGGTCGCAGGTGGCCAGCATTGGTTCTAGTTCGGATCGCGTGATGGCGGTTTTCTTTGAGGCGCGTTCGCCGCGCTTCACCGAGGCCCTGCGTGCTCGACTTAGCAGCGTCCGTACCGTTGGCAACTCGCACGGATTCGTTAGACGCTTGAGCCGATGCGCGGTCGACAGCACCGCGACGCGCTGCGTCACGCTAGAGAGCTTGAGCGGGCCGACCTTGGCCTTAAGGCCCGCGGAGACCAAGGCCTCGTCGATCTGCGTCGGCAATTCGCACGACAGCCCGGATTTGCCACGTCGCACGATGTGGTCGACCAAAAATTGGATCACGGCCGCTTCGCTGAGGGGCAGAGTGAATTCGTCCCCAAAGCGCGCCCGGTACCAACCGGCCCAGTACCGCAGCGCCGTGGCGTAGCTCCGGGTCGTGTTCGCTGCAGCGGCTTCGGCCAGCAATTCGCGCACCGCGTTGGCGGCCTGCGCCGCTAAATCTGCCGGCAACACAAGCGTGGCAGCGGGTGGGGCGATGGTGGTCAGATGCTTTTGTTGTTTCATACTATGTATTATTTAGTACGTAATCGAGAGTGTACTACCGATAATCATCACTTATCGGCGGTACAAAAGCCAGAGGGCAGGGCGCCCATACAGGAGACAGCCATGGCACGCACCGGAGTCACTCAGAACCAGGTCAACCGCGCCGCGGATGCGCTGTTGCAGGCCGGCGAGCGGCCGACGATCGAGCGGATCCGAGCCGCGCTCGGCACCGGTTCGCAGAGCACATTGATGCGCTTGCTCGATTCGTGGTGGTCGGAGGTCGGGCAGCGCCTTAGCGCTCAGGAGGCCAAACTAGCTCTACCTGGTGCACCTGCGAGCGTGATTGATGCCGCTTCGGCGCTGTGGACGACCGCGGTGCAACAGGCACAATCATTAGCCGACGCGACCCTAGCGAGTGCGAAAGCTGAACTCGCCATCCAAACACAGGCCCAGGCAGAGCGCGAAGCAGAGATTCGTGGCGCGCTGACGCAAGCGCAGGAAGCGGCTGCAGACGCGCAAAAGGCGCAGGTACAGGCCGAGACTCGACTCATGGATATCGAGCGGCTTACGACACAGCAGGCCGCACAATTGGCAGATCTGCAGCGGCAGCGTGACCATTTGCTCGGCGAACGCAATATGGCCGTGCAGCGACTGACGGCCGCCAGTGAACAGCTCACCGCGCAAGCTTCGGCTGCCTTCGCCGACCGCCAGGCACTGGAGGCGCAACAGCACGCCCACGAAGAGCGTTGGGCCAAGGACATCGATCGCGTGCGCCAAGATGCCTTGAAACTACAGGCACGTCTGACGCGTGTCGAGCACGATGCCAGCGCTGCTGCCCGTGAAGCGATCACACAACAGGAAGCGTTGCGTGCCGCGGTTCGCACTGCCGAGCGCGAGCAGGTGGCAGCAACGACCCGGTTGGCCGCTCGAGATTCCGAACTCGGCCGGCTCCACGAACAGTTGGCGCTGATCGCACATACGAAGGCGATTCAGTCGAATCGAGAACGGAAGCCAAAGCCGTCGACGACAGCGACAAAGAAACGCGCTCGCGCGGGATGACGCAATGCTGTTTAGACGCGTGACGCGGTTCGGCGCTTGCGTACCTTGGTCGCAGCCGGCGCCTCAAGGCGGGCGCGCACGTCGCGTTTTCCGAGAGAGCGCAGGCCCGCGATCTTTGCTAACTGAGCAGTACGCGGGACGGTCTTCTTTTGCTCCCAGTTGTAGACCGACTGGCCTCTGACACCGACCAATGTGCCGAATTCCTCGGCCGACAGCCCGAGGCGGGCACGCAAGCTCTTCAAGCCTTTGGCAACAAATCGTGTGCCGGGCGCTACGTCATCGGATTCTGCCGCGGCAGGCGTGCCGGTTCGGCGGGATGCAACCTTGACTTGGCGCTGCAGCATGGCAACCTGTCGTTTGAGCGCGGCAATGTGGCGCCTATGTGCTGCAGACGCCTTCTTGAAGGGCTCGACCTCACTGCGGATTTCACGCCGCGCCAAGCGGATGATCTCGACCTTCAATAGCGAACCAATGCTGGCCATGTGGTGCCTTTCTCCCCAGGAATGTCTGCCAACGTTACCGCATAGCCGTATTCGAGCGCTCGCTCGGTCCGCCGTTCGGATCGCACCCAGGTGCGGGGCCCGAAGTAATCGACCAGCACACACTCGATGCAATACGGGGTTAGGCTAGCCGCCTCGACGGAACACCTCTGTGCCGAACGAACTTGAACGATTGCTCGACCTAGCCTGCGGCGAACCCGGCTACGCACCGGAGTTCTACCGGTGCGTCCTGGTCAGCGAGGTGTATGCCCTCATACCCATTGTCGGTCACGGCATGGATGAGGGCAAAATTCGCTTCGTCATGTGGCGTGGTGCCGATGGCGGCGATGTCGTTCCATACTTCACATCGCAGGATATGCTGCAGCTCGCCCTCCAGCCTGGTTGGCAAGCCTTCAAGCTCAATGGCCGGAAGTTCCTTGAGGCGACGCGCGGGGCCATAGTCGTGCTCAACCCCAATGAACGGGCGAGCTGCCGGCTTTCTGCTGCACAAGTAGCTTTGTTGCTCGACACGGGCGCGGTCTCACGTCCCGAAACGGAGATGCTGAAGGAAGATCGGGTGCGTGCGTTCCACGCCGTAGCAACTCCGCCGACAGCAACACTCCATTCGCTCTCCGTTCTTTTTTCCAGGCACGCGAGCGTGCGGCGGGCGTATCTGGCGTATTGCTTTCCACCGGAGGAGCCGGAGGCCCATTGCTACCTGATCGTGATCCGGATGGACGACCGCGACACTGAGCGCTTGGTCCGGGAGAGCGCGCAAGTCATGCAGGACGTGCCGCCGGACCTCGATATGGACGTGATCACGTGCTTCGACGACGTCCACGATTTGCTTCAGCTGTTCGCGGAGTTGGCACCACCATTCTACGACAAGGCATGGGGCGAACGGATGATTCCACCAGAGAACACGCGTCTGACGTGACGCCGTCTGAAACGCCTAACCGATCAGACGAAATCTCTTCGGTCGGAGAATTGTATGCTGGAAACTGCGGCTTGCGGCGTCCGAAGTGAAAGTGCCAGGTTCTGGTTTCAGACTTACAACGGACGAGTTTTCTTCCCAGGAACAGACGGAATCGCTTCTGAGCGCTTATGTCTGCGGCCGGTTCCTGGAATTTGAGCTCATCCCCGGTTGACCGTCGACGAATCGGGGGCGGTTTGTCAGCACTCAGAATTCTCTCGGGGGTGATTTGTCGGTCGCTGGGAGGCCTGTTACCTGATCAAACTACGGTACGAACACTCGCATCGGCAGCGACACGGGGGCGATTTGTTGGCAGCAGCCGCAACTCGGAGGCAGTTTGTTGGCGCTTCTGCAACTTGGGGGCGTTTGTTGGAGCCTTAGAGGTGGGTTGTTGGCAAATGCGGGGGTGGTTGCTCGGCGTCAGACAAGTTGCGATCCTATTGACAGCATCGGAGGCGTCGGACGAGACTTGATTGCGCATAATGTATATTATGTAAACTTTACAGTTCTCGCCGCGCTCGACCTCGTGCCGGTGGGTGACATTGCGCAGCCCGTAGTCGGCTCGTTCTGGACGCGGCGTGATGGTGTGCAGCCTCTTCCCAGGCAATCGAGAAACTTTCCGCTTTGTTGCCTAGACCCGCTTTGTTGCCAAGACGAACATTGTGATGTCGATAAAGCTGGGAATGCGGTCGGCACCAGTGCCTTTGTTAGCGCCGGCCGGAACTCATGGTCCACCCCACCCGGAATCCGTAGCCATTCAAGATTTGCGGGGATCTGAACGCTTGCTCATGTGGGGCTGTAGAACTTTCTTGTTGAATTCCTTGCTGCGGTTGTCGCATCCCTGAAAGACCAGCCGTATCGCCTTGAGTTGTTCAAGTAGTTCATTAGGATGCGGGATTTCCTGTTGGCGGTCGGCGTTGGTGTCGTGGCCCGCAATAATGGCGCTACAGCGATCGTGAAGCGCGACAATTGCTTCCCATTCATCCAGGCCGAAGCCGACAATCGCCCCCAAGCGTGGCACCTTAATTTCGTCAACGAACGGGTGCACCACATCGAACAGAATGATTTCGCGAACACCACGTTCAATTGCGCCACGCAGATGCGCATAGAGATCGCGAATCTTCCTACACTCCTCATCATTGAGGTACTGATTGGCAGCCCTGGAAAAATCTAGCGTAACCTTGTAGACCTCATCAAGCTGCGAAAAAAAGGACTTGTTTGCCCAAGCAAGCCCATCCCTTACGACACCGGGCCTACCGCTCTCCCATTCCACTGTCTGGAAGGTTGGTGCGAGGTCGGCATCTGCAGCAGCCATCTGCAACTGCGTCATGAACACCACATCGTGCGTGAAGACGATCACTTGGCGCTCTTGTGCCAGGGTAACGATGCGTCTAGCTATCTTCTCGCGGAAACGGTGGTCCAACGACGTGGACGGATCGTCGAACACGATGGTGGACATATCGCCGCGCATGCGCGCTTCGGCCAGGAACAACGCCAAACCCATGGCCCGTTGTTCGCCCTCGGACAACACATCGCCTGGAGACCTGCGGGTGCTTTCTAACGACAAAGTCATCAGGTTGGCACCATAGTCCGTGCGTACCTTCAACACCGGCAACGCCGAACGAGACCCGAGCGAAGCCAGCTCCTCGCGCATGGTGGTAGCCAATGCTTCCGTGACGTACTTTTGCGAAAGCCGCGTGACCCGGGTAGACAACGCCTTGGTCTGAAGTCGATCTTCATGCGCTTCCATCTGCTCGATTTTGGTGGCGCTCAAGACGTACTGTTCCACCTGTGCCAGCAGCGTGGCCAGATCGCGCCGAGCCACCAGCGCAGCCCGTTCCTTCGCCAAGGCCCGGATATGCTCTTCATCCTTGGAGGCTCTCAATTCGGCAGCCTTATCCCGCATGGCCTGGGCCGTTTGCGTGAGCACGGATGAAAGCAATGGCTGTGTAGGAGGCGCAGTCCGGGGGCAGCACCAGTTGCCCGATGCGACCGCGTGGGCTGCCCACTGTTGCCGCGATGTCCACGCCTGGCGCGCTGGCTCGATCAATTCAGATGTAGTTGGATCGCGTTCGCGCAACTCGGCGGCGGTAGTCTCGTCCAGGATATCGGTGCTCGCATTGGCAAGCTTGTCCGATGCGCTGACGAGGTTATAATGGGCCGCGGCTAACGATGTAGCCGCTTCACTCGCAACGTAAGTTCGAAAGCGCTGCAACCGTTCGCGGGCGCTTGGCGTCAATTCCTGTTGGCAAAGCACGCATCGTGAAGCCTCATCGGTCGCTGGATGGCCATCCGCTTTTGGATATGCCTCAGCGGAAAAACGTTGGGCGGCCAGGAACAGGGACTTCCATGCCTGGCTTCCCGAGCCAGCCAACGCGTCACCTTCATCGCCGCGAAGAAGAGACTGCGCGACCGTGTCAGCCTCGATCGCGGTCTGGACAGCAGCGGTCAGTTCATGAAGATGATCGATAGCACAATCCGAAATCACGACCTCGATTGCCTTGCATCCGATTACCGCATGGTCCAGCCGCTTGGCTAAAGCTTCTGCGGAACGGGCTGGAGTTTCCACATCCAATGCAGCCTGGATGTTTTCAATCTCTTCAATTCGCCGTGCGTTTTCCCCTGAAAGTTTGGCAAGGGCACGTAATGCGTCCAGATCAGTATTTACGCCTAGTTGAGCAATGGTTCGGCCAACCGAATGGTCGCCATTGAGGACCGAAAAAATTGCGGCATCAAGATGAATCGCCTTGCGTTCATTGCTGATCGCAACCTGAGTGTATATCTGCGCATGGATAAGGTCGCTCAGGTAGGGCAGACCATAGGGCTGATAATCGCAGGGCCCCTCTTTGGCAACGTAGTCGTCGCTGCATTGGCTGTCATAGACCGACACCATGGCTAGTTGATCGTCGGCCGACATCCCTTCCTTCCAATCGTAGTGAACAGTATCGCCACTCTCATCGAGTACGACAATGCTGGCGCTGGGCGTGCCAGGTGACTCGTCGAATGCGTCTGGAAGCACAGGTGCTGCGTGGCGCGCACGGCAAGCACGTTTGACCACACGCGAGTATCCCGACTTCCCCGTGCCATTCTCGCCGAACACCACGTTCAATCCAGTTGGCGAGAAGCGGATGGAACGACCGGCGGCAAAGCGATTGACGTGCTGGAGGTCGCGCAGTTCCAGCAGTTTCGTTGTGTGCCCGCTTCCCAAATTGGGAATATGGCTGGCGTCAATCCTGATGGGAGAGGGGGATCCCTCTGCCTTTTCCACCATCGCTCGTAAATCGGCTAAGTCCTGGTCCTTTAGGATTCCTTTAGTAAACAAACGACGCAAGGCATCGCTCTGCCAATCCGGCCATTCCACTGTACTTGCAAGAATTTCTTCCAGCAGCGTCATGCAAGTCACCGCACAGGTTCAGACGTGAACCTTCCTTGGTAGAGATTAGCTTGCCCCGCACCGTTGCCGTAGACGGGCCGCAAGACCATCCGAAAGCAGACTTTGGAAGCACGGTCATGACCAACGGTTAGGTTAGCTCCAGCCGAAACAGATGGTGAAAAACCGGGGTCAGGTTAGTATTTCACGCGCCTCAACTGCCGAAGAATTGTTCACTGACCCCGTTTTTGTGGCAGCCGCCACTCGCAGCTGCGTCAGCTCCAACCGTGAAGGCGGCGGGTGTTGTTGCCTGCAGCGAATTGTCAGGCGCACGCGCTTGGGCCTTCTCCACCTGCAGGCATGAACCGTGCGGTCTATGCCCCTGCTCACGTCGGCAAGCTAGTCAGGGATGACTCGCACACTACCGCAACGCTTGTAGCCATTACCCGTACCGACCCCGCAACTTCCTCCCGCCTGGTGCCAGCCGTTCCCCGTCCTATCGCACTCGACGTTATTCCAGCCACCGAAGGTTACGGCGTACCTGCCGGAAACGTTGTAGTTGAGGGCGGTAACGCCGTCTTTATCGTCACCAACATTCTGACACGCGATAACGGTTCCGACGCAGTTGTCTAGCTCGGAGCAGCTCTTGATCTTAGGGCTTCTGGCTGGAAGGATAACTGACTTCATCGGTTGCGCATTTTTAAAAGACAAGTCAATTGAAGCGCGACCCGAAGCATCCGCCCGCGAGCAAATAACAGACCTGTCAAGCTCGAAAATATCGTTAGCATTTGGACTCCAGTCACATTTCACATTCTTGAGGGTCAGTTTCTCGATGCGCACGGCGCTCGTAAGCGGGCGGTATCGAATCCGCAGTGTGAAATCGGTTCCGTCATAGTCCGCAACAGACCCGATTGCCGGGCTCGGATTGCCGTCGTTGCTTGATGCCGTGCGACATGCTTGCCATGCGTTGATGGCATCCGGCGTGTAGCGACTAAGTGTACTGGACAAGAACTTGCTCGCTACTTCTTCACTGAAGCTCTCGCTCCTTGTGGCGCAGGAACTATGGCGCCATTCATCCACCTTCTGCGCGTCAAAGTTTCCTGAAACTATGCCGCCAAGCTGCGGAATCGGAACGCTCGCTCCGGAGTCCATGCTCGCCAGTGCGTAGTTGCTGTCCGCACTGCAGAGAAAATCGTAGACGGCCCCGCGGCTGCTGCCCTGATACACAGTCTGAATGCTGTCACGGAGACCAATTCTCAGGACCTCTCCGCAAGGGTCGTCGGATTGAGCCTGGGCCACTGGCGCCGCCAACAGTACGCTCGCAATCAATACTCGTAACTTCATTGCCTTCTCTCCCCATAAGAAACGTTAACCGACAGTTACCTCACATCAACCGCAACAGCGGGTCGGACCGATTCGAAGCCTTCCACCGGCGGATCTCATACCGGGCGTACTCCGCGCTCCAAAAGGTCTCCTTTCGAGCGCACGATCTTCCAGAACCGAGATACTGCCCTGAAGACCTGAACGTACGCAGCGAGATCGCCGCGCCAAGCCGCCGACGGGCTGCACCAGTTGGTTGATACGAACCCCTTCCCCGGCAGGAAGCCGCCCCCGGCCTGTCGGGAGCCAGAAAAAAGATGTGGCGTTGAGGTTCGCTCCATCGTGCGCCTTTCCCGATCGGCCACGGTGTCGCATCCGATTCGCGAATGCATTGCCCTTGCTGGTGGTACACAAACCATGCAAACACAGCGATAGATTGCTGTCGTCCAGCGTAACGGCTCGGCCTGTGAACTCCAAAGCGCAGAAGCGCTTTGCTGCAGGAGCATGAGCGATAGAAATAGTGGGGAGAAGTGCGACGGGTGCGCACCAGCGTCGCCGATAGTCGACCGGGTGGCTCAACATATTTGACGACAAACCAAAACAGCTAGCGTTCACGGGGCACGCTCCACAGTGGCTTTGAGGCCACGTTATGAAACAGGAGGGGCCAACGCGAGAGTTGTCTCACGGCATCCCCTGATTGCGTCACAAATCGCTTGTGGCGCGCGTCAATCCCCCGGGATCGACGAGCTGGAAGCTACGCCTGGAGTGCGATGTTGTCAACGGCAAAACTGTTGGCGCTGGCAGAGCGAGATATTTTCATCAACCGCCTGCCCTACTCCCGATATGAATTTCCAATCGGCTCGCGGTGAGTATTGGGCGCCGATGGCGATTGCTCGGTGCGAGGGGGTCCGCGAATTACCTCTTTCTGGTGTACGAGGCATTCCACGATGTGCAGACTGTGCGCGGTGATTGCGGACAGCAGCCCGATAATGCCCAGCGCCTTGGAACATTTCCCTCATCCGCCTGCGGCACCTTCTCCCGCAAGTGGGAGAAGGGGTTCGTTGCTGCGTCAAACTGGGTCAGTACCGAGCGTGTCGTCGCCTACTGAAAGGTGCGGAGTCGTTGAGATGGCAAGCCGCAGGCTTGCCCTACAGGCGCATGCCCGTTGAATTGCCGTTGCCGTGACTCTGTAAATTCGGCAGTGCACCGTGGTTGTGTGCGTTCGCGATACCGAATTGATACCGGATAGTGAGCATCAGTGTCATCTACAGGTTCTAGTATCTGCACGGCGCCATGCTGTTTTTGTCTCGACGATTGGGGAACTGTTTTTCGACGAGTATTCCCTTGACACCCACAGACGCTAGTCGTAGATTTTTGGCTGCCGGGGGGGCTGAATTGTCGCTAGTTTCGAGATCTGCGCAACACAGCGGGGCGAGCAGTCGATCATTGATTTTGTGTTGGCGAGTGGGCACATCACCCGATGTATTCCAGTATCTGTCGTGGATTGCGTGGTGGCGCAGCGGCGTTTGATTTGCCTGAGATACTTCATTCAACCTAGGGGATCCAAAATGAAAAACCCAGTGCAAGCCCCGGTGCGGCATGGCCGATCGGCGCGTTTTCTGCTGCTCGCGTCTACTTGTATGGCCGCAATGTCGCTTCAGGCGCAGACGCTTCCATCGGATGCGAATCCTACCTGCGTCGTTTCGCCCAGCAACTTTGCCGGCTGGTTCGAGTCCGGTACGGTCACGGCCAACGGCGGTGTGAATCCGGCGAACAGCGTCACCTTCGTCGGCAATTCGAACTGCGCATTCTTTACCTGGTCGGAGCAGATGTTTCTTTGGGTGACTTCGCCTGCGCCGGCGTCATACGGTGGCGGCGGCCGCGTGTTCGAGTCGCCGGTGTTTTTCGATGTGTCGCCACCGGACGCCAATGGCAACCGCGAGCTCACACAGAATACGGGAAAGAGTGTGCGCAATTTTGCGGTTCGCGTTGCACAGAAAGGTCCGAACGGCCTGCCTGTCGTGTTCGACAACAACGGCCGCATGCTGGATGTGGTGCAGCCACAGGCTGGATCACAGAGCAAGTTGCTGCTGCAGATGCCGGACGGTAGTCAGGTCGAACCTTCGCAGGTCAAACTGGATCAGGCCGGCAATGCGCAATTCACCGACAAGAACGGTCAGACGCTGGATGCGACCACTGCGCGCAGTGCCAGGGCCATTGCGCTGAATCCGTCGGGCAGGACTGTCGAGATCAAGAATATCGTCCAGGGTCGGAACGGTCATCTGCTGTTCCTCAACGCGCAAGGCCAGGTGGTCGATGTCGAGCAAGGCCAGGCCGGCGGCAGTGGTGTGCTGTTGTCGCAGGGAACGTCACTGGTGTATTACGCCACCCAGGTCAATGACGTCTTCGCTTACTTCATGACCGGCGCGAAAGACAGCAAGCTTTCGCCGGCGCCGACCACGTTTCCGACCACGCAGACGGCGCTGAATCAGGTCACCACTTTTGCCCAGAGTGCGCCCGCACCCTTCACCAAGCAGAGCTTTCCCGATGCCAACGCGCTCGCCATCGAGTTGAAGTCTGCATGGGTGGAAGCTTCTTCGCTGCCCAATAATGCGGCTGGCTATATCACGCTGACTGCGATCATTCCCGCCTACACCAAGACCAGCACATCTGTCTGGACCACAAGCGGTTCGAGGCAGGCCGTGCTGGCCATGGTGGGCATCCACGTCGTGGGCAGCGCTGCGGGTCACCCGGAAATGATCTGGGCCTCGTTCGAGCGATTCGGAAACACGCCCAATGCCACCTACAGCTACAACTCGAAAACCGGAACGAAGACGGTGGCGCAGAGCACTGCGGGATCGTGGCTTTTCAGCAAGACATCTTCTCCGGGTCCATTCAATATCGAATACATGCACTGGAATGAAGCCGCTGCCGGCGTTGCCGCCAGTATTCAGGCAGCCACCGCGGGCACACCACCGCCGCCGCCCGGCACCATCAGCCCCAGCGATACGCTGCGCGAAAATCCCTTCGGCACCGCAGGCTCTGGCTCAACTTCGAACACTGCCCTGAATACCGATGTGATTTCCATCAACAACAGCATCATCGGCCAGTTGCTGTCAGGGGACATTCGCAAGAATTACTTCATGATCGGCTCGACCTGGACCAACGGCGGCAACCCGGCTGACCCCGGCGTTCCGCAGCTCGGCACCAATCTCCTGGCCAATACCACGATGGAGACCTACCATCAGGCCGACAACTGTTTCAGCTGCCACCAGCAGAGCGGCAGTATGTTGAGCGGACTGAGCCATATCTATAGTGCGCTTGAGCCGTTGTTTTGAGAGGTACACGTTCAAGTTGTTTTTGAGGAGTGACTGGGCCGACTGCGTTGCGGGCGGCCCAGCTTCATTCGGACATAGGAGCAACTGTCTTTGTGGGTCCGACCTGCGGTCGGACCCTTTTTGCATTCACGTTCCGTTCCGACGAAAGCGTCCGACCACAGGTCGGACCCACAATGCAGGACCCCGTTCCTACAATGCAACGGCAATGCCCGTCTTGTAGTTCGGCTGAGGATGTGAATCAATCAGGCGCATGCATGACTTCGACATACCTGGCGCGAATGAATCGCTCACTGCGCTGCTGACGCTTTCCGATCCGGCTGCTTTGGCCGCGGCGCACGATGCCGAGTCGATCCTGTTTCATTATCCAGCGGCCAAATTGGGCCTGAGATCCAGTATTCGATTTTGTGCGGAGCAGTTGGCTGGCGCGGCCCAGGATGTGCTCGCCCGCAGCGAAGCGTCCGCGCGCTGGGTGGTTGCCAGTCCACCTCGCTTCGTTCTGCCGGGCGCAGCCAATTTGTTGGCACGAGAAGTGGCGACCTTACTTGGTGCCGCCTGCGATCCCGCGCCGAAGCTGGCGGAATTGTGGCTTGCTTCGGATGCTGGCAAACGCGACACGACACAGTCCACGCGCCTTTACTCGCAGGCCGGATTCGAGATCCGAGTCCAGGAGCGATCTCAGTTGCACCAACGCCTCGAGCCCCTGCTGCCCGAGCAGTTCCGGGGACGTTCGGTTCTGTTCGTGAATGACATCAATGTGACAGGCGCGCAGCAGCATTTCATGCGCCAGGCGATGCAATGCGCCGATGTGGCGCGCATCCATTGGCTGTATCTGGTGACCGTAGCGCCCGAGCTGGGCCGCGCCCATCCGCAGATTGAGTACGAGCTGAACTATTCGCGTCACGCCTCGTTCGAAGCCTTCGCCGAGCTGGTCAGGCTTGCGGACATCGAATTCACCGCGCGCTGCATTCATCGACTCTTCGACCACGAAGAATCGGAACTTCTAGCTTTCCTGAGTTCGTTGCCGGCTGAGCGTCAGCGGTATCTGATTGAGCTGGCCTCGCGGGAGGCGCTATGCCAAGGGCGGCCAGCGGAATACTGGGAGAAGATTCGGCGACTATCCGCTTGAATCGAGTCGACCACGATGGTAAAGCACGGGGGTGCTGGTAGTAACTCAGTTTCAAATTGCAGGGGCTTGCCGGGGAAACGAGAATGATCCCCTCGCCCGCTCGCGGGAGAGGACTAGGGTGAGGGAAATGTTCGATCGTGCTCGGCGTCTGCGAACCGCGGTGTTGCAATGCCCAACACCATCGAACGTTTCCCTCATCCGGCCTGCGGCCACTTTCTCCCGCAGGCGGGAGAAGAGATTCATGATCCCCTCGCCCGCTTGCGGGAGAGGGCTAGGGTGAGGGAAACGTTCGATAGGGCTCGGCGTCTGCGCGCTGCGTTGTGGCAATGCCCGACACCATCGAACGCTTCCC
>JANMUE010000459.1:0-11293 GCA_031391205.1 Lysobacterales bacterium | reverse complement strand
GGGTACCCCTGCGGGGGACCCGACCTACCTCCGAAATTTCCGGCGTCTCAGGCCTTGTCGAACAATCGCCGCAGCGCCGTTTCCAGCCGTGCATCCACTGCTGCGCGATCGCCAGCCGCGATCCCGCCGGTCGCCAGCCAGCGCAGCCACAGTGTGCGCGCCTCATCCGTTGCCGGTGCGTTGCCGCCACCGAGCTTGTCGGCCAGCCGTTGTATCTGCACCTGCTTGCGCAGCGCCAGTTGATCCGAAGGGGAGTCGATACCAGCCAGCAGTTCGGCCAGCACCCCGTCTTCCATCAAGGCCGCGAGCGCTTCTTCCGCATCGGCGGAGTCCAATGGACGCAGATTCGCCAGGTGCGAGAGCAGGGCGGCGCGATCGGCACCAGCAAGGGAGGCGGCTTCGATCTGCGGACGCAGATCGGCAGCGTCAACCGAGTCGCCAGCCCCAACCAGGGTCGAACGCAGGCGCATGGCCTCCTCGCGTGAACGTTGCTCGCCGGCCTGAAGTCTGCTGCGGCGCCGGGCTTCGACAGCCTCGGCCTGTTTGTCGAAGCTGCGCTCGTCATCACGGCTGCGTGCCGGCAATACACGCCAGCGTTGCTGCAGCGTGGCAAGCCGGGTTTCCAGCGCGTGCGCTTCGTACTCGCTTTCAGCCAGAACCTGCGCCTCGGCAATCAGCTCGGCAATTGCCGTGCGTTCGGCAGCCTGGGCATTGTCGAATTCGGTTTTCTCGGCTTTTGAGCGATCGAACACCGGATCGACCACGGCACGCAGTTCTGCCCACAGCGCGTCCTCGACTTTGCGATCGCCGCGCGGCAGGGTCTTCCAGCGCGCCATGGCTTCTTTGGCGGCATTGATCGCATCGGCGCTTTCGGCGCGCGTGAGGCGGCGCTGCAACTGCGCAATGAATTTGCGTTTCTCGGCCTCGGCCTGGGCTCGAGCCTCATTGATACGCGCGTCCAGGGTTTCCTTGGCGGCACGCAGCCGTTCGGACAATTTGCGGCGCTCCTGCGGAGCGACTTCGTCGAGACGCCGCAGAGCCTCGATCGCCTGGCTACGCAGCTCGAAGGCATCGATGGTTTGATCGGTGGCCGCGATGGCCTGTTCAATCGCGGTCAGCACGGCCACGACCTCTTCGCGCTTCTGCGTGCGCAGCGCGCTGCGTTTCTCAAGATAGGGCCTGGCCGGCGCTATCGCCTTGGCGCAAAGCACGCGGAAGCGCCTGGTCAGCCCTCCGGGGGCGGCATCGGCCTGGCCGGGTTCGCGCTCGGATTCGTCCAGACGTGCCCATTCGGCCTGAGCATTCTTGATGCGGGTGAGCAGGGCATCGGGATGTTCGCCGCTGCCAAGTACCGCCTCGATCTCGTCGCAGATGCGCTTGCGCTGGGTGTCGTTGGACCAGCGCTGCCAGCGCGCCAGCTTGTCGAAGGCAGCATCGGTCTGTTCCAGGCGTTTGTGATCGCGATCGGAGCTGGCCAGCGCCGAATGCAGTTGATGCGCGCGTTGACGCGCGGCACGGGCTTCGGCAAGTCGGCCGGACTCGATCGCATGGGCGTAGTCGGTGACTGCAGCATGCGCAGCGGATCGATTTTGCTCGGCCAGCTTCTCGCGCTGCTGCAACTCCTGCCGAATTTGCTGGGTATGTGTTTCAAAGCGCAGGAGCAGGGCTTCGTTGCTCGGGCAGCCTGGAGCGGTGGCATGCACGGCGCGGAAATTCTGCATGCGGCGATCCAGCGACTGAGCGGAAAGCTCACTCATCTGTTCGAACTCGGTGACGACCTGCAGCAATGCAGGATCTTCCGCATCGATGATGGTGACCACGGGCTCGACGCTGACGGCAACCTCGACGGCGGCTACCGGCGCCAGCGCGGGCGCCTCCGGGTGTGCGAAATCAGCGGGGCGCAGTGCCACTTCCAGCATGTGCCTGAGGGTGGCGTTCAGACCCTCATAGCGCCGGGTCAGCGCTTCGTCGGGTGTCGGCTGCAGCGACCGCCAATCACCATCCAGCGTCTGCAGCCGTGACAGCAGATCGTCGGGCCGCTGCCGCATGAAGCCTTCGAGTTCGCCGCAAATCAGCTCGGCGCGCTGGCGAATGGCGCCGGCATCGCCGCTCTTCAGGCGGGCAGCAGTGAGTCGATCTTTGGCCAGGCGCGCGAGCTGCTTGTCGGATTTACGCGCCGATTCGGCGACGCGCTCCAATGCGGCGCTGTCTTCAATGCGATTGAGCAGCTCATGGCGCAGTTTGGGATCGGGATCCTTGAGGCAGCGATCGATGATCAGGCCCATACGCTGCACGCGCTCCATCGCGGCGCGGCGCAGATCGGTCTCAGGTGCCTGCACCGCCACGATTTCGAGCATTTCGGTGTCTTCGGTCACCAGAATCTGGCGTTGCCGCTGTTCGATCGACACCTTGGCATCAAGTAGGTGATGACGCAGACGTTGTCGCGCCAGCTCGCGTACCTCGGCACTGGCATCCAGGCGTGCGCGGTCGGCGAGCAGGGACAGGTCATCAAGTCGGCGCACCGCCGCCTTGCGCACCTGCGCATCAGCGTCGTGGCGCGCAAAGTCGGGGATTTTGCCGAGCAGGTCGGGATGGCTGGCCTCGGCAACGGCGGCGGCACGCTTGGCCGGATCGGCACTTTCCCAGGCGGGTTTCGACAGGAATGACAACCACTTCATGGACGGTGAGTTCTCTATGGTCAATGGGGGAGCGTTGAGACCACGACGGCAGTCGGGTCAGGTCGAAACGCAATCCGGTTCAGCTTAGCAGGGCAGGAGCGGTGTTGTAGGAGCGGCGGTCGTCTTTCGGCATCCTGCCTACGACGGCACTTGTGCATCCATTGCACGGCGTAAGCCGCGATGCGCTTGCTCTGAATCTCAGGCAGTAGAGCAGGAGCATCGCGGCTCACGCCGCTCCAACATTATCGGTATTCCTGATGGCAATCCGTGCAGGCCTGCTCGACATCGCGAATGGGCTGGGTTAGCGCCGCACAATCGGGCGGAGTCGGAGTAGCGAGTGAGCGATCGACGGATTCGCTCAGTTTGGTGTTGAGTTCAGCGATGCGCGGCTCGGGCTCGGTGTTCGGCGGTGTCAGCGAAGGCAGGAGCTCGGGCAGAAAACGACGAATCGTATCCAGATGCTGACGCGTGGCGATCGCATCGCACTGTCCGGCGCCATTGACCTGCGCCTTGGCTGCGCCAAGATGCCGTTGCAGCACCGCCATCACGCCACGCGGGTACGCATGGGCCGCAGCGATCTGCCGCGTGGCGATCATGCCGCACATGGCGCCCATGAAGAGCCCGATCAGCAGCAGGAGCATAGCGCGCATTCATTGCCTCCATAGATTCGGACCGTTGACCATATCATCGACGCCCGTGCCTAAGTGCTGTGCCGCGCATACAATGTGCCCATGAACGCATCTACGCGATTTGCCGGCATCGACCGGCTCTATGGTGGCGGCAGTCTGCAACGACTGGCGCGCGCCCATGTGGCCGTGATTGGCATCGGTGGCGTGGGATCCTGGGCGGCCGAGGCTCTGGCGCGCTCCGGCATCGGTCATCTCACGTTGATCGATGCCGATGATGTCTGTGTGTCCAACACCAATCGCCAGCTGCACGCGCTCGAAGGCAATTACGGCCGTGGCAAGGTCGCCGTCATCGCAGAGCGCCTGCGTGCCATCAATCCGGAGTTGCAGGTCGACGAAATCGCAGAATTTCTGGTGACGGCGAATATGCCGCGCCTGCTCGATCGCGGCTACGATCTGGTGATCGATGCCTGCGATGCTTTTCGTACCAAGGTCGAGATGATTGCCTGGTGCCGGCGCCGCAAGCTGCCGCTGGTGGTATCGGGATCAGCGGGTGGACGCAGCGACGTCACCCGCATCCAGGTTCGCGACCTCAGCCGCACCGAGCATGACGCCATGCTCAGTCTGATCCGCAAGAAATTGCGTGGTGAGTTCGGGTTTCCGCGCAATCGCGATCGCTATTTCGGCGTATCGGCGGTTTATTCGTTGGAGAACGTACGCTATCCGCAGGCCGATGGCAGTGTCTGTGGCACCCGGCCCGAGGGCGAGGCCGGCAAACTTGACTGCGGCGGTGGCCTGGGCGCGGCGATGCACGTGACCGCCGCATTCGCGATGGCGGCGGTAGGACGCGCTATAGAAAAATTGTTGGAGGCGCCGGCAGTGCAGCAGGCAGTTTCAGGTGCGGATGCACTCGAAGCGGAGACCTTGGCATGAGCACGCAACCCAAAGTTCCGGCAGTGGATTGGACGCGACTCGATGAATTGCGGCGTATGGAAGCGGAAGGCCTGCCAGGACTGGCCACACGCCTGGTGCGTACCTATCTCGAAAACTCGCGGCGTTTACTGGTGGAGCTTCAGGCTGCCATGGATGCAGGCGATGCCGAAGGCGTACGCCGCGCCGCCCACAGTGTCAAATCGACAGCCGCCAACATCGGTGCCAACGTGCTGTCGCAGATCGGGCGGGCGCTGGAAATTGCAGCGCAGGAGCCACAATGGCATGCCGATCAGGAAGACGTGAATCGCATCGTCGGGGAACACGGTCGGTTGGTGGACGCGCTGACCGAGCGTTTCGTGCTTTGATGAATCTTGTGGGCTGCAGCGGATGAGCCGTTTCCGGTGTGCGTTGTAGGGCAAGCGTGCGGCTTGCTATCTCAACAATTCCGCGCCTTTGAGGAGGCAAGCGACACGCTTGCCCTACAGCTTGGACGCGGGCAGGCCAATCAGGTTGAGCACATTGCGCGTGGTCACGTCCGCCAGCGACTGAGGGTCGGCATTGCGCAACGCGGCGACACAGGTCAGCACATCCACCAGGAACTGTGGTTCGTTGCGCTGCCCCTGCCGGCCTTGCAGTGGTTGATCCGGCGCATCGGTTTCCAGCACCAGATGCTCGGTAGGCAGTTCGGCCACGACACGCCGCAGTCGTGCCGCACGTTCGTAGGTCACCGGTCCGCCGAAGCCAAGCAGAAATCCCTGCGCACACCATTGCCTCGCCTGTTCGCTGCTGCCGGCGAAGCTGTGCACGATGCCGCGCAGGCGGCCCACACGTTTGATTTCGGCCAGCAGTGGGTCGAGTGCACGGCGCGCATGCAGGATGACGGGCAGACCGAGCTCGTGCGCCAGTTCCAGCTGCGGGCGCAGCACGCGCAACTGGTGTGCCGGATCCAGTTCGGGCACATAGTGGTCCAGGCCGCATTCGCCGATGGCACCGCAGCGATGGCTTGCCACCCATTGCGCCAACGCGTCGATATCTGCGACACGATGCTGATCGAGAAACATGGGGTGCAGCCCATAGGCCGGATAGATGTCTGCATCAGCATCGGCCAGTTCGGCGATGCGCTGCCAACTGGCGCGGTCGACTGCGGGTACCAGGATGCCGCGAACAGTGGCGCGACGCGCGGCAGCAATGACCTGGGCGCGATCCGCATCGAACTCGGCTGCGTCGATATGGCAGTGGCTGTCGATCAGCATCGCGTGATCAAGGCGGCGGCAGCTGCGGCGCGGCAGGCGGCTCCGGCTTCTTCCAGCGTGACAGCATCACCGTGCCGGCGGCGAGCAGGATTTCGTCGATGAAGGGCACGAAATCGGGAATGACCAGATCGAATAGGAACAGCAGCGCGATCAGTGTGAACAGCACCGGTGAGCGCAGCCGCCCAAAGAATCGTGACAGACCGCCGAATAGAAGACTCATGCACGTTCCCGATACTGGACTACTGACATTATGCCGTCGGCAATGGCAGAGTGCGTGAATGCGTGGAAAAAGATTGGCAATTGCGGGGTTGATCGTCGGCTGTATCGCTGTCGGTGGCGGGCATGCATTTGCCGGCAGCCGCATTTTCCACTGTGTAGGCCCCAATGGCGAACTGGTGTTCCGTGATGCGCCCTGTTCGCGTGCCGGTCTGGCCAAGGTCGGCGAGATCAAACCGGACATGTTTCGACCGTCCAGGCAAAAGATCGATGCTTCGGCGCGCTGCCTGTTCGTGTCCAGACCGCTGCCTTTGATCGATCCGGTATTCGAGCACACCGAGCTGCGCCTGGTCATCGATATCGATGTCGAAGGTCCGTATTTCCGGATCGTCGCCGCCGGCGAGTATTACGTCGTCGCCGACCTGCTCGCACCGGCTACCTTTGATGCCCGCGTCTCCAGCCAGGGCGTGCAGATGATCAGCGGCGCGTTTCACGATGCCGAGTGGCGCATGGGCGAGCAGACCCTGGGTTTCGGACGCTCCCGCATGCGGCATCTTCTGACATCGCTGTCCCGAGAAGAGGCCAGCCTTCTCGTATGGTTCGAAGGTTTCGAACTGCCGGTGTTGTCCGCATCGATTCCGGCCGAAGATTTTCGTCTGGCAGTAGACAATGTGCGGCGGTGTTGGAAAGCCAGGGCGCCGGCTGCGCAAAAACCTTAGGGTAGATGTCTGCTTGGCTTCACACCCGTCACTCGCCTGACTGGATCAACTGCGCCAGAATGCTGATCGCGATCTCGTGTGGAGTTTCGGCGTCGATATCCAGCCCCACTGGTGCCCGCACCCGTGTCGCCAGATCGGGCTGGTCGGGCAGCGCCGCAAACACCGTGGCGATGCGTTTCTTGCTGCCCATCATGCCGATGAAATGAGTCGGCAGTCCTTTGATCGCGCGCATTGCGGCAACATCGCTGACAAAGTCGCGATTGAGCAGCACCACGCTGACGGCACGCTGCGTATCGAAGGCCTGTCGCAATTCGGCGGCCTTGCCGCTGAGCCGGTGCACGTGAGCGAACGACGGGCTGTCCAGAAACTCACGACGATCGTCGTGCACCCAGATTTCGTAGTCGAGAAACGTCGCCAGATCGCACAACGCTGCCGCGCAATGGCCGCCACCGACGATCAGCAGTCGCGGATCGGGCATGAGCTCCTGATCCTCGGCGCCCCCATATTCAGCATGCAGTAGCGTCACACGCTGTCCTGCGGCGAGATGATCGGCGACCTGCTGCGCACGCTGTTGTGCTTCGGCACCGGTCCAGGTTTTCAGGGCGATGCGCATCACGCCGCCGCAGATGCCCGCTGCGCCCGGTTTTCCGGTGAGGTCGATAGCGATCTCGCTGGATTCCACAGAACCGTCAAGCAGACTGCGCGCGGCCTCGATCACGGTTGCTTCGGCCAGGCCGCCACCTACGCTGAAGGCGCTGCGGCCGGAGCCGATAAGCATGCGGCTGCCGCCCTTGCGTGGCGTAGCACCGCGGGTTTCGATCACGGTGGCCAGCACCACCGGTACTTCGGCCAGCCAATGCGCAAGCGTCTGAAAAATGCGTTCGTTCAAATCAGGGAACCTCTAAATAAGTCACCACATCGTCTTCGCGCGAGCTTGGGAAGCGGCGTCCTGAGGAGTGCGGCAGCTTGCTGCCGCTGTTCTTCGTCGCCCACGCCACCCGGGTGGCCAATAACCGCGCCCCAAACCTGCCCCACTCCACAGGAACGACCGCGTCGATGGCTCCGATTCTGTTTCTCAACTTGCCCGTTTCGGTCCACGCACGCGTTCTATGGCGTTGAAGATGGCCTCGGGAGTGGATGGCGCTGAGAGATCGACGCGCGATGCGTTGCCGAACGCGGCGACCGCCTCTCGAATCGCCTCGCGCACACTCAGCGCCAGCATCAGCGGTGGCTCGCCCACGCCCTTGCTGTTGAAAATCACCTCGGTGCTGGGCATATCGCTGCGCCGATACAGATCGACGCGAAAATCCGTCGGCACGTCGCCGATGGTCGGAATCTTGTAGGTGCTGGGCGCATCAGTCAGCAGACGGCCCTTGTCGTTCCAGCGCAGCTCTTCGCTGGTCAGCCAGCCCATGCCCTGGATGAATCCGCCTTCGATCTGGCCGCGGTCGATGGCTTCGATCAGCGAGTCGCCGACATCGTGCAGAAGATCGACGCGGCGCAGCGTGTGCACGCCAGTGAAACCACAGACTTCGACCTCGCTGACGCCAGCGCCGTAGGCGAAGTAATAGAACGGATAGCCATAGCCCTTGACGGCGTCCCAGTGCAGGCTGGGTGTCTGGTAATAACCGGTGGACGACAGACTGATGCGGGCGCGATACGCCGATGCGACGATCTCTTCGAAACGGAAGCCCGACTCCGGCTGCGTGCGCAGCGAAACACGGTCGTTGGCAAAGACCACATCGCCAACATCGCCGCCCAACATCTGCGCCGCCATCGGTGCCAGTCGCGACAGCAGGGTTTCGCAGGCCGCCTTCACCGCCTGGCCATTCAGATCCGAACCGCTGCTGGCCGCGGTGGCCGAGGTGTTGGGCACCTTGTCGGTGCTGGTGACCATGATCTGGATGCGTGCGACCGACACTCCAAGCACACGGCTCGCCACCGCCAGCATCTTGCTATGCAGACCCTGGCCCATTTCGGTCCCGCCGTGGTTAAGCTGGATGCTGCCGTCGGTATAGATGTGCACCAGGGCGCCAGCCTGGTTGTATTCGGTCTTGTTGAACGAGATGCCGAATTTTACCGGTGTGATCGCGATGCCGCGCTTGGAATGCGTATGCGCCGCGTTGAATTTTTCGATCTCGCTGCGACGACGATTGAACTCGCTGCTCTCGCGCAGCTGCATCCACAAACGTTCGATATGGTTGTCGACAACGGGCTGGCCGTAATGAGTCTGGTTGCAGTCTGGTATCGCGCCTGCACGATAGAAATTGCGCTCGCGCACCAGCACCGGATCGATGCCCAGGTGACGCGCAACACGATCGAGGATCTCTTCGCCGACCACCATGCCCTGCGGACCGCCAAATCCGCGGAATGCGGTATTCGATGCGAGATGGGTCTTGCAGATGCGACCGGTGATGGCGATGTGCGGAATGAAATAGGCGTTGTCGACATGCACCATGGCGCGCATCAGCACCGGTGGGGAAAGATCGGCACTCCAGCCGCCGTCGGAATACAGATCGACGACAACAGCCTGCAACAAGCCGTCGGCATCGAAGCCGACGCGGTAGCGCGCCATGAACGGATGGCGTTTGCCGGTCATCTGCATGTCGATGCTGCGCGGCAGTTTGATACGCACCGGCCGACCGCAACGCCACGCTGCCAAAGCAGCAATGGCCGCATACGGATTGGCCTGGGTCTCCTTACCACCGAAACCACCGCCCATGCGCAGACAGCGGCACACCACGCGGTGCGCGGGAATGCCCAGCACATGCGCAACGATGGCCTGCGTTTCGCTGGGGTGCTGGGTTGATGCGGTGATCTGCACGATGCCTTCGGAATCGATCGCGACCCAGCTCGCCTGGGTTTCGAGATAGAAATGATCCTGGCCACCGATGCTGACTTCGCCGTCGAGGCTCTGCGGTGCCGCGCGCAGAGCCGCTTCGGCATCACCGCGGGCAACGCGCGCCGGCGGCAGGTGAAACGCCTGAGCAGCAATGGCCTGATCGATGTTCAGGCAGGCGGGCAGCGGTTCATAGTGCACCTTGACCAGCTTGGCCGCCTGCGCCGCTATGGCCTCGCTGTCGGCGACCACCCAGGCCACCGCCTGCCCATAGAATTGCACGGTGTCGGCAGGGATCAGTGGCTCATCATGCAGGATCGGGCCCGTGTTGTTTTCGCCAGGAATATCCGCGGCAGTCAGCACCGCATGCACACCGGCAATGGCCAGGGCCGCAGCGCAGTCGATGCCAGAGAAACGCGCATGCGCATGCGGCGCCTGCACCGGATGCACACTGAGCTGTCCTACGGGTTCATGCTGCTCATCGGCATAGAGAGCACGCCCGGTGACGTGGCCGATGGCGCTTTCGTGCAGGCGGATCATGGCGCGTGCTCCGCGACGAACTTCGCGAACAGGCTGCCGCAGAGCCTGCGCCGATAATCGGCATCGGCGCGGTGATCGCTGAGTGGACTGAATTCGGTTTCCAACTGTGCTGTTGCCGCGATGACGGTGTCGGCATCGAGCTTGCGCCCGATCAACAGCGCTTCGGTCTGCACGGCACGCATGGGTATCGCGGCAACGCCACCGTAGGCGAGGCGCGCATCCTCCACGTTACCTTGGGCATTAAGTCGTAGAGCAAACACTGCCGCGACGATGCTGATGTCATCAGTCTGCCGTTTTGCAACCTTGTACGAGGCGCTCATCAGATCATGCGGCCGCGGCAAGGTGATCGCGGAAATCAGCTCATCAGGAAGGCGCGCAGTCTTGCGGTAGTCGAGAAAAAATGCGTCCGCACGCAGGTCGCGCTTTCCGTTCGGGCCAACGCAGTGAATCGTCGCATCCAGCGCCAGCAGCACCGGCAGCAGATCGCCGATCGGCGAGGCGCTGCCGAGATTGCCGCCCAGCGTCGCGCGATTGCGCACCTGCCGAGCCGCGAACCAGGGCAGCATCTGATCGAGCACCGGCACCAGACCGGCGAGCGAATGCTCGATCTGAGTCAGGCTGACGCCGGCGCCGATGCGGATTTCATCGTCGCCGATGTCGATGGCCTTGAGCTCGGCGATGCGGTCGAGCGCGATAAACGCAGGCGCTACGGTCTGACCATGACTGAGGTTGACGCCCAGATCGGTCGCCCCGGCGATCCATACCGCTTGCGGATGCGCCAGCTTCAATGCCAGCGCTTCGTCAATACTGATGGGATTGTGGAAATCCGCCACCCGCGCACTGGACAGGTCCGCTCGCGGTGCCGCCAGCACATCATGGAAACGATCGCGGTCATAGCGCTGATGCGCTATGCGCTGCGTGGCTTCGCGGATCGGCCGGTAGCCGGTGCAGCGGCAGAGATTGCCCTCGGTGGTTTCGTCGTTGAGTTCGCCGTTGTAATATCCGGCGAACAGGCTCATCACGAAGCCCGGTGTGCAATAGCCGCATTGCGAACCCGAGCATTCGACCAGTGCACTCTGCACCGGGTGCAGTTCATCCCCCACAGCCAGCGCTTCGACCGTGAAGACCTCACGGCCGGGCAGGGCGCCCATCGGTAGCAGACAGCTGTTGGTGGCCTGAAATTGCACACGCCCCTGCGCGTCCCGCTCGACCAGAGCCACTGTGCAGGCGCCGCAGTCGCCATCGGCGCAGCCTTCCTTGGTGCCGGTCAAGCGCTGACGCTTCAGCCAGCGCAGCAGGGACTCGGTAGGCTCGGTGCCATCCAGCGCCACGCTGGCGCCATTCAGTAGGAAATTCGTCGTCGTCATCCGCGAAGATTAGCGCGAGCCGCCCACGCTGTTGTAGGTCGGGGGCTTGCTCCCGACGCTTTTTTGATTCGGCCAAATGCGTCGGGAGCAAGCCTCCGACCTACAACAGCGGAGCCGGCTCG
>JANMUE010000421.1:0-4886 GCA_031391205.1 Lysobacterales bacterium | reverse complement strand
GCGGTGAGCGCAGCGAACCCCAGCAGAATTGCCTATCCGCTGGCGTTCGCTGCGCTCACCGCCAGCCTACATCCGCTTCGGCATGGTCCTTAACCCATTACCTGGACCCGATGTGTTTCTCCAGAAACCTGAGTATGCCGTCGTAAAGCTTGCGCCGATTATCCAGATCGTAGAAACCATGGCCCTCGCGCGGCTCCACGTAATACTCGTAGCGTTGGTGCTTCGCCTCATCCAGCGCTGCTTTCATTGCCTTGGCATGCGCCGGCGGCACGCGCTCGTCCATGCCACCGGCTGCGATGAATACCGCGGCCTTGATGTTGCCCGCCTGGGACACCGGTGAGCGCCGATAAAGCGCGTCCATGTCGTTGCCCAGCGCCTTCTTCAAGTACGACTCACCGTAACTGCTGTCGGGAATATCGCCGCGCGTAAACATCATGCGCAGATCGTGCACGCCTACATAGCTGATGGCGCAGCGATAAAGGTCCGGCTCACGCGCCGCCCCCATCAAGGCGGCATATCCTCCATACGAGGCGCCGCCAATGCAGATGCGTTTCGGATCGGCAATGCCCTGCTCGATGGTCCACCGTGTGGCATCGGTCACATCATCCTGCATCAGCGTACCCCAGCGGCCATAACCTGCCGTCAGGAACGCCGAGCCATAGCCGCCTGAACCTCGGTAATTGACCTGCAGAACGGCATAGCCGCCCGATGCCAGAATCTGCACGTCTGATTCGTAGTCGCCACTATCACGCGGTCCATGCGGCCCCCCATGCACCCAGACCACCATGGGCGCGAGCTTGCCGCCCCCGCCCCTCGGCAACGTCAAGTAGCCATGCAACGGCGTGCCGTCCCGCGCTTTCAATTGCACCGGGCGCTTGGCCGATAGTAGATTGCCATCAAGCCAGGCGGCGCGACTGATCAGAAACTCCAGCTTGCGCGTAGCGAGATTGAGCCGGAAGAACTCGCCGGGATGGGTGCTGCTACTGACCGATACCAACGCAAAATTGCCGTCGTCGCTGAAATTGACGATCTCGACCAGCGAGCCGGTGAACTGCTTCTTGAGCGCGTCCAAAAGATTCGCTTCTTTCGACTCGTCGAAGGTGGCCACCTCCGGTACGCCCGCATCGAACAACGCGCCATACAGATCGCTGCCATCGGCGGTAGCTTAGTACTGCAACGGATCGCTGAGCGCGTCGCGAAGGAACGAGCTGGTTGTACCGTCCCCAAGACTCAAGCGCATCAGCGCATCCGGCCCCTGGGCGTAGTCGCGCTCGACGTAGACATGTTGATCATCTCCCGCAAACGCGATCGGATACGCAGCGAATCCGTCGCTGTTCTGGTCATGCATCAAAGTCCATTCCGCGGCATCCGACGGCCGCGTATAGATTTTGGTGGTGTTGTCGAGGTCGTAACCGTAGGCCACACGAACCTGTCCGGCGGCATCAGCCAGAAACTGCGCGTTTCGTAACGGTCCAAAGCCGATGCGCTTGCGCGATCCCTTGACGACATTGACCCGATAAAGCACAGCATGCGCACCATCGCCTCCCACCTCGACCGGCGTCGTGTACATCAAGATGTGCTCGTCGTCGCTGCGCAAGGTATCGAGAACAAAAGCGAACGTACGCTGCGCCGTGTTCTTGTTCAAGCGCGAATCGGTTTTCGAATCCCCGCGCCAACTGTTGAGCACCAGCAAGTTCGACCCATCCGCATTCACCGCCCAGAGTTCACCCGTTGCCTGCGGCTTCAACTGCGCCCCACCCACCTTGCGGGCAACAGAGAACACAATTCGGCTGGGACTGACCCAGTCGAACGCATCGACCATCTCCCCCGGACCGCGAACCCCTACCGTCTGAAGCGCTTTAGGGTCGGCAATCGGAATGATCCCGAGAATGATCTTGCCTTCCTTGTTCGGCACCGTAATCGCCAGATAGTCCCCATTCGGAGACAGCCTGGCGTCCATCACCTTCCAGTCGCGAAGCAGATCATCCAGCGAAGGCGACTTCGCAGCAGCCTGATTGCCCGCGAACAGACTGGCGAAAGCGAGAAGGAATAGATGCACGACGGAACAGCACTGTTGCAAAGATATCCGCTTGGGGTTCTCTCGGCCGAAGCTCACTGGCGTGGTTGAGATCGCATAAATCATTGGGCGTTACCTTCCTTGGATTTGGGGTGGGCGAAGTGCTTGCTATCGTTACACTTGCTTGTGTTGTCACGCTCAACGTTGTGATCGAATAGTCAATGCGGCGCAGTGCCACGGTTACTGCGCCCTACGTTCCTGCGCCAGCATCCAGCCGCTGGCTTCGTCGTAGACATTGCGTGCGTGCGCATCGACAAGACCGGCGCGCTCGCCATAGCGCAATAACCATAGGGCATTGCGCCGCATGGGTTTCCGCACTATCACGCTGCGTGGAAGTTTCAATGCGGCGCAAATGATATTGCGCCCTACGTCCCTGGGACCTGTCGGACCTGAAAAGCAACGTTTCCTCCGGCGCGCATTGCTTCGACTGCACGGGAAACGCCTCAGTGTCCGATGTGCTTGTCCAGGAACGCAAGCATCCGCGTATACATTTCGAGCATGTTCTTTTCTTCGTGGAATCCGTGCCCCTCTCGAGGCTGGTAAATCCATTCGGGCTTGTTGCCCGCGTTCTGTAGAGCTCGCCTCATCCGCTTGGCGTGCTCGATGGGCACACGCTCATCTTCGCCGCCATGCACCAGCATCACCGGCACCTTGATCTTGCCTGCATGCGTGATGGGCGATCGGGCCGTCAACTCTGGCCCGTCGGTTCCGAGCGCTTCATCAAGGTAAGCCCGTCCGAAAATCGTTTCCTTGATTTCGCCGCGAGTCTTCATCAACTTCAGATCGTATACACCCGAACTGCCGATCGCGCATTGATACAACGTTGGTTCACGCACAACACCCATCAACGCGGCATAGCCGCCGTAGCTTGCGCCGTAGATGCAAACACGGTCGCCATCTGCGTAGCCTTGCTCGATCGCCCATCGAGTTGCCTGGGTGACATCATCCTGCATTTCCCGTCCCCAGGTACCGAAACCTGCCCGAAGGAAAGCGCTTCCATACCCGCTAGAGCCACGAAAATTGATCTGAAGTACAGCGTAGCCATGCGATGCCAGAATCGCCGCGTCGATATCGTAAGCAGCCTGATCAGCAACGCCGATGGGCCCACCATGCGGCACGACCACCATTGGTAGATTCTTCCTCGGTTTATCAGGTGGCAATGTCAAATACCCGTGCAAATTCAGCCCGTCCTTGGCGCGCAGACTGATTCCGGTTCGGCTCGGCAAGTCGGTACCTTGTAGCCACGGCGCTACATCCGCAATCACCGTCAACTTGTTGCCATTCGCGGCATCGTATAGGTAATAGGTGCCAGGATTGCGATCACTCGAAACGCGGGCGAGGATCTTCTTTCCATCGCGAGTCACGCTAACGATGCTCACTTGATGATGTGGAAACGAGCGAGCCAAGGTTCGCAGGAATACAGCCTCCGGATGATCCTGCAGCAGAACTTCAATCTCCGGCTTTCCATGATCGTAGGTGACAGCGAGCAGCTGTATCGGAGCGCTGTGGGTGAACTGAATCAAACCGGGGTCCGCCACTTCGTGCATCGACAATAGCTTGCTTTCACCACTGTCCAAATCCACATCAAACAACCCGTCCGGACCGGACGCACGCGACATAATCGCGTAAACGTGCGCATTGTCTGCCGCAAATTGAATGGGATTCATTGGAATGTTGGTGCCGCTCTTGTCGACAACGCGGGACCAGTGGAGCTTTTTCGCGTCGAATGAGAACGCACCGATGTGCGACCCATCCTTTAGAGGTGCGATCGCCAAGCGCACCACCCCGGCATTGTCCGTAAGTACGCTGGAACTAAGCGGGGCGAGCGTCAGAAAAACTCTTGTCCCGGTTTCGAGATTGATTTCCCAGACCGTCGTGTTGCCTCGATCCTTCGCCTCCCATGGACGCACTTCGAGGATTATGCTGTCGTCATCATTGGGCAGCGTGTCGATTACCCGCGCCGAAGAAAAGCCGTCGTCAAATCCCTTTCCCACAGTATCGCGCATCCTCGAAGCGCGGTAGCCAAACACGTAGCGCGGAGTCTTGGCGCCGACTTCAACGACCATCAACTCTCCTGTAGCGATTGGCTGCGCGTAACGCCCGTGCTTGGTGGCAAGCGAGTAAACCACTTGACGATCGTTGGTCCAATGGAAGTCGGTTACATACGATGCTGCGCCGCCAGACACCGCTTGGCCTTCCATAGTCGCCAAATTCAGAATACTGAGTACACGTCGCCGACCATGGGGAACGGTAGCCGCGATGTATTCGCCAGTCGGCGAAAGTTGAATCGAGTCGAAACGATGGTGCCTGATCAGATCAGTCAGCAGCGGAGGCTTGGCCGCAATCGTACCGGCTGCTGCAACAAGAAGCGCTGAAATCATAATACGCATGGCAGAGCTCAAAAAACGACAGAATAAAGATCGAACGATTCGCGCCGCTGAATTTTGGTCAACGGGTAAGTCGACCACAAATTGTATGGATGAACAACAAATATTTTCCAGCAGCGCCTTGTCAATCGTCATTCAATCCAGACGCAAACGCGCAGCGGCTCGGTGCATGGTGCTGGGATAGAGCTTGCCCTGAGTGCTGTTGCCCCATTGGCCGTCGCGGGCTTTGCCGAAGGCGTCGAAGCCGCGGTGCTCTTTCATTTCCATCGGGCCGCTGGCGGTCTTGCCGGTGATGCTGACCGGGCTGCCGAGGCGGTCGCTGTGCAGGTAGTTCAGGCTTCTGCTGCCGTTCTGCACGGTGAGCAGCACATCGCTGCTGAGGTAGTAGCGCTCCAGCGTCTGGCCGTTTGCGGTTTCGCGCT
>JANMUE010000411.1:0-2726 GCA_031391205.1 Lysobacterales bacterium | reverse complement strand
GACCCACATGAGCGCCCGTACTCCCGCTCGCTGGTGTGCGGCTTGTGAACGCGCAAAAGCCGTCCTATCTGATGGCTGCATTCAACGCCAAGCCCTTCGGTATGCCGATTCCGCCGAACTGGTTTGGCTTGGCCGCGTTCGGCCTGCTCGGTGTATTTCTGACGCCAGGATTCTGGCTGCTGGGCGCCGGCCTGGAAGTGGCGTATCTGGCGGCCTTGTCGGGCAGCAAACGCTTTCGCAATGTCGTCGATGCCGAAAGCCTGCAGAAGCATCAGATCGAAGATCCCATTGATCGGCGCTATCGCGATTTCCTCGACAAGCTCGCGCCGTCAGAGCAGCGCCGCCATCAGCAGGTCGAGGCGCGAGCGCGTGAAATCCTGATGACGCTGAAAGCCTCGCCGATGATGTCCACGCACGCCGATAGTCTGGAGCAACTGGTCTGGCTGCATCTGCGCCTGCTCGCGGCACGCCAGGCAATCGCGCGCGTGGTACAGACGGCGCAGCAGGAGCGCGCTCAGCTCGCTGCGCAGGAGGAGCAAATCCGCAAGCGATTGACGTCGACCCAGATCGCTGCCGAGCTGCGCCGCAGCCTGGAACAGCAGGTCGCCGTCATCGATCAGCGCCAGGAAGCGCATACCAATGCCGACAATCGTCTCGAACACGTCGAGGCCGAGCTCAGCCGCATCGATCAGCAGATTTCGTTGATTCGCGAGCAAGCGCTGCTCGCAACCGACGAAGGCAGCATCGGCAGCTCGCTGGACGCGCTGGCAGCTTCGTTCAACGAGGCCAATCGCTGGCTGAACAATCAGCGCGATCTATTGGGCGTATTTGAAACCACGGATTATCAACACTTGCCGCAGCGTGTGCTCAGCGGCAATACGCGACACTCGGTACTCAAAGAAGGAGAGACGCAATGATGAGTTTTCAGCTTCGCTCGCGGCAGCGTGGCAACGGCGCCGGCAAGTTCATCACCTTCCTGCTCGTCATCGGCCTGCTCGGCATGGGCGGCTGGTTGGCGTTTCGCGACATGAAGAAAGGCGATGAAAAACCCGCCAGCGATGCGACGCAGATCAGCACAGTAAAAACCGACGCGACCGTGGTCGATGGCGATGCGCCGGAACCGATCGAGCCGGTGGATGGCACACCGCAACTGGAAGCGGCGGCCCCGTATGTGCCCAAGGACGGCATCATCGACGTCGACATCAGCGAATACGCCGGCTACGCCGGACTGATCGTCGCCAATGGTGGATTGCAAGCGAATCCGGATTCGTTCTTCGCCAAGAATTACGGCTTCCAGGTACGCCTGGCGCTGAATGAGGAAGAGGGTTGGTCCAAGCTCAACAACGGACGCATTGCTGCATCGGTGACTACGGCCGACGTGCTGGCCGTGCTCGGCCGCCAGTTCGAGATTGTAGTGCCGGCGCAGATCGGCTTCTCGCGCGGTGCCGACATGGTCGTCGTCGATTCCGGTATCAGCAGCATCAATCAGCTCAAGGACAAGGTGCTGGCCGCCTCGCAGTTCAACGAGAGCGAGTTCTTCATCCGCTATCTGGCCTCCGAGGCCGGTGTGCCGGTCAAGGTGCTGCGCGATCTGGATGCACGGCCGGGAGTGGGTGAGCTCGGACTGGTGTTTTATGAAGACGCCTTCGTTGCCTGCGATGCTTATGAGCATGAATTGAAAACCGGAAATGCGCGGCTGAACGGCTGCGTCGGCTGGGCGCCGCGTACCGACGAAGTCGTTGACGCATCCGCGGGCAAGGCCAAGGCTTTGGTCTCGAATCGCAACCTGCTGATCATTGCCGACCTGTTGCTGGTCAACAAAGGCTTTGCGCAGGCCAAACCGGAGTGGACCCGTGGCCTGGTGCATGGGCTGCTCGAGGGTAATCGTCGTCTGCGCGATGAGCAGGCCAAGCACATCGGTGTCGTAGCCAATGCGTTCAAATGGACCGAAGAGGAAACCCGTGACGAACTCAGCAAGGTGCACCTCTCCAACCTTCCGGAAAATCGCGCCTTCTTCGAAGGCACCATCGACGCGGCAGGTTCGTTCCAGGGCATCTTCCAGTCTTCTGTATTGGCTTATGGCCGCATCATCAAGAACCCGGCCGATCCGGCGCGCTTCGTCGACAATCAATTCCTGACTGCCCTGGTCAGCAAACCCGAATTCGCCAATCAGACCATCGCGATCGCGCCGATCAAGACCCGCGGCGGCGTGTCGCTGGAAGGCGACGCCCTGCTCAGCAAGGACATCCGATTCTTCTTCGAGCCCAATTCCTCAGTACTCGATCGCGACGCCAAGGAAAACCAGGAGTACGTCGAAACCATCAAGGGATTCCTTCAGGTCAGCCCGGGATCGGTGGTTGTGCTGCGCGGTCACGTCGACAATGCACGCGTTGCCGAATTCGAAAAACAGGGCGGCCAGGCGCTGGTGCGCAGCATGGCGCTGAATGCGATGGAGCTGTCGCGGCAGCGTGCGCAGGCGGTGCGTGATGCGCTGCTGAAGAAATATCCGAACATCGCCAGCGATCGCATCGAGATGGTCGGCCGCGGCTGGGAAGAACCCGCCGGTAGCGACAGCGACCTCAATCGTCGCGTCGAGGTGCAGTGGTTTACGTTGGAATAAACTGTCCCGCCGCAATCCTCCAACGACATACGGTGGGAGCGGCGTCCCGCCGCGAAGCTCCGGCTCGGGAAATGTAGGAACGGCGTGAGCCGCGAAGCTCTTGCTC
>JANMUE010000390.1:0-2556 GCA_031391205.1 Lysobacterales bacterium | reverse complement strand
CTAATTTGGGTATCGTGCACCCACATACCCGTCGCTACGCGGCGCTCAAACACGCCATCCTACTTCGAGTGAGTCCCTCAGGCGAGGCGCTGCAACGCAAGGACAGTCTATGCGCCTCGGCCAGGGCGTACGCGCTGCCGCTGACATTGATTGCCAGCGCCACCGAAGCACGCTACTTGCTGTGGACTCAGGTGATCACGCTGATCGCCGCAGCCTGCGTGTTCATTCCTGCGGATCGGACTCGACCGACACCTTGATGCGGCGGCGCTTGGCCCGGAAATAGTCGGTGAGCATCTGCGACGCGGCTTCCGCCAGCACACCACCCTGCACTTCCACGCGGTGATTGTGCTGTGGCGCCTGCAACAGATCGAACATGCTGCCGGCTGCGCCCGTCTTTGGATCGCTGGCCGCATACACCACACGCGCGACACGCGCATGCACCATCGCCATCGCGCACATCGCGCAGGGTTCCAGCGTCACGTACAGCGTGGTGCCGATCAGCCGATGATTGCCCAGCGCCAGACCGGCGTGGCGCATCGCGACGATCTCGGCGTGCGCAGTCGGATCGCAGTCGCCACGATTACGGTTCCAACCTTCGGCAAGCAGCGCGCCATCGGCAGCCACCAGCACCGCACCCACTGGGGCTTCGTCGTCATCGTGCTGCGCGCGACTGGCCATTTCCAGCGCCCGCTGCATCCAGGCGGCATCGATCTCCTGCTGCATTTGATCGTCGTTGCCGGACACCTTGTGCAATTCGGCTTCTATGCTTCGAGGCTGGCCGCGCGCTGGCCGAGTCGCATTGCCGCCGGCGGCCAGTGACCAGCGGCCGAGAATTTCATGCACGGTCTTGCCAACATGGCTCTTCACCAACGCAAACTCGGCCACGTGCCAGCGCACTGGCTCAATAGCCTGCGGCAAGATCGTCATCGGATCGTACAGCAGTGTCATATGCGGCTTGAAAGCCGTACTCCAACGAATATCAGACTCTCCCATCGCCACACCCAACTGTTGCCTGAATGCGCTGGCGGCTTCGGTGCCCGCGTCGCCGCAAAGCACATAGGCGCCACTGCCAGGGAAACTCATTACCTGATCGAACACCACATCGAACGATGCCACGGAAATGGTCGCTGCCACGCGTATGGCGGCGGCGACAAGTTCATCGGGCACCGCCTCGTATCCGCCGAGATCATGCAAGGTGACATGCAGACGATGCGCCGCCAACGGCTTGCCGCTCAACAGGTTCTGCGTCCGCAACTGCATGCCCAGCGCCGAAATTTTTGCGGCCTCACCCACTTCCGGAAACAACGCAAAGAATAGTCTGAAACGCGGCATCGATCGACGCGGTTTTGTGGGCTTTGCCACCTCGAATCCAGGAAGAACCTGCTGGTCGGACACTCGTCCTACTCCCACTTCATTTTCGACTGATAAGGCAGCTGACGGGTTAAGGCATCGCGCGAAAATAACGTGTACATCTTGGGAAGGTCCGAATAAGTCACCACTTCGTCTTCGCTCTACGGGTTAACGTTTGCCACACCCTGGTTTTCAACAGCGGAGCTGATCAACCTGCGGTTGCTCGCCCCCTGACTCAGGGGGCTATCTGGGCTCCGAACTTGTTCAGAGGTTCCCTTGCTGCTCCTTTCGCTCGCCCGCATCGTTGCACAAAGCGTACCTAGTCCGACGACCAAGCTTCACTTTGCGTGCCTTGCAGGCGGATGACCGTCCTGCGCAGTCTGCGAAAGCTATTTCCGCGCGGCGCCTAAGGCCCGTTCGACACCCATAGGCATGCGATTTCGTCGCTGGGCGTGAGGCCGGGAAACTCGACCCGCGGTTCAGCACTGCCATCGTGGCCGAGATCCATTGTGCCTGCGGTGATCGACAAAACCCACAACGCTCTGACTGCGTTAAAGAAAATTCCGCCGCGTCGTGGCCCCCTCACTCCCACTCGATCGTCGCCGGTGGCTTGCCGGAGATATCGTAGACCACACGTGAGATACCGCGCAGCTCATTGACGATGCGGCGTGATACGTGATCGAGAAAGTCGTAAGGCAGGTGTGCCCAGTGCGCTGTCATGAAGTCGATGGTCTCGACCGCACGCAAGGCGATCACCGGCTCATAGGCACGTGCGTCGCCGACGACACCGACCGAACGCACCGGCAGGTATACGGCGAACGCCTGACTGACGCGATCGTAGAGATTCCATTTGCGCAGCTCTTCGATGAAGATGGCATCTGCCTGCGCCAGCAGATGCGCCGCCCCGGGGGTAACTTCGCCGAGGATACGCACGCCCAGACCGGGCCCGGGGAACGGATGGCGAAACACCATGTCGCGCGGCAGTCCCAGTTCAACCCCGATTCGGCGTACTTCATCCTTGAACAGTTCGCGCAGCGGTTCGACCAGCTTGAGTTTCATGTGTTCGGGCAGGCCACCGACATTGTGGTGTGACTTGATCACGTGCGCCTTTCCGGTCTTGGAACCAGCGGACTCGATCACGTCGGGGTAGATGGTGCCCTGCGCCAGCCAGCGTATACCAGAGAGTTTGTGCGCTTCCTCGTCGAA
>JANMUE010000383.1:0-1606 GCA_031391205.1 Lysobacterales bacterium | reverse complement strand
CTGGCGTAACCAGTACGCGGAGAAGAAAGAGGATGCTTTTCCTGGCCAGGGTCGTGGCAGCGGGATGTCGGCAGAGAATGCCCGCTTGAAGCGTGAGCTTGAGCAGGTCAAAGAAGAGCGCGACATTTTAAAAAAAGCGATTGTAGGTTCAACTGGTGGCCGCAACACTGGCTGCAAGTTTATGCGCAGGCGTGCAGAACCCCAAGGTCTTTCGGGGCCGTTGGTTTAACCGTAAAGCAATCTTGTTCAACTCAGCTTGAGTGTATTGGGATAGCTCTGTACCTTTTGGAAAGTACTGCCGGAGCAAGCCGTTGGTGTTTTCATTCGTGCCGCGCTGCCAAGGGCTTCGCGGATCACAGAAGTAAACCTGTACCTTCGTTGCCATCGTAAAGTGCTTGTGCTGCGCCAGCTCGGTACCACGATCCCAGGTCAGTGACCGGCGCAGCACCATCGGTAGCTTCTTGACTTGCTTGGTCAATGCCGTAACCACGCTAACCGTGTCTTTACCATTCACTTTCACCAATAGGGTATAGCGCGAATGACGCTCCACCAGCGTGGCAATGTGACTGTTCTTTGAACCCGTGATGAGATCCCCTTCCCAGTGGCCCGGAATGGCGCGGTCGTCAATCTCTGCAGGCCGCTCACGGATTGAGATGCCGTCAACGATTTGTCCGCGTGGCTGACCTTCCGTACTGGCCAGTTTTGAACGGCGCGTAACCCGTCGAGTACGCAGATGACTAATCAGCTCCTTTTTCAGGACACCTCGGGCCTGGATGAACAAGCTACGGTAGATGGTTTCGTGAGACACGCGCATGCGCTCATCATGTGGATACTGTGCCCTAAGCCAACCGACAATCTGCTCGGGCGACCACTCCAGCTGGAGTTTACTGGCGACAGCACGCTGCAGTGGCGCATAGCCTGCCAGCAGACAGGGCTTCGGTCGTCGCGCCTGATCCCACGCCTGGGAGTCAGCTTCTGCAGCACGATACTTGGCCAGCCCACCATTGCGTGAAATTTCTCGGCTCACGGTCGAGGGACATCGTCCAATTGCCTTGGCAATTTTCCGTATGGGAGTCGCTGCAACAATCCCTCGGGAAATGGCTTCTCGCTCGGCAAGGGTTAACGACAGTCGCGAGCGTTGTCGATTCGCAGGTGCGATGCCACCGTACCGGGCAACCACGCCGAAAATCGATGCCGCATGCTTGCCCAGCGCCAGACCAATCTCACTCAGCGATTGACCTTGCTTCCATCGATTCCACAACTCCGCCTTCTGCCCGGCTGACAGTCCAGGGCGTCCCATCTGCGCCATACACACCTCCAAATCTAAAGTAGATCAGATGGTGTTGCATCGACCCATTGAATCCGCCGTGCCCTTGCTTATGGCGTCGTCGATGTACTGGCGCCTGTGACTCTCGTTTGGATATACCACCTCAAACGCAGCTGAGTATTCTGAAGGGTCACCCGCTGGAGGAAGTATCGAGCACTTTCGAAAGAACTCGTCGATACGCGCAATCCAAAGGGGATCCACCGCGTCAACCTCCCTCGGCGAGTAACCGGTTTCGCGGCAATAGATTCGTGTCTTGAAGTCACGAATCATCGCGTACCC
>JANMUE010000381.1:0-1302 GCA_031391205.1 Lysobacterales bacterium | reverse complement strand
TCTTCATTTTCGGTTCCAGCATGTAAATCATGTCGCCGGTCTCGGCAACGAAGTCCGGCTGGTATTCGGAGTGGTCCGCCCCATTGCGATAGAAAATCTGGAACTGGCCTTTGGCGGGCTTGAACCACCGCTGTGCGTCGCGATCACAGATCACCGACAGCACTCGTTCCGAATCCGAATCAAATTTCTGTACGGAATACAGACACCGCTTGAAACCACCAAACAGGTACTTGGTCATGTTGCTTTTGTCTGACGGTGAAACAAGGTAGTTCGCGTCGGGCTCCTTCGCTACGTGCGAGTAGGCGCTGGATTTCAGTTCGGTGAATCCCGCACTGACCTTCACGTCATAATCCGTCACCTCTTCCCAGTAGTGTTTCTGCATCTGTACGTAGATGAATTCCGCAATTGGTTTTTCGTAACACTGTAGAACCTTGCGGGTATCGTCTTCCGACATATAGCTTCTCAGGTGCGCCACCGCCTGCGCGGCCAAGTCATACAACATGTCCGCATGCTCGTCATAGGACACATCATCGAAGTTCATCAATGCCCTGACGATGTAGTCCTCAAGCCGAGCCTCTACATAGCCGCCCTTGCCCAAGCTAATGACCTCGCGCTCTTTGGTTCTCAACATCTGCACCCACAACTCCTCCGACACCGGTGAGTACGTCAAAGCACCCAACATCAGCTTGAATGGCTTGAATCCGGACTTGACCTCCCCACGAGGCACAACCTGAATGCGTGGGATATTGATGGTCCCCTGCACGGCGATACTGGTGGTCAACGCCACTACTGCCGCGATATCCGGTAATTCGCCAACGCCCCCCAGTTCAAGCTGTGCCGGCTGATACTGCTCGGTGACGGCCTTGATGATGGCCGCCTGGACTTCGGGCTTCTTGAGGTGTTCGACCGTCGGCACTGAATCGGGCTGTTTCTCCAGCGTGCGGATCACTTCCCAGGTGATCTGCGCCACTTTTTGATCCTCGGGCTTGGCAAACGCCGGCTTCTCATCTGCGCCGGCCACTGTCGTACTGTCCGTCAAATGGGCCGGCTTGAGCCCGAGCTTGCTTGCGAGCAGCGACTGCGACACCACAGTCGCCGTTTTTTCCGTCAGTGCATCGACATCCATCTCGACCGCCCGCAGGTGGAAGGCGGAGTCCGGCTTGTTGGCCTCCTCGACGATCTCCTGGAATTTGTCGTGGGCCACGATGGTCAGGCGGTCGACCGCCAGGACACCCGTCCGCTTGCCGTAAGGCAGACGGAGACCACGCCCAATCGTCTGTTCCACGAGCGTGCGCGCGTTCG
>JANMUE010000378.1:0-1537 GCA_031391205.1 Lysobacterales bacterium | reverse complement strand
CCCTCACCCACGTTGCCGCGCACGTCGGTACCGAAGGCAATGAATTGGCTGATCGCATGGCCATGTATGGGGCGCTGAGCAAGACCGCCGAGCTCAAGCGTTATGCAGAGACGATGGATATCGAAACGCTGTTGAAGATGCAGAGAGGATGATAATTCCGTATCTGTCATTTCGACCGCAGGGAGAAATCCTACAAGCGCTTGATGTGCAATACGTTCAAGTAAAGAATGAATTCTCGCTACGCTCGAAACGACAATTGATCAGAGCTTCCCTAACTCTGCAAATCATCGTCTTTCTCCAACTCCGCTTCCAGCGCTGCGAATGTCCGCAAGCTATCCTGCTGTTCCTGCGGCAACGAGCGCGTACCTGCGCATGTCCATGCGCCTGCAAGCCATGAGGCAGGTAAATTACCGCAATGGCTTCTATCTCACCTTGCAACCGCAGCGCGATCAGGACGCACTTAATTAGGGCGAAGTTGTCCGTTCCATGAACCGGCCTCCTCGAAGACCGCTTGAACTAAAACCCTGAGATTCAATGATCCAAGTCCGCTACGCTGTCGTATGACAATTCGCTACATACGCCGAGCAGCAACATTCCTCCTGGTCCCTGTTTTCCTGTTCTTCGCAGGATGTGCGACGACGGGGGGCGGCTTCGATGAAGGAGAGCCTGTCTACGTCGGGGAAGAATCTGTTCCTCGCGAAGACCAAGACGCCCCGGTGCAGGACTCGCTCCGCGCGGAGGAAGCAGCCCCAACCACGGACGAGGGGGAAGTTCCGCTTGCCGTTGCCGAATCAGAACCTCCGGCCGAAGCATCTCCGGATAAGCTTGAGGAGGTGGTCGTTCAGGGTCGCGCTCCCGAACGCCACGAAGTGATCAACAATCACGTCTCCGCAGCGAGAGCCCTGCTTCGCGATGTCGAACTTGAGTATGTATTCACCGGCAAGGGCAAGCGAGAAGTGCTGCGTGGCCGTCCGGTGGTGTTTGCCCTGTGGAGCGAGGCGAAGCAGGCGTGGACCATTGCACACATCGAGATCCCCCGTCCTCCGGTTAAATGGAGCCCCGGCGGAAAACCTATTTCCTTCATCGTGCGCACACCGGGAATTCAGGCACGGCACATCAAGGGAACGGGCGCCGAACGCCTGATGTTCGCTTTTTCCAAAGACGGCGAGCAGCTGAAAGTCTACGGGCGGAAATTCCCGGCGTTCGACAATGCACTGCTCAAGAAAAAACAATGGCGAGCCGTTGCCGCGACCGCCAGGCCCATCATCTATCTGCCGTTCACCGAAGACACCCTCGATCCCCAGTTTGTCAGTGGCGGCAAGGAATACCTGTTGTCCACGGCACGCAAGGCAATTGAGGAATTGCGTCTCGCCAATGCGCCTAGCGTGGCATTTCGGGGTCAGCTTCTCGCGGATATTGTGCCCGCTGAAGTCATCACAACGCTCGCAGTCATCGAACAGACGGATGATGCGGACTACGTTCGAAAGAAACAGACTGCGGTCGATGAGGTGCTGAATCACTACGGCCTGAAACGCGA
>JANMUE010000328.1:0-3375 GCA_031391205.1 Lysobacterales bacterium | reverse complement strand
GGGTACGTTGCCCAGCGACAATGTCATGGCGAGCAAGCGGGTCAGCTCTTCAAGCTCGATCATGCCGGCGTCATACAGCAACCGGCTGGCGTAACCGCCAATCAACGGATGCACCGCATCGTTACGCGCCACGCGTAGCAGCACCACGCGCCAGGCAGTAGTGAACTCCTCCACACCCAGCACACCCAGTGCGCGGTCAGCAGCAATGAGTTTGTCCCAGAGTATCTTTGCTGCATCGTCGTCGATGCCGACCGCGGCAGGCGGAATGCCCACGAATATGCGCGGCACCAGGCTATGGAGAATGGCGCCCACCAGCGTGACATCGGTTTCACGCACGTTGCCGTAGCGGTGCACATTCACCAACGGCGGCAAGGCATCCAGCAGTTGCAACACATCGGCGGCGAGTGCCGCGCGATTTTCGATGGCACTGACCAACGCGCCGATGGCATCGGCCAGATCGGCAAACAGTGCGTCTTCCAGCAGTGTGATCAGCGAGGCGAGCGTGGCATCGTCATTGCCGATGCGCTCGGCAATCAGGCTCACAGCAGCCTGCTCGATGGTGTGGCCGAAGCGACTGGCTTCAATCAACGAGATGACGAACTCAGGCATCCAGCGCAGGCGCCACACTTCATGAAAGGTACCGCGACCACCGCTGTGCTTGGCGACAGTGCCCCACTCGATACCGAGCAAGCGCAAACGACGCAGCAACTGACTACGCGAGCGATCCAGTGGCTCGCGCAAATCAAGGTCGTAGGTTTTTTCTTCGGCCGTTACCTTCAGACGCAGGCTCTTTTGCAGCGCGGTGAGATCTTGCTGCAACGGCGCAGCCGGAAACTCTTCGGGCACGCTGCCGAGGCGATCGCCGAAATGCCAGCGCCGCGCGATGATCTGCAGATTCGCCGCATTGCCGTAACCGAGCACGGAGATTGCGGCATCGTTGTATTCGGGCAGGCCCGGCACCGGGATATTGCGCACGGCGGCCAGTGCTTCTGCCAGGCGACACGATTCGATGACATGCGCCGATGAAATAGGCACATCCTCATCACGCAACAGTCGCGCGGCACGCGTCATCCAGTGTGCGCCAAGCGCGGCGCGTTGCTCCCACAACAACTCGTACCAGATTGGCGACTCGATGCCCGCGCCGTAACCGGAGCGATAGGAAAGACGTTCATACGACCAGGGCACCCACGCGGCAGCGGTCTTTACCTTGGACAAACTCTTGAGCAACGCCTCGTCGGCTTTAGCCGTGGGCATCGTGGCCAGCGCTGGCGTGTGATAGGCACCGCACACCACGGCAACGCGCGCATAGCCTTCTGCCGTGGCAGCGCGAATACACTTGCGCATATAGGCTTCGCGACGCTGTTCGAGCAACGGCATGGATGCATCCAGTTGCAGCCGAATCTCGGCCATCATCTCGTGCATGGCCTTGAACACATCGATGTCATGACCTTGACGCGACTCCACCAGATGGTCCCACCAGCGCTCGACATCGCTGTAGCCCGCAGCTTTGGCCATGGGGGCCAGTGGATCGGCGATGTGTTCGTGTTGCTCAGGTGTAGATTCAGTTTGCTCTGCTTCGGGTTGCTCCTGCAGGCGCATGGCTTGCGGCAGATCGATAAAGCGCAAAGGCAACTGGTGCGACAACGCAAACTGCATCGCCTGCCATTCGGGCGAATAACGCGCAAAGGGATATAACACTGCATTGCGCGGCGATTGCGGCGCATACACCAGCAAGGCCACTGGCGGTTCGAGCTTGGCATGCGCGGCCAACGACAGGATATCGTCGGCATCGGGTGGCCCTTCGATCAGGACGATATCGGGCTGCACCGCCTTGAGCGCATGCACGAGACTGCGTGCCGAGCCCGGCCCATGATGGCGAATGCCTAATAGATGAACGTCAGTCACAAAAGGTCGCGGCAGGCACGATACAAGTCTTTCCAGCCATCACGCTCCTTGACGACTGTTTCCAGATACTCGCGCCACACGATTGGGTCTTGCGTGGGGTCTTTCACTATGGCGCCGATGAGCCCTGATGCGACATCGTGAGCACGCAAGGTGCCATCGCCAAAGTGACCGGCCAGCGCCATGCCATTGCTGACAACGCTGATGGCTTCGGCCGTGGACAGAGAGCCACTGGGGGACTTGAGTTTGGCTTTGCCATCTTCGGTTTTACCGTCGCGCAGCTCGCGGAAGATGGTGACGATACGGCGAATTTCAGCCAGCGCCGGCGCTTCGGCAGGCAGATCGAGGGAGCGGCCGATCGAGTCCACACGCATTTGCACGATGGATACTTCTTCATCCAATGTATCCGGCGTTGGCAGCACCACCGTGTTGAAGCGACGCTTGAGCGCGCTGGACATTTCATTCACGCCTCGGTCTTTGTTGTTGGCGGTGGCGATGAGGTTGAAGCCACGCGCAGCGCGTGCTTCTGAACCCAGCTCAGGAATCTGCAGTGTTTTTTCTGACAACAGTGAGATCAAGGTGTCCTGCACATCGGCGGGTACGCGGGTGAGTTCTTCCAGTCGCGCCAGTGAGCCACCTTCCATGGCACGCATGATGGGGCTCGCCACCAGCGCTTCGCGCGAAGGACCTTTGGCCAGCAGCAACGCATAGTTCCAGCTGTAGCGAATCGATTCTTCCGCGGTGCCTGCCGTGCCTTGCACCAATTGACACGAGTCACCGCTGATTGCTGCCGCCAGATGTTCGCTGACCCAGCTCTTGGCGGTGCCCGGCAAACCCAACAGCAACAAAGCGCGATCAGTAACCAGTGTCGCCACAGCAATTTCCATCAAACGTCGCTGTCCGACGTACTTGGGCTCAATGGTCGCGCCGTTGTCGAGTTTGCCACCCATGAGATAGGTCACCACTGCCCATGGCGAGAGCTTCCAATTAGGTGGCTTCTGCCGCGTATCCACTTTCGCCAACGCGGCCAGTTCTTCGGCGAACTGAACTTCTGCCGGCACGCGTTGCACCTGCACGGGCTTTTCCTCGGTCTTCACGTAAGCAGCTCCTGTCTCATGGCCGCGCGAAAGGCGACGGCGTCATTACATTGTTCAATAGCCTTGCGCCAAGGTGAGTTTTCATCGCACCCCGCGAGTAACTCGGACAAAATGGTCATGGCGGTGGGTACATCACAACGTTTGGCCCATGTGCCCAAGGCGCTCCGCGCATGCCAACCTTGTTGAGTGTCATATCGCATCACACGATGAAAGTAGCGCAACGCCTGCTCTGTGATGGCGGCAGTCCACGGCAGATCGACGGCCGCAAGCAGCGGCAAGGTGACGTTTGATTGGCTGCTAGCCAACTGGCTGATAACCGATTCCAGCAGTGCCGTGCGCTCGATAGCAGGAGCCGAGAGAATCAGTGTGGATAGCG
>JANMUE010000323.1:0-4520 GCA_031391205.1 Lysobacterales bacterium | reverse complement strand
CGCTGCTTTTGATTTGCTTTTCGGTTTGCGAAGATCAAGATCAAAAGCAGCGGAGCAAGCCCCGCTCTACAAAGTCAAGAGCAAAAGCATCGCGGCGGGACGCCGCTCCCACGACGCCGCCCCCACAACAGCGGCCTGCTCCACATCTGTGATGAATGATTCCGACTAGACTTGCCGGGCCATGACCGAGTCCACCTATTTCAACCAACTCACCATCGCCTGGCGCGCGGGTGAACTGGCTGCTCGCGACCAGCTCGTCGGCTTGGTCTACGACGAGGTACGTGCCATCGCGAGGCGCCAACTGGCGCTGCACAGCGAGGCCACGCTGCGGCCCACGGAACTCGCCCACGAAGCGCTGATGCGCGTGCTGCAGCAGACCGGCGAATGGGAAAGCCGGCGGCATCTCCTGAATGTGATCGCATTGGCAACGCGTCAGGTTCTGGTCGATTCGGCACGCCGCCGGCATGCGCAGAAGCGCGATGGCGGCGTCGCCACCGACCTGGAATCCGCCGAGTCCATCGCCGCGCCCGACAGTCTGCGCCTCAACGATGCGCTGGATGCGCTGGCGAAAATCGATGACCGCGCCGCCGAGGTGATCACCCTCACCTATTTCACCGGCCTGGACCGTCTGGAGATCGCCAAACTGATGGAGGTATCGGCCAGTACGGTGGATCGCGCATTGCGTTTCGGCCGCGCCTGGCTGAAGGATGCGCTGGGTGATGAGGCAGCGGTCGCGCATGTCTGATTCGTCACGTTCCCTCTCGGCATTGTTCGATGAACTGGTGACCCTTGACGGCAGCGCCCGTGCGGCATTTCTGGCCCAGCTCGAGCCTGAACTCGCCGATCGCCTGCGCGCCCTGCTCACTGCCGATCAGGCGGCCGATGCTGCAATCGATGCGGCCATCGCCATCGATGCGCATGCCGCCATCGACAGTCACGCCGAGGGCATGCGCATCGGTCCCTGGCGCGTGCTGCGTGAGCTCGGCTCTGGCGGCATGGGCACGGTGCTGCTGGCCGAACGCGAGCAGGCGGATTTCGTGCAACAGGTCGCGATCAAACTGATCCGCGGCTTCCCCTCACAGGATGGCATCCGTCGCCTGCGTCAGGAACGCCAGATCCTGGCGACACTGGATCATCCCAATATCGCGCGCCTGATCGATGGGGGCGAGACCGAGGCCGGCCAGCCGTATCTGGTGGTCGAGTACGTGCGCGGCCTCACCCTCGATGCCTACGTGCGCGAACACCAGCCCGATCGCGACGCGCGCATCCAGCTGATCGAACGCATCGGCGCCGCTGTGCAGCATGCGCATCAGCACCTGGTCATCCATCGCGATCTCAAACCCGCCAACGTGATGATTCGCGACGATGGCGAAATAAAACTGCTGGATTTCGGCGTCGCCAAATTGCTGGACCTCGGTGCCGATGGCGCATCCAGCGAGTCCACCCGCGTATTCACGCCCGGCTACGCCAGTCCCGAACAGCGCGCCGGCCAGCCGATCAGCATCGCCAGCGATGTCTTCAGCCTGGGTACGATGCTGCGCGAGATGCTGGCGCTGGGCTTAGCCAGCGCACCCCGGTTCGATGCCGAACTTTCCGGCATCATCGCCAAGGCCTGCGCCGACGAACCGACGCAGCGCTATGCCACTGTGGCCGCATTCAGTGACGACCTGTCGCGCTATCGCCGCGGGCTGCCGGTGGCAGCGGCCGCCGATACCGGCTGGTATCGCGCGCGCAAATTCGTCGGTCGGCATCGCATCGCCAGCGCCGCGACGTTGGCCGCCATCGTCGTGATCGCGGTGCTGATCTGGAACCTCACAGCGGCGCTGCAACAGGCCCGCGCCGAACGCGCCAGCGCCGATGCCGCGCGCCTGCAGACCGAGCAAAGCCTGCAGCGCTCCAAATCCGTCATCGAATTCTTCGCCGCCATGTTCGAAGGCGTGGCGCCGGAGCACGCCCTCGGCCGCTCACTGGCACCCGCGGATTTACTGGCCCGCGCCGAAAAATTGCTGCGCGATAAACCGCCCGCCGACCCCGGCCTGCATGCCGATCTGTCGACAATGCTGGGCAGTCTCTATCATAGCCTCGGCGATGGCAGCAATGCGGTGCGCCTGATGCAGCAAGGGCTGCAGGGGCAGACGCCGAACGGCGCCGAAGAAACCCTGGAAATCGCCACACGCCATCTCATCCTGTCGCGTGCGCTGTTCTCGGTGCGCGACCAGGATCAGGCCATGGTGCATCTCGAACAGGCCGTCGCATTGCGTACGCCGTTCATGCGCGACGACCCGCAATTGCAGATCGACTCCGCGCTGGAACTCGCCACCGGCAAACAGATGACCCGCGATCTTGCAGGCGCCCGCGTCGAACTCGACAAGGCGCGCGCGCTGGTGATGAAATTCGGCGCTACGCCGGCACTGCGACTGAACCTCGAAGATGTCGAGAGCTTCGTGTGCATCGCCGAATCGCGTTTCGCCGCAGGTGCAGATGCTGCCAACGCGGGCCTTGCCCTGCTGCAGCAATACCCGGAACTCGATCGCACCCGCATCATTCAACTGGAACGCAATCTCGCGCGCGGGCTTTCTGCCAGTGGCCGCCTGCCCGAAGCCGAGGCCGCCTTCGCCCGCGCCGTCAGCGCACAGGAAAAATATGTCGGTGATTCCGGCATGCGCGCCGGCTCGCTATACAGTGACCATGCGGGCCTTCTGGCTACGCTAGGCCGCTTTCGCGAATCACTGGGCGAATACCGTCGCGCCGCCGACATCGAAACCCAGGCCGGTGGCCCAGCACCCGAATCCAACCCGACGCACCTGGCCAACTCCTGCGACACCCTGACCGGCATGGGTGATTACCTGCAGGCACTGGACTACTGCCGCAAGGCTTACGCCATCCACGAAGCCCTTAATCCACCCGAACACCCCGATCGCATGATCGTCGAAAGCAACCTCGCCCGCATCCTCGCCCTCACCGGCAAGGCGCCCGACGCACTGCGCATGCTGCAATCCCTGCGCCAACGTGCCACTGGCCTCGCCGGTCCCGACAGTTTTCCCGTCGCATTGCACACCGTGCGCGCCGTGCGTGTCGCGCTGCTTGCGGGTGAAGTGGACACCGCACGCGCGCTCGGAGATGAAGGCGTAGGCCTGTTCGAAAGCATCTTCCCATCGCCGCACGTATGGCGTGCAAGAGCCCTGCGCTTCCGTGCATTGGCGTTGATTGCCGATCGCGACTTGGACGCAGCGGATGCAGATTTGCAGAAAGCACACGATGAAGCCGCTGCCGGATTGCCGGCCGAGCATCCGTTGCTGGCGCAGATCGATGTCGATCAGGCTGAGGTTGCGCTGCTGCGTGGCGACGACGCAAAAGCGCGGACACTGATCGGGCCGGCGCTGGAGGTATTGCGGAAGTGCTGTATGCCAGAAGAGATTGATCGGAAGCGGGCGGAAGACATTGCCGCGAAGGCGCGGTAGCGGTAGCCCGGATGAAGCGCAGCGGCTGTTAACGGCGGAGCCGGTCAATCCGGGAAGGGTATGCGACTGCGCTTGAATTCCACCCCGGATTCCGTCGCTTCGCGACTGCATCCAGGCTACTCGTTCGCCGACCGCGCCGACACGAGATAGGATTGGCGGTAATTCATACAAGCAGCACACGCGTAATGCGTCCTTCAGGTCATAGCCCCGATGAAGCATCCGTCACCCGACGACATCACCGAAATGCGTGCCCGCGGCTACGACATTTCCAGCATCCAGGACGCTGAGCTGCGTTCAAAACGCTGGCACCTTGCGCAGAATGTCCGCAGTCGGATCTGCGCAGCGTTTGCCGATGTGCGCCTGGGATCGGGCATTGGACTCAAGGAAGCGCAGGGGCTGGATGACTATGCAAGCGCCGAAACCTGCGCCCAGTATCGAACGACCGATGAAAAAGACGACTGGCGATGCATCACCATTTGCCAGTTGAACGAGAGCAGCAGCAGCCTCAGTTTTTTTGATGCAGAAGGCATGCGATTCCATCTGCCTGCCTTCCTGATCGCTGATCTCGATGGTACCTATGGACACGGCATGGCGTTTCACCTTGCTCATGTTCATGATTTTGAGCCGCCACGATACGCGTTGCTCTCGCCGGAACAGCGCGCTGCGGTGCGCGCATTTCTGATCTATATCGCGGACGAGGAATACTACGCTTACGAGCGCCCGCACATTGTCCGGGCGCTGGATGAATACTGGCGCGAGGACGATACTGCGCCTCCATGACGCCGCCGCGTGGTCGTGCCAAATGTGGTTCTTGCTGATGTTGCGGATATTCCGATGTCGGGTACCGCTTCGCGGGAGCCAACCTACGCTTTTTTCCTTCGTCACCCTGCTGTCAACGACACCGTCAGCTCTGGAAACGCCTTGAGCAACTTCGCAGCTGATCGGTTCTGATTTTCAGCGAGAAGTGTTGTGACTATCGGGCTCGAGCCTTTGTAGGAGAGGGGCCCGACCCGCTCGCTTCCGACGTTGAGTTTCTCGAAAGCCGTCAGCATCAGAGCG
>JANMUE010000283.1:0-2552 GCA_031391205.1 Lysobacterales bacterium | reverse complement strand
GCGAACGTGCAACTCGCTGAACAAATCAGCGCCGCCACCGCCATTACTGTGCCAAGTCGTGTAAACAACATGTAAGACCTCCACCATCAAGAAAAAAAGGCGGGATGCAAGCAAGGGGAAACTGCCTGCATCCCGCGTACTACGCGGCTATTTATTTAAAATTGCGGCGCATTGTAATCGCCCACTCACGGGGCCTCGAGGGAATGCCAGAGACGACCAAGCCGCTGAGATCAAACTTGTTCTGCCAATAGAACTTGTTGAACAAGTTCGTGACCGACAAAGCTGCCTCCCACTTGTCATCTTCACTCTCGAAGCCAACACGAGCATTGAAGAGGCTGCGGCTAGGCGTGGCAGTCAGGTCGTACGCAGCCTTGCCAGTCAGACCAAAACGCGGATCGAAAGGCTTCGCCAACACGCCGCTATAGGTCATCTCGCTCTGGTAGAGCCAGTCGATGCGCGGCGTGAGTTTGCCGCCCGACACTGCCATGCCATATTGCACACCGGCAGAAATATTCCATTCCGGTTGCGGCAGATTGGCGGGATCACGATAGCTGACTGCAGTTGTGTCCTTGAACTTCGATTCGAACTTGTTCCAACCGAACGAAGCGTTCATCAGCAGATCGCGCACCGCCTCTAACGTGAACTCTGCCTCGATACCCTTTACTGTTGCCTTGTCGTTGAAGTAGGCAAACCATGGCACCGCGGCAAAGGTTGGTGGTGTAGGACAGGTACCCGGCAGGAAGGGCGTGGGAGCAGGACCAGGGGTACCCAAGGTACCCGGCATGCCCAGACACTCTTGCATCGTGCCCTGACTGAGATGCGAGGAATAGTCGCTATAGAACCCAGCCAAGTTGGCGCGCAAGCGATTGTCGAACATCTGGGTCTTTACACCCAGTTCGTAGGAAATCATTTCCTCACCCTCGAACGTTGTCAACTGGTCCGGCACAATGATTGGGCGCGGATTGACGCCGCCGGGACGATAGCCCGTTGAAACGCTCCCATACACCATCGTGTCCGGGGTGAACTTGAAGTTCGCGCCCACCGTCCAGTCCGGTCGCTTGTCTTCAAACGTGGCCGATGGCTGCAAATCCGTGATACCTGCATGGTGGAACTTGTAGGTCTTCTCGTTCTTCGAATAACGCAGACCACCGTTGAAACTCAGTTTGTCCGTGGCGCTATAGACCGCATGGGCGAAGACCGACTGGTTCTTATCCAGGAAGTCGTCGTCCTGGTCGAAACTCAAGGTCGTGTAGATGATGTGGCCGCCGAGACGAGTCGCGCCATCAAAGTAGTAAGCACCCGTGGTCCACTCGAGGGCATTGTTGAAGGCCTCGCCACTCACCTGCAACTCGTAAGAATCCTGGGTGTGATGCACCGGATTCCAGTTCTGGATGATACCCAGCGGCGATGCGTCGGCATTAAACGAGCTGGCCGAATCATAGACGCGATGTCCGATGATCAGTTTGGCGCGAACATGATCGGTGAAGTCATAACTACCGGTACCGGCAATACCCCACTCGTGCATGAAGTTCACATTGGGTGAATTAGGCAAGGCATACGAAGTGTAGTTATCGGGCGCCAGGAAGCGACTATCCCAAACCCCTGTCGACGGAATAAATCCCGAAGCAACGGCGTCGGCCTGGCTGATGGTGGCGATCGTGATATCCGGCGTTACCGTATTATCGCTATTGGTTTTATCCAACGCCAGATTCAACTCCAGCTTGTCGGTGGCGACGTAGCGCAACATCACCCGCCCCGCCAGTAGATTCTCTTCACCTTCATTGCCTACTACGCAGTCATTATTGCCCGCGTACGCTTTCGAGGTAACACCGGCAGGAATCAGTCCAGGCGTGCCGTTGTTATTCATCTGACAGGCAAAGTCCACCAGACGCACATACCCGTCTTTGTGTTTGGCTGCGCCCGAGACACGCATGAACAATTTATCGGGAATCAGCGCGGTATCGAAGCTACCGCGGAAACCCAGCTGGCCCTGATTGCCCGCTGTGGCCTCAACATAACCGGTGTCATCACCTTTCGGCTTTTTCGAGAACAGGCGGATCGCGCCACCCATGCTGTTCTTGCCGAACAGCGTGCCCTGCGGACCACGCAGCACTTCAATATGATCGATGTCCATCAAATCCATATCCGATCCGAGCAGATTTGGCCGATAGACATCGTCAATGTAGATGCCAACACCGGGCTCAAACGAGAACATGAAGTCTGACTGGGTGACACCACGCATCGAGATGGTCGGCGCACCGGCGGTTCCGGCCGCGCCCGCGGTGATAAAAGTATTTGGCACTGCGGCGCCAAGGCTTTCAACGTTAGTGATATTGCGCTCAGTCAGCGAGTCGGCCGTAATGGCCGTGATTGCCAACGGCGTGGTTTGCACACTCTCGTCGCGATAACGTGCACTGACGATAATTTCCTCGAGCATGCCACTGTCCAGCTTGTCTTCGGCCGCTGCGGCGCCAGTTGCCACCACAGTTGCTGCTAGCGTGCACGCCGTCGTAGCAAAGAGTCGCGCCAGCGCGGGTTTTCCCGACGGCATC
>JANMUE010000223.1:0-1103 GCA_031391205.1 Lysobacterales bacterium | reverse complement strand
ATTGGACCTTGTTGGGGCTATCCATGCCTTGGTGGGTGCTGTTTGCCTGCTTGGGGCTGGGTGTTTGGGCGCTGTGGGTGAATATCATTGCGCCGTCGCTGCTGATTGATCGCAGCAAGGTTTTCATCAGGCGCTGATTAGCGCTTCAGTGCCTCTACCGAGCAGGCATTTGCATCGGTTATCAGTGCTGGGATACGCTCTGCGCAAGGGCGACCACACGGGCGGTGTGATTGTCAGCAAATGCAGGTGATTCCATGATTTCCCTTTCCTCCGCAGTCGTGTCGAATCCCGGTGTTTTGGGGGGCACCCCGGTATTCGCCGGCACGCGCGTTCCGCTTCGTATTTTGTTCGAATACCTGGAAACCGGCGACAGCCTCGACACGTTCTTGGAGGAGTTTCCATCGGTGAGTCGCGAACTCGCGATTGCCGCATTGGAGCAAGCAAGGATGGCGATCAAGTATGCGCATACTGCTTGACGAGTCCATTCCAAAGAAGCTGGGATTCCTGCTAACCGGGCACTACGTACGCACGGTGCAACAAATGGGATGGACTGGTTTGCTCAATGGCGAGTTGTTGCGCGTTGGGTCGGTCGACTTCGACGTGCTGGTGAGCGGTGACCAAAACATGGCTTACCAACAGAATTCCGAGCGGTTGCCGATCGCAGTGGTAGTGCTAGTCGCCAACAATAACAAGCTGGAAAGCTTTCAGCCCTTGGTACCGCGGCTATTGGCCTTAATGACGACGATAGAGCCGTGCCGATTTTACCGTGTCGGCTTGTAATAGCAGTAATCGAAGAAGTGCTCTTGTCCAGGGTTTAGACTTTCAATTTCGCCGCGTAGTCATCGGGCTTAAAGCTCACTAGCAACTGCTTGCCGAACTCCAACACCGGTCGTTTGATCATCGACGGTTGCGCCAGCATGAGTTTGATAGCCTTGCTCTCTGTGAGGTTGGCTTTATCGGCATCGGGCAGTTTCTTGAACGTGGTGCCTGCCCGATTTAAAACTATTTCCCAGCCCAGTTGCTGGCACCATTTGTCGAGACGCTCGCGATCAATGCCCGCGGTTTTGTAATCGTGGAATTGATATTGCACGCCATGCTCGTCC
>JANMUE010000211.1:0-2937 GCA_031391205.1 Lysobacterales bacterium | reverse complement strand
CGGCCTCTGGCCGCGAAAGGGCATGCCGAAATTGCGATCATTCGCGGCCAGAGGCCGCTCCCACGCCACACTATTGGAGGCTTGTCCCCGGCAACGACAGGATGTAATCCGCACCCATCATCTGCGACGCCGTGTAGAAGCCACCTGCCGGATGTTTGGCCAGGATATGGTCGAGTATGCCCATGCCCGCAGTCGCGGTGAGGTCATAGCCGTTGGCGGTGCGCAACTGTTTCTTTACTTCGACACCCGCAGCATTGCGCACCTCGCCCCAGATCGTGCAGCCGGTGCTGCCGCGCTTGCTGTCGTCGGGACCACCCGCGCGAATCTTCTTTTTCATGAAGTTCTGCACGAAACCCAGCCCCAGCAACGGGCGAATAATGTTCATTTTCTTCAGCCGCTGAGCAGTGGTCGGCGACACGCCCATATACACCTCGACATTGGGAATGCCGGTCGACACGTATGAGGTGTAGACATCGCCCCAGGGAATGGTCATCGCATGGCGTGCTTCGCCATCGCGATCGAAGGTGCGCGTCTTGTAGGCCAGTGGCACACGCTCGATCTGGCCATTGCGACGCACGCGCCCGCCCTTGCCCAGGCCCTCGACTGCCGTCAACGCAGTGCCATGACTGGGACCGCCGCCGGCTTCAAAGGCCAGCACCAGTTCGTTGGCATCGGGCAAATCGCGCTTCAGCATCGCCGCCAGGCAGTCGGTGGGCACCACATCGAAACCGGGGCCCGGCATCACCACGATGCCGCGATCCTTGGCGCGCTGGTCCTGCTGATGGCAGTGCGCGAATACGTCCATCTCGCCGGTGATGTCCAGATAATGCGCGCCGGCCTTGAGGCAGCCTTCCAGCATGGGCGCGCTGGTCGCCGAGAACGGACCGGCGCAGTGCATCACCGCCTCGATGCCGTTGAGAGCCGAAGCCACGGTATTGGCATCCTGCAGATCGAAGATCCGGGCCGGCAATCCGTGCTTGTGCGCGATTGCCTCGATCGCGTCGCGGTTGCGGCCCGCCACCACCGGCCGATGGCCACGCTTGAGCGCAATGTCCAGCATCAGCCCGGCGGTATAGCCGTTGGCGCCATACAGCATCCATGAACCCATGACTTACCCCTGTAGGGCAAGCCTTGGGCTTGCCAGGAAAATGCCGAATTGTTCGAGCGGCAGGCGGCACGCCTGCCCTACAGCCGAACGCGCCTATTTGGGCGTTACGGCGCTCTTGCCGAAGATCTTCATCAGCTGCTTGAAGTAGTAGTTTGGCAGGAAGCGCTTCAGGCGCCAGCGCAATCGTTCGGGCGCGGTGGGTATGATCATGAAATCGCCGCGTTCGGCGGCTTCGAAGGCATAACGGGCAATATCGTCGGCGCTTTCCTTCGCTTTCTCCATCAGGCCGGAGACGAAGGTCTTGAAACGTGTGTCCGGCCCGCGTGCGGTCTCCAGCAGGTTGGTCTTGAAGAAGCTCGGGCAGATCACCGACACCTTCACATGGTGCGGATGCATCTCGGCGCGAAAGCTGTCGGACAGCGCCACCACCGCCGCTTTGACCGTGCTGTAGCTGGCGATCCCGGGCGCGCCGGCGATGCCGGCGAACGAGGCGGTGCTGATGATATGGCCGCGCTGGCGGCGCTGGAACATCGGCGCAAATGCCTTCATGCCATGCACCACGCCCATCAGGTTGATGCCGATCACCCAGTGCCAGTCCTCCAGCGAACTGTCTGCGACGCTGCCGGCGGTAGCGACGCCGGCATTGTTGATCAGCACATCGAAGCCCTCGGGCCAATGCCGGGCGACCTCGTCGCGCATGGCGTCGACCGATGTCGCGTCAGCCACGTCCACGGCCACGGCAAAATGGCCTGGGTTGATCGAATTCAATGCCGTGACGGCGGATTCGGCGCGGTCCAGTTGCAAATCCGCCACGGCAATCGCATAGCCGGCGCGGGCATAGCATTTGGCCAGCGCCAGACCCAGGCCGCTGCCGGCCCCGGTGATCAATGCACGTTTGCTCGGCGCTGCAGTTTCGCCCACGGCTTTCCCCTGCGATTAAGATGCCCGGATTCTAGCGAACGAGCCATCAAAAAATGGAACATATCCTGCCCCACTCCCTGACCGATCTGACCGGCAAGACCGCGCTGATCACCGGCGCCAGCCGCGGCATCGGTGAGGCCGCCGCGCACCTGTTCGCCGCCTGCGGCGCGCATGTAATCGTGTCCAGCCGCAAGCTTGAGGTCTGCGAAGAGGTCGTCGAATCGATCCGCCAGAACGGCGGTGTCGCCAGTGCCATAGACGCGCATATCGGCGACATCGGCTCGATCGACCGCCTGTTCCAGAAGATCAAGGACCGCGGCTTCGGCCTCGACATCCTGGTCAACAACGCCGCCGCCAATCCCTACTTCGGTCCGATGATCGATATGGATCTGGGCGCCTTCGACAAGACCGTCGAGGTCAATCTGCGCGGTTATTTCTACTGCAGCGTGCAGGGCGCCAGGATCATGCGGGACAAGGGCGGCGGCGCCATCGTCAACGTTGCCTCGGTGAACGCGCGCCGCAATGCCATGGGCCAGGGCATCTATTCGATGACCAAGGCCGGCATCGTGTCGATGACCGAAGGCTTCGCCAAGGAACTGGCGCAGCACAAGATCCGCGTCAACGCCGTGCTGCCCGGCCTGACCGAAACCAAGTTCGCCTCGGCCATCACCAGCAATCCGGAGCTGATGCGGATGATGCTGCGCCTGATCCCCATGGGCCGCACCGCCGAACCCAAGGAAATCGCCCCGACCATCCTGTTCCTCGCCTCGCCCGCCGCCAGCTACATCACCGGGGCGAGTTTCGCGGTGGATGGTGGGTATCTGGCATAACTTCCGTGGGAGCGGCCTCCGGCCGCGAATGCTGGAGACCGCCGCCATCATGGGCATTCGCGGCCGGAGGCCGCTCCC
>JANMUE010000181.1:0-51405 GCA_031391205.1 Lysobacterales bacterium | reverse complement strand
GCTGCGCTCAAACGCCAACACCCGCTTCTGCCAGCGCGCTTGCTTTGCCAATCTCGACATACGCCTCTCCTCCTCGGTGAAACCGAGGAGAGTCTGCCGAGCATCCGCGGAACGGAAGGTGGCTGGAGCGGATGCTTACGGCGTATTTGTGGTCCAGCTTGAAGGACTCATGGATCGGCGGCGGTGCGTTGCGCGCGATTTCGCTTTGCAGCTTTTCCCATTGTTCATCGAAGGTAAGCCCGCCGAACTGCGCATAGCAAAACGGTTCGCGCTTCACCAACTGGTAGGTCAGAACCTTTCCACTGCTGGAGACTTCTGCCGGTTCGAAATCGAACTTCGATTCTGCAATCGCTTCTTCCATGGTCAGCATTGAACGTGTCTGATCGTAGGCGGCGTTGCCGACATCGACCCAAAACGCCCAACGCGCTGTGTCGATCTGGGCATTCCAGATGGTGAAGCGATCCGTGCTGAGAAAGTAAAACGAGAATTGTTGGTTAAAGATGTCGGGACGATCAGGCTCGTCGAGCACGAGGTGGCTGGAGAACTTGCCACCGTATTCGCCAGCGTGTCGACGAATCTGTTCCTCGAGTCGCATGGCTTCCTTACGACGTCGGTGGCGTGCCTGCTCAGCAAAAGACTTGCGTTTCGTTGGGTGTGGGTAGCCCATTGAGTCTCCAATCAAGTCCATTCTTTGGCTGGGCTCAGCATGCGACTCGTGTCGGCAGAAACGCGAACCCTTGACGCGCTTCTATGATATCAACTTGTCGCCGAATGGGCTCAGATTCTCAGCAGCGGGCGAACCAAAGCAATTGGCCACCGCTTGCCGATAGAGCTTCTCGATGTTCAAATCCGCGGCATTCTGGTGGCTTGGAGGGGCGGTATTCGGGCAGGGCGTTGAAGATTCCTTTGCGCACGGTTGCGAGACCGCGCCTACGGCCTCACCAGCTTCGCGGCGGTGCGCCTCTCCCACAACAGCGGGTAGCAGATGCTCGACAAGAGCAGGAGCACTGGCGGCCGAAAGGGCAGCGGACGCCGTGCTCATTCATACGACAAATCCCTTATTTCGGACCATCGCGTGACGCATATGTCGAGTATCTGGGATATTTCCTAGAACAAACTGCGAACCATCCCAATAGAACTTGCGATATTTCCCGAGGCTGTTTCAGAGATATCGGCGTAGTTTTGCATCCGTCGCCGAAGGACGGGCAGGGGGAGGAAGCCAGCCGCGTCTGGGTCCTCTTTGCCTGCCTTCCGGGAAACGCGACAGCGCGCGGCCCTGTGCCGTGTGCATCACTGACTATGGGAGGTCATCATGTTCAGCCGTCAGCTGTATATACGGTTTGGCATAGGGGTGTTTTTGGTTGTGGGGATATGGGCATTGAGTGTTGGTAACGCTCAGCCGGCTCCTTCGGGTACGAAGCAGGTGGTGGGTTTTCTGGTGTTGACGCCGCCGCGTGCGCCTGGGGTGGATCCGATCTATGTACCTGGGGTTACGGTTCAATTGCAGGCGTTGCCGGGGGAAACCCTGGTGGCTACCGAGCTTACCGATCTGAGCGGGCGTTTTCGTTTCAGCAAGGTGAAGCCTGGTCGTTATCACGTGTGCTGGGCCAAGCCGGGCATTGTCCGCCAATGCGGCAAGGTGTTTTCGGTCGGCAAGATACATCTGCATCTGAGCCGCATCGCGATGAGCGCCAATACCAAGGACAAGACGCGCACATTGTTTGGCAAGGTGCGTCTGGCCGATGGCAGCATTCCGCGCACCTTCGAACCGATGTTCGGGATCAACGCCTTTGCCACCGTGCAGGCGCGCGATGCCAATGGCAAGCTGCTGCGTCGTAGCTTCGTCAACAACTACGGCGTGTATGTGTTGCCGGGCGTGACGATTTCGCGCGGGCTCAAGATTTCGTCGACGATCGAAGCGGCGGATATTACCCAGGTGGTGCCGTCCGCAGCGGGTCTGTCGCAACGACTGAATCTGACCTTCAAGCAGCATGCACCCACGATCAGCGGGCTAATGGGCACCACACCTCAGGGCAGGCATTGGTCGGCACTGGCCAATAGTACGGTCGATGTGGAACTGAAGGCAGCGGATACCGATGGCCATAGCCTGCGTTACTGGTGGTTGCTGCCGGATGGCGGCACCAGATTGAATACCACCGATGCCAAGTTGCTGAATGTGGGTGTGGCACCGGGCGCGCGTAGCGAGTACACCGTGATTACCGGTGACGGCTTTGGTGGCTATGCCAAGGAGACATTGCGCATTTCCACTCAGGGCATTCGCTTTGCCGGCGTGGTGTCGGGCACGAATGCGCCAGCGTTGGGTGGCGTGGTGGTGGAGGTCAACGGCCAGAGCACGACCACGGCCGCCGATGGCCGCTTTTCGTTGAATGTCGCCGAGCGTCAGCGCTATGTGATGAACCTGCGCAAATCCGGCTATGGCCTGGTGTCGAAGATTTTCGACAATGGCCACAGCAATGGCCGTTACATGATGACGCGTGCCACCGTGAAGCTGATCGACCCCACCAAGGAAAACGAAGTGGTGAACGAGCGACAGCCCAGCGATTGCCCCGGCGCCATCGGCGATCGTTTCCGCAAGCCGCGGCCGATCACGCACGACCAAACCGGTAAGCGCGACTGCGGCCCCGGCATCAAGGTGAAGTTCCGCGCGAACGCGTTCGAAACGCTGAGTGGTGGTGCGCCGGTGGGCCAGGTGTCGGTCGAGCTGACCACGGTGGATCTGCGCGCACCCGATGGCATGCCCGGCAACAGCACCGCCAGCAATCAGAACGGCGATGTACGCACGATGGAAAGCTATGGCGCCGGCACCGTGGAGCTGCGTGACCAGAATGGCCCGCTGCGTCTTCGCGCCGGGGCTGACGCCGATATCAGCATTCCGATACCGGCGGAGCAACTCGCCGTGCCGGCGAGTATTCCCGCGAGCATTCCGTTGATGTCGTACGACGAGAAGCAGGGTATCTGGAAGGAGGAAGGTGCACTGCAACGCAGTGGTAATTTCTTCGTCGGCAAGGCCAAGCATTTCTCGGCGGTCAATGCCGACACTTTGAAGAACAACCAGGCCTGCATCCGGCTGGAGACGGTGCTGATGCCGCCGAACTTCCGCTTCGAAGCCGAGATCCCGCAGGATGGCGCGCCCAGGATCGTGGGCAAGGTGCTGGCCAACGAGATTCAACGCTTCCATGTTCTGATCAATCTGCCTACCGCCCAGAACATCAAGATGCGTACGTTCGACGGCAACAACAATCCGATCGAGTTGATCGATCCGGCCAATCCGGGTGGTGCCGGTATCACCGAGCTGGTGGTGAATTCGGCGGGCCCGCAGAATCCGTTGACGCCGAACGAGCCGGCATTCCCCTACGATGCCTGCCAGGTGTCGGTGGAATTCACGCCCAAGCGTCCGGTCGGGCAGGGCATTGAACAGTTCCTCAGTGGCCTCAGCCTGGGTGCGGCCAATCTCACCGAGCTGGATATCGGTGACCCGGCGCAGGCCGATCAGATCCGCGCTGCGGGGGCAGCCTATTACGCTCGTATCGATCAGCCGAGCCAGCGAGAGGATCTGGATGAATTCAAGGCGAAGAATGGATTTCCCAATGCAGATGAGGTCAAGCTGACCTATGCCAACAGTGGTGACCTCGGCTTCGGTCGCGACATGCACTGCCGCGAGCTGACCGGCACTGGCCTGGACAACGAGTTCGCCTGCTACGTCACCAACTATGGCGATCGTTTTACCGATGACGGCCAGGACTACGAGGATGCGTTGCAGAACGTTGCACCCATTGCCACCGTGGGCATGGAGTACTCGCGGCTGGAGGATGCCGGTGGCACACCGGTCGGCAACCCGGTCGTGAAGTTTTACGTGTTCAAGGAAGCACTGGGCAATGCGCGCGATGTCAGTGCCAATCTGGATGGAACTGGCGAACGCCCCGTACCGCAGCTATGCAATGTCTGTCATGGCGGCAGGCCTGACAACGACGATCCGCCCTGGGCCGACAACGCTTCGGTGGATATGGGCTCGCGTTTCATTCCGTTCGATCTGACCAGCCTGTTCATGCTTAATCCGAACTCGGCGGCCAAACAGACGGCGATGCGCAAGCTCAACTGCGACATCGTCAAGAACGCGGCACCGAATGCGGACCTGGATGCAGTGATCACTTCGATGTACGGCGCTAACTGCAGCGGCAACCAGATCATCGGCAACGCAGTTCCCGGCTGGGTGGATGGCAACCCGAGCACACCGAACCTGCCCAACAAGCAGGAGGTCTATGCCAAGGTGGTTACGCCTTCTTGCCGTGGCTGTCATGTGTCTCAGACCACAAGCAATATCACCTGGTCCACCGCACTCCAGTTCACCGACTTCGATTTCCTGGTGTCCGGAACCGTTTGCGAAAATCATGTGATGCCGCATGCGCTGGTGACGCACAACAAGTTCTGGCTCAGCACCAACCCGCATCAGCCGCTGCTGCTGCACAACTTCCTCAATGGCAATGCCGCACCGGGTAGCGGTGTTGCGGTGGAGTGCGTGCAGCAACAGGGCGATCCTCCGTAATGCTAAGGAAATAGAACGTCGCACGGGCAGTGGCAGGGATTGCCGCTGCCTGTGATTGATTTGAGGGAAAGGAGCATGGCGCGCCGGGTGGGCGCGCCGAGGAGTAAAGGCGCAAGATGCCGGGTGCCAATGGCGACCTACGGCTTGCCGAAATTGGGCAAGGTTTCAGAATGGTGGGTTGCACCCACCCTACGGGCTAGGTGAAGAGCACCGCGAGTTTGGTCAGAACGCCCAGTGCTGATGTCACCGTATCGATGACGGCTGTCGCGGCCGTGAGATTTGCCAGATCGCTCTTGAGCGTGGCTGCCGCGTCCTTGAGCTGATCGGCGCTGGCCTTGGCCTGGTCGGCGAGTTGTTCGTACTGCACCAGTACGAGTTTTTCCTGCAGGGTGCGAAGTCCGCGCAGTGCCTTGGCGCGGTCGATCTTGCGCTGCTGGCTCAGCTTGGTGACATCGATCTGTTTGAGGCGGGCATGGGCGATGGTGAGTTGACCCAGCGCCTCGTCGAAGTTGGCCATTGTCGACTCTCCTAGGCTAGTGATGCGACGATGCGTTGGCGTCGCGTGCTGCCGAAATCAGATCCAGCGCTTTGGCGATGTCGTCCAGCAGCATCTGGGTTTCGGCCAGGGTAGAGCGGTTATGCAGGATGTCGTCCCAGATGCCACGCAGCCGCTGGCTGGCGACGCGCAGGCTTTCCAGTTGCGACACCACACTCTGCCGCAGCAGCAACTGCTTTCTCTGGGATTTCCAGTTCGATGCGTCGCCCGGCGCGCCCAGCAGGTAAGGACGGCGCACCTGCGTCAGATAATCTTCTTCGTCTTCCGCCGCTCCGATGGCTTTGAGCACGCTGATATTGGTCTCGACAACACGATCCTGCAGTTCGATCGCGAGCGTGATCGTCTGCGCGTCGCGCGCCATGACTCTCTTCAATACACCTGCCTTGTAGGCATCAGCCGCATAGCCGGCCAGTGCGCTGTAGGCGGATTTCTGCGCGTCGGTGAGTATCGCTTCACCACCGAGTGCAGTATTGAGCCCATTGATCTGTGTAGATAGTCTGGAGGCGCTGGCTTCGACCGCGGCGCCGCTGCCCTCGTCCGCAAGACTCTGCAACGCGCCGAAGTAGGCCGACATCGCCTGCGCCTGCACGCCGAGCTGGGTCATCAGGTTGGCGGTGGCGCCGACGCGCTTCTGCGAGTCGTCGAAGGAGCTGATGGTTTCCTTGCAGTCCTCGCTGGCACTGTCTTCGTCGAGCAGCTCGTCGTCGGTACAGGGATTGAGTCCGTCGATCTCCGCCAGCAGTTCATCGCTGTTGTAATCGATGTAGCGATCGCGGGTCTGGTCCATCAGCTGCGACGCGGCATTGCCGTAGGCGATACCGGCATCGGAAAGATTCTGTGCACGCTGCACGGTAACCGGCGTGGCGCAGCCGCCGAGTGCAGCCAGGCAGATGAGCGCGGCGTGCCAGGCGCGGCTTGCTCGCCAATCGGGCACAGGGTACTTGCGTGGCGCTTGGGGAATGTTCGATGCAGCTTGTTGCATTTTCGCAGCCCTCCCTCATCCGGTCCTGCGGACCACCTTCTCCCGCGGGGCGGGAGAAGGGGATGTTCGCATTGTTGGGTACGCGTTGTCAGCTGAGGTCTTCCAATACGGTTTGTGCTGCCTTCAAAGCCAGCGCCGCAATCGTCAATGTCGGATTGGCAGTGGCCACCGTGCAGAAATTTCCGCTGCCGACCAGGAACAGGTTCTTGTGATCCCAAGAACGCTGGCTGGCATCGACTACCGAGGTGCAAGGGTCATCACCCATGCGGTAGGTGCCGACGATATGACCGGCGCCGAAGTACTTCAGGCGGTCGGGTTTGCCGTCGATGATGACGTCGAAGCCGGCGGGGTCGTTGGGCGCAGGTGGGGTGGTGAACTGCTTGGCGCCCATCATGTCGAAAATGGCGTCGGCGGTTTTTTTCGCGGCGACGAAACCGGCGCGTGTATAGGGCGACAGGTCATACACGATCTGCGGGCGGGGCAGGCCGAGATGATCGTAATCTGTTTCCGACAAGGTGACGTAATTGGTTTCTTCCGGCGATTGTTCAACGAGGAACCCGAGACGGAACTGGCGCGAGAATCCATTGTTCAACGCGGCGACCAGAGCCGGCCCCCACAGCGCCTGCGGTGCGGTGGTGGCGGGCGGTTCCGGGTTGAGCTGACTGTTGTTCCAGCCATTGATGAAGTCCAGTGTCGTGGTCCACGGATCGCCGATCGAGAAGTTCCAGCCTTCGTTGCCGATCTCGATGCGGAAGGCGGCGCGCTCGCTGCGGAACTCACCATCGCGCATGCTCTCGATGCCAGAAGTCGCCAGCGGGCCGCGAAAACCGAACACCGGCTCTGCAGCCTGTGCCCAGGCGAGATAAAGCGGATGGTCCATCAGGTTCTTGCCCATCATGCCGCTTTTGTTGGCGACACCTTTTTCCGTTCTGCCGTCGTTCTTGGACATGAAACACAGCCGGGGTGTTTCCACCGCATGCGCGGCCAGCACATAACGTTTCGCCGAAACCGAACCGTAGCCGGTGGCCGGGCCGAGGTTGTCGTCGTAGGTCACGTACTTGATCTCGCTGACCAGGTCGTTGTTGTCGACGATGATTTCGCAGGCGACGGTCTGCGCCATCAGCGTGACATTGCCGGTATCCAGTGCCTGATTGAGCGTCACGCTGGGGTCGTATTTGGCCTGGATCGGGCAGATCGGAATGCAGTTGGTATTGCCGGCGCAGACGCGGCGGTTCTGATAGGGCTGCGAGTTGCGGCCTGCGGGTGTTTCGGTCACCACCAGCGGAATGCCTTCGAAGGTCTGGCCGGTGACGGCCTTGGTCACCGCATCATCCACCAGTGAGGGCGGAATCGGCTTCATCGGATATTGGTAATTGGGCGGGAAGGTGATGCCCAGATAGGCCTGCGTGGCCTTGTCGGCGGAGACACCGATTTCCCACTCGGCTTTCTCGTACCAGGGTTCGATATCGTCATAGCTCAGCGGCCAGTCGACTAATTTCTTGTACGTCGAATACATCTTGAAATCGTTGGGCACATTGCGCAGGCTGGTGCCCAGCCAGTGGCGCATGGTGCCGCCGGCGATGCGCTCGTAGGTGCTGCTGAAGGGCAGCGGGCCTTCCTGGATCATGTAGGCCTTGCTCGGGTCCTGCCAGGTGTCGTGATCCAGCGTCATCGTATTGGGACGACCGGCGTTGATCGTGGTCGGATTGGTGAGATTGAGGCTGCCGGATGGCGTAAAGATGTCCGGCGTATACGGCACCTCGGGCACCTTGGCCACGGCTTTGTAGAAGCGCTCCATGAAATCGTTGTTGTTCGGCGGTATACGCGCACCGGCTTCGAGGATCAGCACCTTCTTGCCCGCGAGACCGAGTTGCTTGGCCATCATGGCGCCGGACACGCCGGCGCCCACGATGACGACATCGTATTGGGATGTGGGATTGCTCATTTGCTGGCTCCTCCAACGAAGTCGACGAGAGCGGGCGGATTATTCGCCCAGTAGCCGAACGTGAAATTGCTGAAGCCCATTGGATGCGCCTGCGCCACATTCCACGCCCAGCCCTGGGTGTAGGCAGCGGAGGAGATCACCGTGCTATCGGGCGGTGGTTTGCCGGTGCCGCTCTTCTCCAACTGCTCCGGCGGATACCAGCTGCCGAGGTACCACATCAGCATGATGCTGCGCGCAAACAGGCTGATGCCGGTGCCGGACTGATTGAAGATGATGTTGGCGATGGTCGCCGGCGGCTGGGTGGCATTGGCGTCGAAGATCGACATCAGCGTCTTGAACGTTTCCGGATCCTGCGCCGAGGCATACACGTAATACGCCTGCTTCATGTTCTTCGGATCGATACCGGGCGCTAGTTTGTCGGCGGCAATACCGGTCAGCAGCGCTGACAGATCGACAAAGGATTTCAGCTGCGCGGGTGTGGGTGCGGTGACGGGTGCGGGTGTGCTCATGGCATCGGTTCCTGTGTCTAATGACGACTACTGCGCGCGTTCCAGAATGAAGGTGAAGTCCGATGCGCGGCCGGTGGTGTCTGCCGCGTTGTTGTGGCAATCCATGCAGCTCGACGAGGCCTGCGGCACTTCGCCCTGGGTGTAGGTTTCGTGCGTGGTATTGGCCAGGAAGGTCGGTGCCGGCACGCCGGTGGGATCCACGGGACTGGTGGCGTCGGTCGGCCATTGGGTGCTGACCAGTTCGTAGTTCAGCCAAACCAGATTGGTGAGAATCGACTGGAAACTGGTGTTCAGCGTTACCGTCTCATCGGTCAGCGAAGTGACGCGCGAGATCTGGCTCTTGAACCCATTCGGAAAGGGTTGGACCGCCGGATTCCAAGGGCGCGGCGGCGGCTCATTGAGCGCAGCGCAGGTTCCGGTTTTGCAGGTCGGATCGTAGAAATTGTAATGCGATTTGAGCTTGCCGGCTTTGATGTCGGCATCGGTTGGCACGTTATCAACCTGCTCGAACGTCGACCAGATCCACTGCGGCGCGTCGTCGGTCTTGTGCGCGGCATGCCAGCCAACCAGACCCAGCGTGACCTTGTTGCAGCTCTCTGGAATCTTGGGATTCTCCGAAGGCGGGTTATAGGCCAGCGCCTCGGTGATGTGGAACTTGTCCGGATCGTCGCCCGCGCCCAGCACCTTCCATGCGGCCTTCACCATGATCGCGCCCATGGTGCCGCTGGTACCTGTGGTGTTGTTGCCTTCAGGAAACACCACCGGCCCGGTGAAGGCGTTCTGGCCCGCCTTGCTGTACAGCTTGTTCTGCACGATGTACTCGTACATCGGTTCGTTCACCAGGATTTCGTAACGCACGAAGTTGCCGTTCTGATCGATCAACGGGCCACTGTCGAAGGGCTGGTTGACTTCACTGGTGACATCGATCGGATGCGTGCCGGCCTTGTTCAAACCGGGGCGGCGCACGACACGCAGCATGCGCTCGCCATCGATGCCTTTGCAGGCATCGGGTATCACCCGCGGTGCATCGAAGCCGCCGGGCTCGGCGCCACCCGGCAGCATCAGGTCCGACACCTCGCGCCATTCTTCCCACTGGGTGTCGCCGTTGTTGCCCGGCGCCGGTGCCTGGCCGTCCTCGGGTGCATTGAGTGCGATGAAGGTAAGCCAGGAGTAATAATCAAAGCCATGCTGCAGATTGTCCAGATTGAACGGCGGCACGAACTGTGGCTGGCAGGGTGTCCCGGTGGTCAGCAACGCGGTGGTCACTGGTGTATTGGGCTTGGTGATATTGCAGTTGTCTATGGTCGGATCGATGGGCGGCACCGGTGACGCGGCTACCGCCTGCGCGGCGGCGGCCGGTGCTGCGGCGGCATTGTCCGTGCCCGGTTCCTTGCTCGCGCAGCCAGCGAAGGTCACGAGGATCAAGGTCGCCATCAGGCTGCGGGGCAAGGTTGGGGCATGCATGATCGGATCTCCGATGGACGGGAACGGTGGCTCAGTGGTGGATGACGCAATGCTGTAGGGCAGGCGTGTGGCCAGCCGTTTCAACGGTTTTGCGCCATGGATGCGGCAGGCGACACGCCTGCCCTACAGATTTCGCTTCGCGCTCACTTACAGTCGGGTGTGGAGGTGACCATCGAAGGCCGCACATAACCGGCGATGCGATCGATCATTTCGGAAACGACGAAGAGATTGCCGCTGTTGAACAGAAACAAGTCCTTGTGCAACGCCAGCCAGTCGCGAAATACCGGACCCTGCAGATGCTTCTGGAATGCCGCCTCGTCGTCGAACACCGAGAAGAAGACTACGTCTGCGTCGGGCGGAATCGGGAACGACGCCGCTTTGAAGTTGGGCACGTGGATGGTGTACATCGGCACGAAGGGTTCTTCGCGTTCTACACGGCAGGCAAGATCGCGCAGCGCGACGACTGCCTGCTCATGCTTACCCGGCAGGATGCTCCACTTGGCGACGATTGAGATCATGGTGATGCGTCCTCTCGTTGGTCTTGCGAATGCCTTAAGTAGGGTGGGTGCAACCCACCATTTCGAAGCTTTCAACAACGGTGGGTTGCACCCACCCTACGCCCTTCTGCGTCGCCCTCTTCGCGGATGCGGTCTCCGGGGGAAGACCGCATCCGCGCTCCGCCTAGTCGACGAAAGTCCGATTCAGTGGTGCAAGATTCAGCGGCTGAGACAGATCGGGTTCGAATTCCGATCCGATGCCTTGCTGAAACGCAAGAAAGTTGTTCGGGTCGCACTGCCTTTTGATCTTGAGCAGGCGCGGGTAGTGATCGAGGTAGTACTTCTTCGTCCAATCGCCCAGCAATGGGTCGATGTAGTTGACGTAGGCCCCGGTAAAGAACGGCTCCAGTGCTTCGAAGAAGGCGTGTGCCCATTCGATATTGGCGCGTGCGTCCTGCGGGTTGGTCCAGATCGACTTGACCTCGGGTACAAAGCGCGCGGCGCGATGCGCGAAGCCTGTGGAATCGGAGGGAAACGCTTCGATATGGCCACCGGCATGCGTCCATACGATGAAGCTGTCCTGGGACGGCGTGCTCGCCATGAAGCGCTCGAATACTTCGATGGCCTCGGGTTTGAACGCGTGCGGCGGCATCATGCCCGAACGGATATAGGCGCTGCGATTGCCGACCAAGGTAGTGGCGCCATTGATCAGTTCGAATTCCGGCAGGGTGATCTGGTTGAAACTCACCGTCAGCGGGCACAGCTCCAGCAAGGGCTGCAGCAGTTTTGCACCTTCGGCAAAGTCACCGTTGTAGATCGTGGTGAAACCGAACGTCTGAATTGTCGTGGATGGATTGGAGGGATCGGGGCTTTGTCCCCAGATGCCGTAGATGGCCATTTCATTGGGCAGGGTTTCTACCCACTCGTTGTAGAAGCTGAGCACTTCCTGGGCGCGATTCGTCGCGTAGCGGATCTGCCCGGTCAGCATCTTTTCGGTATTCGGATAATGCGCGAGGATTTCCATCTCGATCGCGACGCCCCAGTTGCCGCCGCCACCGCCGCGACAGGCCCAGAACAGTTCACGATCGAAGGCGTCCGCCGCATCGGCGGTAAGACGATGCACCTTGCCATCGACTGTGACCAGGGTGATCGCGATCAGATTATCGACGCTCAAACCGTAGGAACGCGAGACAAAGCTATAGCCGCCGCCCTGCATGAAGCCGGGAATGCCGACGGTAGGACAGCCGCCCCCAATGGGAATCAGGCCGGTGCCGGAGTTGATCAAGTACACATAGACATCGTGCCAGCGCGCGCCCATCTGCACCTTGACGGTGCGCGACGCCACATCGAGCTGGATGCGTGTCATCAGACTGAGATCAAGCACGATGCCGCCCGAGTTGAGGCTGTATCCGGCAGCACTGTGGCCGCCGCCCTTGGTGGTTAGGCGAAGGCCGTGATCCTGCGCATACTTCAGCGTCAGCGCCACGTCCTCGGTACTGTTTGCCTGCACGATGAAGCGGGGACGCAGTTGCACGCGGCCATTGTCGATCTCGACGGCTGCCTGATAGGCGCTGTTGCCTGGGAGCAGGACCATGCCGCTCAAATGCCGCTGCAACGCCGCCAGATCCGATGGACCGATCATGCTGTGATTCCCCTGTTTGTAGACGGTGGCGACAAACGTCCGCGACCGCAGTCATCGGGCGCCTACGCCGACGCGCCGAATGCGTTAAAGGTATGTCCAATATCGAAGTCGCGAGAGCTGTAAGACTTTGCAGGTTGACTTCGCTGCGGCGCGAGCGATCTTTTATGTCACCAAATATTTCTGTAGGAGCGGCGTAAGCCGCGATGCCTTTGCTCCGGCGTTTGACTTTGTAGAGCGGGGCTTGCTCCGCTGCTTTGCTTTTGCTCTCATCCGAACAGCGAAAATCAAGAGCAGCGGAGCAAGCCCCGCTCTACAAAGTCAAAGGCACAAGCATCGCGACACACGTCGCTCCTACATTCACGTGAATCGCTTCAGATATTGATGCTGGTCGGAATCAGACTCGGCTTCAAATAGTCATAGGCCACGGCGCGCTGCAGGTTGCGCTGGTCGATCTGGGCATCAATGACTTTGAGCGTTGCCTGAAAACGTTGCAGCGGCCCTGCCTTTTTCGTAATGCGCCGGTCGCGGAACCACTCGGGATACGGCCAGTGGTTCAAGCGGTAATCACCCAACGGACGATAGTGGATGGATCCGAGCAGCCAGAGCGTATTGAGTTGCTGCTGGGCTTCCGGGATGGGCGGCATCAGCTTCAGCCAATCGGCCTCTCCGGGCGGCGGGTTTTGGCGGGGTGCTGGCGCCCAGGTCGCGCCGGTGATCGCTGGTGCATAGCTCATCAAGGTACGTTGCGGAAAATTCACCGCAGCATGCTGGGCGCTGGCGGTGAAAATGATCATGGTCACCACGTCGATCAACTGCGCGCGCGTGATGATGGCGGTAAAACCTTTGATCTTGCCCAGTGACTGCAATTCCCCGGCCCAGGCTGCGAGCTCGAAATCGGCAACGACGTCGCCGTCAGCGCTGTAGTAGACATTCACATAGTCGCGCACCCAATCGTGGATGGCGTTCCAGACCAACAGCGCATCATCCCGATACGGGTAGTCGGGCAGGGCGGCGCTGTTGTCGACGCCACGCAATTTGAGATTGCCCGGAAGCATATGCGCATAGAAATCAAAGCCCAACCGGCCGGCACTCGCGGTCTTCTGCGTCGAGGCGATGGTGCCGGCGAAGATCATGTCGATCGGCCCTCCGGCTGCAATCAGGCTGCCCGCAGCAGCGTTGTTGATGAACAGCGTGCCTTCGAAATGCGGCAGCAGCAAGGCATTCAAAGGATGTTCCGGCGCCAGTTGGCGATGCGTCGCGACGGCAAACGCCTCGATCACCAGATGCGTGCGTGCCAGATGCACGAACAGTTCGTGATAGTTACCGTCGGCTGCCTGCACGATCGTCCGCGCCATTTGCCATGCCCACCAGTCGGGACTGGCATTGGAGTCGACGCGCAGGAACATCGGGTTGCCAGTGGCATCCTGCCCGAGCTGGATCGCCACCGGTACCAGCGACGAGCCGCCCTTGGGCACGGCAAACATCGCGATCGGCAGACTCACGTATTTCTGAGCGCCATTGGTGGTACCTGGCACCAGGGTGCCAAGCTCCTGATAATCGATCAGATAGATACGTTGCTCGGCCAGCGCAGCGGTCAGCGTGTCTGCCGCGCCCATGACCTGCTGATACTGCGCATTGCTTAACGGGAACTTCGCCGGCAGTTGCGTGACACCCTGTAGCAACATACTGTTCGGGCCGGCGACGCGCATGCGGGCGAAGGCGTCATTCTGCGTAAAGTCGTCCGCGATCTCCGGTAGCGCCAGAGTAACGAAGAGTTTGCGATAGCGCTCAAGCCCTGGCGCTGCACTGTCGTCAAGATAACTGGTCGCGATCAGCTCCTGCAGCGTGTTCAACTGCGCATTCAGTCGAATGCGATGCATGCTGACCAGCGTCGATGCAGCGTGTTCGACGATGCGCATTACGCCATCATCCGGCGTCGCGTGTTCGCGGCGGATGGTAGCGATGGTCTGTCGCATATCGTTCAGATGCAGCTGCAGCGCAGCAGCGCCGGACTTCGCCAACAGACGATCACCGCCGGAGATTTTTACCAGTAACTGATTGGCGACGATGTCGATCGCTACCTCGGCCACATCCAGCAGCCATTCAATCGTCGGCCGGTCGTCCTTGGGCACCGCAGTCGCCAGAGGAACGCCGGGAAGGCTGCCGACCTTGTCGGTCCATTGATACTGCTGAGCGGAATTGGCAAGTTGATCGCGACGCTGCTGTTGCTCGCGTGCGCTGTCGTTCTGCGGCAGGGTCGGGCTGGTGCGCGGATTGCTGAGTAGCATGATGTCCTCGGACAGGTATCGTGGCAGTTGAAACGTTGGCGGCGTCGTGCACGAAGGCTAATCGGCGTAACGCCAATTGCGACCTGTGTGTTGTGACAGCTTGCCGGCCGCGCCCGCCTGTGGTTGCCTGTGTGCTTGCCGTTCGGTTGCGGCGCTAAGCGCCAGCCATTTCGACGATGATGAATCGTTGAGATGGCAAGCCGCAGGCTTGCCCTACAGTTTGTTTGTCGGCGCTGTTCGGGCCCGGAACCAAACTTGCCGGCATATCTGGATAATCAATTGACGCCGTTCATCTGGCGGCGTAGCCTATATTCCGTCGTCCCGGGGGACGATTATGCGAAATCCCAGTCCGGTTTCGCGCCAAGTTGGTGGGTGGTGTTGTTGATACCGTTGGCCACTGAAGTTTGGGTTTATCTCTTACCCATTGGAGCGTGCCCCGTGAACGCTGACTATCGCATCCCCTCCCGTCTGATCATTTCTGCGCCCGACTTATCGTGGCGCTTGCCGCGCTTGCCCAAACGCTGCTCGGCCGGCGTACCGGTGCGGGGACGATTCGTGATTTTCCCGCACGCGTAGATGGATGCGTAGAACGATCCGGCGATATACCGCGCGGATAACGATCACCACTGAACGCAATACGCACCAGGCAATTCGGCGCGCCGGGTACCGCGCCGCGTCGTTTACAGGGGACGGAAAAGTATCTCCACGATATTTGAGGACTGACCAATGAAACGAATGTTGTCGTCGTTCCATCCGAGGCGTGCAGTCGCCGTCGGCCTGCATTGGGTATTGCTGACCGGCCTGATTTTCGCCATGTCACCGGTCGTTGCCGAGGTCTGCTGGCTGTACACCGATGCGCAACCCGCCAAGGTGCCGTTGAAGTGCGTACAGATGGGCAACCCGGCGTTGTCCTGCTCGTGGAATCCATCCTGCAATGTCGATCTAAACCCCAGCGATTGCTGCAAGGCAGTTTTTGATCCCACTGCTTCGCAGACGGTGGGTCAGATGCATATTCAATGGCACGACTGCCTCGGTAATGTCATGTCCCAGGATACGCCACCACCGCCAAACCGCGGCCTGCGCTGGTTTGCTTTCCATCGCCAGTTCGAATCGGATTTCAACGTCTATCGTGAAGGCCTGGGCCTGGACAAGCTCGACTCGCTGGAATGGTGCCCCGGCATGAACATGCCTTATGGTCACTTCGGTGCCGGTTTGGATTTTGGCGATCATCCGCTGAATTGCGGACTTGGCGACAATCGGCCGAACGATACGACCTGCGATGGCTGCGATCAGTTTCGACCCTGTCTGTATCTCAATGGGGCAGGGCCTGCCGCCTGCCCGGCACCGGTAGCGCCGGTGTGTACGGTCGGCAGCGTCAGCTTTCCGTATACCTCGCTGGATCAGTTCAAGAATGCCGATGAGATCGCCACCTTGCTGGATGTGTTCTTCCACGGCGAAATGCACGGCGATGTCGCCGACGCTGACGGCGGTGGCTATGTCGCCGACTGCGCAAGTCCGAATTGCTCTCCGCGCGATCCGATGTTCTGGCGCTTGCACAAGGCACTTGATGACGTGATGCGTGCCTGGCAGACCATCAAGGCCGTCGACGTCACTCTGGTCATCGACCGTTCCGGCAGTATGTCGGCAGCGTCCGGCACCGGCGTCGGCACGCGTCTGGAAAATGCAGTGGAGGCCGCCGATATGTTTGCCGACCTGCTGGAGGATGGACGCTCCGATGGCGCGACCAATCGCATCGGCATCGTGTCGTATTCCAGCAATGCGGCGAATGCATCGCTGAACATGCCGCTGCAGGATGTCACGCCGTCGCTGCGCGATCCCGGCGGTGATTTCGCCGACACACTGAATGCGCTGAGTCCCGGCGGCGGGACTTCCATAGGCAGCGGCGTCGTCGCCGCGATCAATCAACTCTGTCCTGGCGGCTCCTGCGCCTCGCATGTGCCCGCAGCTGGCGAGAACGAGCGCAAGGCAATGCTGCTGCTGACCGACGGCAAGGAAAACATCGCGCCCTGTCTCGACGCCGGCTGTCAGGGCGGTACCGGTGCCGAGATCGACTACACCACGCTTGATGTCACCCAGGCCTGCGCGGTCGGGCTTGGCAATGCCGCTTCGATCAATGGCGAGCTGCTCACCATTTTCGCCGAACGTCAGGGCGGCATCTACCTCAACAATACCGATGCCAGCGGCAACGATCTGAAGGATTTCTTCGCCAAATGCTTCGCCCAGCTCACCGACGAATTCATCGGCCTGGATCCCTCAGGCACCTTTGCCGCGACTGAGGCCGCAGGTCCTGTTGTTCCGTATGAGTCCTGCGATGACGGTCGCATCACCTTCAGTGCAGGATGGAATCAGAGCGCGCTTCCCGGCGATCGTCTGAATCTTCTGGTCACCTCACCCAAGGGTGACGCCTGGGTGCCGTCACCCAACTTTGGCGAAATGTCGACCGAGCGCAGCTGGGCATTCAAGCGCAGCCCGCTGCCGTATCGCGGGCAGACTCATGGCACCTGGACAATGCAACTGCTGCGTCCGCAGCAGGCCTTCGTCAATGGCTTTACCACCGACAGTTTCGCCGATGAGAAGCAGGGCGTGCGCATCGTGCGCAGGCAAATTCAGCGGCTCTGCCCGATCAACGACCGCGGCCAGCGTAGCTGCGAGCGCGTGCTGTATTTCGAGGATGGCGCCAATCGTCCATCGGCTTACGCAGCGGCACTCAAGGCAGAAACTGGCGTGACTGTGGCCGCAGCAGACAGCGTCAGCGACGCGCTGTCGCTAGACAAGCGGCTGCGCGACGGCAAGTGGGATCTGATCGTGTACGCGCGGCAGGCGGGTGCCGACAAGAAGGAAATCTACGATGCACGGCTGGCGCGGCAGATCTGCAGTGGCACACGCGCCATCGTTACCGACACACGCAGCGTGCGCGAAGCCGCCGCCATTCTGCGCTGCGCCGGTGCGGTGCGCGATCCCAGAATCGTGAATCTTGCATTGGTGCAGGGCTCGGATCGATTCCTTGACGAGGACGCCAAGCTGCGTGACCCCGGACATCCGGTTTTTTCTTATGGACTGCAGTCCATCAGTGCCAACACAGCTGCCTCTGCTCTGGACGCAGTGTTTGCATCCACGCCAGCGAACGATCGGACGTCGGGTGCGATCATCGGCAAGGCCGTGCGCGGCGGCGCCATCAACTGGCACAAGAATGTGCTGGTTACCGGTCTGTCGCAGCTCACTGCATTCCCGCCACGCACCACGTTGAGAACGGGCGAGCCGATGAAGGCCGCTGTGCGCATACTGCCGCCGTTCCATCGCGCAGGCGGCTATCCGGGATCGAAGATGACCGTGGAAGTCGAGCGGCCGACCGTGGGCCTGGGCAGCCTGGTCAAGCGCACCGATCGCCCCGGTTCGGTCAAGGATGACCCGGTCAGCTCGCTGGAACTGCAGCTGGGCAAGCTGCAGATTCCGACGCGTCGCGATGTATACGAACTCAACGATATCGGCGAGAAGGGCGATGAGCATCCGCTCAACGGCACCTTCAGCGCCGACCTTCCGATCAACGCGGCTGTCGACGGCATGTACACCTATCATTATCGTTTCGACTATCCCGCCGGCAGCTGCAGGGCACATCGCGAACTGAAGCAGACCTTGTTTGTGGACCTCAAGGTCAGCCCCAAGGATTCGAAGATGGAAATCGGAACGCCCAAGCAGGTTGAACGCGGCAAGCTGTTTCCGGTCAGCATGGTGCCACGCGACGCACTCGGCAATGTCGTCGGACCGGGCCGCCCGCCGGCGCCGACCTGTGCCAAGCCCTGCAGCTGCGAGCGCAAGAATGTGGTCGACCACGGCAATGGCGGCTATACGATCGCAGTGCATGTGCCTGACTCGACCGAGCTCAGCAGTTGTTCGATGGAGGCCTATGGCACACGCTTCAACTTTGGCAAGCGTCCACGATTCCCGGAGCGGGGTAGTGCGGCTCCGTAAGCTGCCCCATCGCGTCGTGCCCGGCCTGTTTGGCCGGGCGCGACGCATTTGCTGCGCATTGCGCAGAGTCGTCGTGCTATGTCTGGCGATGACGATCTGCATCGACGCATACGCTACGGAGGTAAGTGCCCCGAATGGAGTGCTTACCTCGGAGTCAAACTATTACGTGACTTGGATCGCGGCACCCGATCCGATTCCACTCAATGAAATGTTCGCGCTGAGATTCCGCGTCGCGCCTGCTGCTGATCACGACGCGCTGGTTCCTGGTGCTGTGGTTGCCGCCAGCGCCTGGATGCCTTTGCACAATCACGGCACGTCGTTGCAACCGCAGATCGAGTCGCACGGCGATGGCACCGCCACCGGTCGCGGCTTCCTGCTGCATATGCCTGGCCTCTGGGAGTTGCGTGTAGCGGTGATGGTCAATGGTCAGATGGAGCGGGCGACATTCCGGATCGATCTTGAGCCATGAAGCGGGTAGCGGGATTTCAAAGTCGAATCCGGGCGGCGCGCAATGCAGCAGTGCACCTCTGCCTGCTGTTGTTGTTCGGTGTTGTCTCGGTCTGCGCAAGCGCACAGACAAACGAAGCATTCAGCGAGAAGGAACTGCGCAGCCTTCTGCGCCTGTCGCCATTGCCGCCACCACCTGCCGATCCCAGCAACGCCTACAGCGAAAACCCGATAGCCGCACGCTTAGGCAAGCGACTGTTCTTCGATCCACGTCTTTCCGCTTCCGGCACAATGTCCTGTGCCACCTGCCACGACCCGGCCCGATCCTGGAGCGATGGCCAGCGTCATGTCGATAGCAAGGTGCTTTTCCCACGCAACGTGCCAAGCCTGCGAAATTCGGTGTACAACCGCTGGTTCTACTGGGATGGGCGCGCAGACTCGGCCTGGTCGCAGGCACTCGGTCCGCTGGAGAACGACACCGAGATGGCGGGCAGCCGGCTGGCGCTGCTGCATCTGATACGTACCGATCCGAAACTCTTGCAGGAGTACCGCGCGATCTTCGGTGAACTGCCGGGAGACGCAGATGACCTTGAGAGATTCCCACTGCAGGCACGCCCCGTTCACAAGCAGGAGGATCATCCACTGCAACAGGCCTGGACTTCGATGGCGGAAGCGGACCGCGACGCCGCGAATCGGGTGTTCACCCATATCGGCAAGGCGATCGCGGCGTTTGAGCGCGGCATCATCGTCGGCGAGACCGCTTTCGATCGTTACGTCGCGCGCGTGAAGCTGGGCGATACCGCAGCGTCGACGGAATTTCCGCCAGCCGCGGTGCGTGGATTGCGATTGTTCGTCGGACGCGGCGAGTGCACGCTCTGCCATAGCGGTCCGAATATCAGCGACGGCGAATTTCACGACGTGGGCATCGCACTCGGTGTCGGCCAGCGCGTCGATCCGGCGCGGCATCGCGGCGTGCTCACACTGATGCTCAGCCCGTTCACCCGCGTGGGTGAATACGCCGACGCCGAAACACCGAACGCACCCGTGCAATATCTGGACGCAGTGACGCATCAGCTCGGCCAGTTCAAAACCCCCACACTGCGCGGAGTCGCCGACACCGCACCGTATATGCACGATGGCCGCTTCGAAAACCTTCATCAGGTCGTCCGCTTCTACTCCACCCGCGAAGGTGCCAGCCCGCTCGGCCATCCGACAACGCTGTTGAAACCGCTGGGATTGAGCGATGCAGAGATCGACGATCTGGTGGCATTTCTGCGAACGTTGAGTGCTGCCGATACCGGCGCCGCTGCGGTGAGGACGAACGGGGCGATGTAGAGGCTCGCCGACGAACGCAGGGTGGGTGCAACCCACCATTCGGTAGTGTCTCAGTTTGAAAATGCCCGCACTCTTCTCCCGCGCGCGAAAGAAGATGCTGACCGCAATCGCAGGAGCGATTGCGAACAGCGCGGGCCCGAAGGGTGGGCGCCGGGATGGCGCGAATCAGGCAGATGAGGAAACCTCGCGCAGCGCAGCGTCATTAGCGTACCGCCTGTCGCGAACACCGAACACCGCCGTAAGTTTCCGACACCTGAGTCCTCTCCCGCAGCGGGAAAGGAGACAATTTTCGAACTGAGCCACTGCCGACAATTCAGGATAGTTGACAATATTTTATATTCTCTGCGGCCTATCTCCACCCGCTTTTCTGTTGAATATCAGGGTGTGTGGCAACAAATAGTGTCGCCAGAGCGGTGGAGTGACTGATTCAGAAAACCCCGACGTCGCTGTTTCCTGAGAAATAGCTCGCATTCGCATTTATTCTCCCGAGCGAATGAAGTTGTACGATCCACACAGCTGGAAGTCGCTACCAACGTGCGGCGCGGTTATCTGCAAGTCACTATCGTTCGCGAACTGAACCAGCACTTGGTCGAGCATCCGAACTGGAGCCTCTCACATCATGACGCATCCCATGGAAGTGTCGATAGAAGAGAAGCGCTTTCCGCCCCGCACCATCCTCATCGTGGATGACGACCCGGACGATCGACTGCTTGCAGAGGAAGCGCTGACATCATGCCAGACGCCTCATCTCGTGCGTTTCGCCGTCGACGGCGCCGCGCTGATGGAAAGTTTGCGCGAACAGCTTGTCAACGACAGTGTTGAGCCACCGTCGCTGCCAGGGCTGATTATCCTGGATCTCAACATGCCGAGAATGAGCGGTTTGGATGCGCTCAAGGAGCTCAAGTCCGATCCTCATTTCAGCTCGATCCCCGTCATCGTTTGGACCACCTCCCACTCTGATACGGACCGGGAGGCAAGTTATGCCTGCGGCGCCAATTGCTTTATCAGCAAGCCCAACACCTATGGGGACGTGCAGCACGTGCTTTGCGACCTGGCACGCACCTGGCTTTTGCAGAGCACATGACGATTACGACAGGAACACAGCCTGGCGTTGTCGTCCCGGCATCGCCGTTGCAAGACGGCATACGCAAATACTGATACCCGTCATTTGACAATTTTCAAAATTCTACGCTCCGGCATCTACCGATTTTTCGAATTCGTCTGCAGATTGACTATGTGCATCAGTGGTAGCGTGCACGATTCATAACTGAGCGGTGTCGAAAAATATTTTCACTCTGTTGCCGCCGATGGCACCCGCCGATATTGGTGGGGGACATTGCGCATAGCTGCTTCTCGGGCATTCTTGGGGGTTTTATGCGTTCATTGTGTGCAGGCGGTTCACGTCAAGTGGGTGGGGTTCGTTTCCTTGGGACAGCTCTGGTCCTCGCACTTGTACTGCCGATTGCGGCGCAGGCAACACTGACCGTCACGCCGTTGACCTGGGATGTAGTAGGTCTGGACAGCAACAGCCCCGCCACCGGGCCTCGGCATTTCCCGGTTGCGGCCCGAGTATGCAGTTCCGTGGCGACAACCAATGTTGCAGTCAACTTCATCTGGGACTCGGCGAATGCAAATATCGATCTGCGCACCGGCTCGCTGAGTACTCTGAATTTTGCCGCGCTGCCGGCCAATGGCTGTGCCGACGCCTATTTCGAAGCCGAAGTCACGCAGGTGCCCGCCGCATTCGATACGACGCGGCGTTATCACATTGCCGCCACTGACGGTTCGGGAACGGTCTCTACGCCGACACCGCGCGAGTTGTACGTGGAGCACCTGGTATCGCAGAACCGCAACGCTGTCACCAATATCCGCTTCGGCCCCAACCCCGGGAGCCTGACGTCGGTTGCGCCGGGCGGCGCGATGAACCTGGTCGTGGGTAACACCTACACGATCGAATTGACCGGAGGCACCGCGACCCAGGGCTACGAGCAACTGGAAGCGTTCATCAACTTTACCAATACAGTGTTCCAGATCCTCGCGGTCAACACGACGTATTCGGCCAACACATCGGTCTATGTCACCTCACCCAGCGACAAACTCTATGCCAATGCCTGCGGTTGGGAAAGCGATCCGAACAGCCCGAATTACCGCAGCTGCGTGGGTACTCCCGGCAAGACGGGCGGCAACAACATCGTCACCCAGTACACGATTCGAATCATCGGTGGCGGCGGCAGCAGCCAGGCGCTGAATTCTTTGATGTACGACTTCTCCGGCAGCAGCTTTCACTACAACGCCGACTACTCGACCAGCGCACGCATCGCCAACATCATCGATCCGGCAACGGCGGGCATTGCCAAGGCCTTCAGTCCGAATCCCGCCGCGGTCAATGGCGTTTCGGCTTTGACAATCACTTTGAGCAATACGAATGCAGGTGAACTCGGCGGCTATGCGTTTGTCGACAATCTGCCGGCCAACATGTTCATTGCGACACCGGCGAATGCAACGACCAGCGGTTGCGGCACGCCAACGTTGACGGCTGCTGCCGGCACGCAGACGATCAATTTCAGCAATGGCACGGTGGCAGCGAACGGCAACTGCACAATCAAAGTGAATGTCACCACGACGACGACTGGATCGTTCCTCAACACCACGCAGAACCTGTTCATCGGTGCAGTGGACACCGGCAACAGCGCGAGCGCCACGCTCGTGGTCAACAGCGATCCACCGCCCGGCGGCGGCATCTGCGGGCTGACATTGGCGCGGTGGAATTTCACCACCGGTTTTACCGTTACGGCGCCGGCGCCGACGATTGCGAACGTCACTGCCTCTGCCACTTCCGGTGCCGGACTCGTACCCAATTCGCAGACGACGTTGACTGCCGACGGCACCAGCGCCTGGGGTTCGAACGGCAGCATCACTACGGGTGCCGCGTTGGGCACGACGAACAATGAGTACTTCGAATTCGCGATCAACACCACCGGACTGACGCAGGTATTCCTGAGCTTCGATGCGCAGCGTCGCAGCGCCAACGGCCCACAAGGTATTGCTGTGTTCTGGGGCACCACCAATGCGCGACCGGAAACCGGCACTTCGATCTTCAGCAACGCAACGGCCATACCCGCGCAGAACACCACGGTCGGGTTTGGTGCCGGCAACTCGATCGGCGTGACCTCGGGTCTGAATCCTTCCGGCAATACCTTTTTCCGCATCTACTCGTTCAATTCCGGCAACACCAATCCCGGCTCAGACCCGGTGCTGGACAATGTGCTGTTCACCGGCTGCGGTGTGGGCACCAAGCCCACGCTGAGCAAATCTTTTGCACCCGATCCCATCGCCGTCGGTGGCGTCTCGACGTTGACGTTTACGTTGAACAATACCAACAGCGTGGCATTGACCGGTGCGCGCTTCACCGACGATTTGCCCGCGGGCACGCAGGTCGCGGCAACGCCATCGGCATCGACGACCTGCACCGGTGCGCCGACTTGGGCGCCTGCTGCCGGATCTACCGCACTGGTATTCGGCAACCCGACAGGGGCCACCATTCCCGCAAGCGGATCCTGCACGGTCAGTGTCAATGTGACCGCCACCACCGCGGGTACCAAGACCAATGTCAGTGGTTTTCTGTTCACCAACGAAACCGGCACCACGACCACCAGTGTCGCTGTCGACACTTTGACGGCCATCGTGCCGCCGGTGATTGCCAAGCAGTTTGCGCCGACGCCAATCCTGCCTGGCAGCGTGTCCAAGCTCACCTTCACGATCAGCAATTCCAATCCGGACAATGCGATTTCGGGCGTGGCGTTCAGCGACAGCCTGCCGAATGCGCCAGGCATCATGCGCGTTGCTGCTGTACCGAACGCGACGACCAGCGGCTGCGGCGCGCCGACCTATGCGCCGATCGCTGCCGCTACGTCGTTTACATTCACGGGCGGAACCATCGCAGCCGGCGGGACCTGCGTGGTCACAGTAGACATTACCGCGCCCTCTGTCGGCAGCTATAACAATATCAGTGGCAATGTCTCGCACATCGTCAACGCGACGCCGATCAATGGCAATACTGCCAGCGCCACCTTGGTAGTGAACGCACCCAGTCCCTCGATCGGCCTGCTTAAGCAGATTGGCGCTACCGGCAGCGGACCGTGGTCGGGCTTCCTCGCCGTCAATGTGCCGGGAAATGTGTTCTATCGCTTCGTGATCGAAAATACTGGCGATGTGCCGCTGAGCCCGGTATCAGTCAACGACCCCACCGTGCCCGGCGCCGCCGGTTGCACCTGGCCCGGCAGTCTGCCGGTCGCAGATGTGCTGGATGAAGACCACATTGCGACCTGCATAGTAGGCCCCGTCGCGGCCGTGCCGGGTACCGTGGTCAATACCGCTACCGCGTCAGGTACGTTCTCGGGCAACACCGTCACCGCTATCGATAGCGCCACCTATGCAGATGCCAGCATGTCGCTGGTCAAGTCTGCGACACCGACAACATACACCGCAGCGGGCGATGTCATCAGCTACAGTTTTGTCGTCACCAACACCGGTGCGGCGACGCTCAATGGACCGATCACCGTACTCGACAATCAGACGACCAATGAGTCGTGCCCGGCACTGACCACGATCGGCGATCTGGATAATTTCTTCGATCCCGGCGAGCAGATCACCTGTAGCGCCACGTACACCATCACTGCCGCCGACGTGAGCTCCGGCAGTGTGGTCAATGTCGCGTCGGCAACCAATGGCATTACCACTTCGCCCACGGATACCGAGACAGTCAATCTCGTCGGCCCACGGCTGACTCTGACCAAGACAGCGAGCCCGACACCGTTTGTCGTCGGCGTGCCCGCCAGTTACACGATCACTGTCACCAACAACGGCACCACCAGCACCAGCGGCAATATCGTCATCACCGACAACCTGCCGCTCGGCATCACGCTGTCCAGCGCCAGCGGCGCCAACTGGAGTTGCAGTGGCACCAGCAACCTGAGCTGCACGTTCACTGGTTCGCTCACCGTGGGTTCCAGCACGGCGCTGACCTTGAATGTGCTGGTGAGCGCGGCTGCAATCACCGGAAACAACACTGCTTCCGCCAGCGGCGGTGGTGATCCCACCTGTCCAGCGGCAACGCGCTGTACCGATTCGGTACCGGTCGCCATCACCGCCCCCATCCTGACGACAACGAAGAGCAGTGTGCTCAACAACGCCGTTGTGCCGCCCAACACGCAAAGTGACCCCGGCGATACGATCGCCTACACCATCACCGTGGCCAACACCGGCGATGGTCCGGCGACCAACGTCAGCGTCAGCGATCCGCTCGTCGGCACACTGAGCTGCAGCATCGGTGGCGGCGGCGTTGCGCTTCCGGTCACGCTCAATGCAGGCGCGTCACTGGTGTGCACCGGCACCTACACGCTGACCGCAGGCGATGTCAGCAATGGCTCGGTCAGCAACACCGCCACGGCCACGGGAGGCAATGTCTGCAATCCGACTACAACCGGCTCCGTATGTACTGACACCAATGTCACACCGCTCGGCCAGGTGCCGGCGCTGACCACCACTAAAACCGGTATCTTGGACAACACCGTCGTGCCGCCGAATGATCAGAGCAACCCTGGCGACAGCATCGACTACACCATTACCGTGGTGAACAGCGGCGGTGCTGCGGCCAATGGCGTGAACGTCGTCGATCCACTGATTGCGCTCTCCTGCAGTATAGGCGGTGGCGGTGTCGCGCTGCCGACGACGCTCAACGCGGGCGCGACACTGATCTGCACGGGGACTTATATACTGACGGTCGGCGATATCACTGCCGGTTCGGTCAGTAACACCGCGACCACCACCGGCAGCAATGTCTGCAACCCGACCAGCGTGGGCTCGACCTGCAGCGATACCGAGCTGGTGCCGCTCGACCTGGTGCCGGTATTGACGACGACCAAATCCGCGGTGCTCAACAACGCCATGGTGCCGCCCAACGACCAAAGCAATGTGGGCGACACCATCGCCTATACCGTCACTGTTACCAACAGCGGCAATGGACCAGCGACGGGCGTTAGCGTCGCCGATCCATTGATCGGAGCGCTCAGTTGCAGCATCGGCGGCAGCGGAGTAGGGCTGCCCACTACGTTGAATGCTGGCGCCTCGCTGATCTGCACCGGTACCTATACGCTTACGGCTTCGGATGTGAACAATGGCTCGGTCAGCAATACGGCGACCACTACCGGCGGCAACGTCTGCAATCCGACTACGCCAGGATCCATTTGCAGCGACACGGAAGTCACGCCATTGACCTTGGTGCCAATACTGACCACGACCAAGTCTGGCGTGTTGAACAATGCCGTCGTGCCACCCAATACTCAGAGCGATCCCGGCGACGCCATCGCCTACACGATCACGGTGACCAATAGCGGCAACGGTCCTGCTGCCGGTGTCAACGTTGTCGACCCACTGATCGGTGCGCTCAGCTGCAGTATCGGCGGCGGTGGCGTAACCTTACCGGTCACGTTGAATGCCGGCGCGTCATTGATCTGCACTGGCACCTATACGTTGACTGCTGGCGACGTGGGCAATGGCTCGGTCAGCAACACGGCAACCGCGACGGGTTCGAATGTCTGCAATCCCACCAGTGCCGGTTCTGTATGCAGCGATACACTTGTCACTCCACTGGGTCTGGTTGCGGTGCTGACGACGACCAAATCGGGTGTACTCGACAACAGCGTGGTGCCGCCAAACGATCAGAGCAATCCGGGCGATACCATTGCCTACACGATCACCGTGGCCAATAGCGGCAATGGTTCGGCCAACGGCGTCAATATTGCCGATCCGCTGATCACGTTGAGTTGCAGCATCGGCGGTGGCGGCGTGACCCTGCCGGTCACGTTGAATGCCGGCGCGTCGCTGATCTGCACCGGCACCTACACCTTGACCATCAGCGACGTCGGCAATGGATCGGTCAGCAACACGGCGGTCACCACCGGCTCGAACGTCTGCAACCCGACCACCCCGGGTTCGCTGTGCAGTGACACCGAAGTCACGCCGCTGGCATTGGCTCCGCTGTTGACCACCACCAAGACAGGCGTGCTGAACAATGCCGTCGTGGCGCCCAACGATCAGAGCAATCCAGGCGACACCATCGCCTACACCATTACTGTCGCCAACACGGGCAATGGGCCGGCAAACGGCGTAAATGTTGGCGATCCGCTGATTGGCACGCTCAGTTGCATGATCGGCGGTGGTGGCGTGACGTTGCCGGTGACGTTGAATGCGGGCGCCGCGCTCATCTGCACTGGCACCTACACGCTGACGGCGCTCGATGTTGGCAATGGATCAGTCAGCAATACCGCCACTACGACCGGCATCAATGTCTGCAATCCGACGACTCCGGGTTCCACTTGCAGCGACACCGAGGTCACACCGCTGAGCTTGATCGCGATCCTGACCACCGCGAAGTCCGGGGTGCTGGATAACTCTGTCGTACCGCCGAACAACGAGACCAATCCCGGCGACACCATTGCCTACACCATCACTGTCAGCAACAGTGGCAACGGGCCGGCGACTTCAGTCACGGTTGCCGACCCACTGATCGGTGCGCTGAGCTGCAGCATCGGTGGTGGTGGCGTGACCTTGCCGGTCACGTTAAATGCGGGCGCCGTGTTGACCTGTACCGGTACCTACATCCTCACTGCACTCGACGTCGGCAACGGTTCGGTCAGCAATACCGCCACGAGCACCGGTGGCAATGCCTGCAACCCGACCTCGACCGGTTCGATCTGCGACGACACCGAAGTCACGCCACTGGGTATCGTGCCGAACCTTACAGTCGACAAGGCCCATACCGGCAACTTCTCGCAGGGACAGATCGGCGCGCAGTACACCCTGCTGGTCAGCAATGTCGGCAGTGGTCCTACTGCAGGCACCGTATCGATCACCGATACTTTGCCGGTCGGGCTGACTGCTACGGCGATTTCGGGAACCGGATGGACCTGCGTGGTGGCGACATTGACCTGTACGCGCAGCGATGTACTGGCTGCGGGCGCGAGTTTCCCGATGATCACCCTGGTGGTTGACGTGGCGGTGGATGCACCGAGTTCGTTGATCAATACGGCAACCGTCAGTGGCGGTGGTGACACCACGCCAGGCAACAACACTGACACCGACCCGACCAACATCAACACCACCAGTCTGCCGGATCTCACCATCGTCAAAACGCACAGCGGCAGCTTCGTACGGGGTCAGCCGGGAGGCATCTACACGCTCGTCGTGTCCAATGTCGGCCTCAACGTCACCAATGGCACAGTTTCGGTGACCGACACTTTGCCGACAGGCCTGATCGCCGCATCCATCGCGGGTCCAGGCTGGACCTGCACACTGGCCACGCTGACCTGCACACGTGCCGACGCGCTGGCGGTCGATGCCAGCTATCCGCCCATCACGCTGAATGTGTCGGTGGAACCCACCGCCCCTGACAGCCTGGTCAATAACGCCAGCGTCAGCGGCGGCGGCGACAGCGATCCCAGCAACAACACCGATGGCGACATCACGCCCATCATCAACGGTCAGCCGAGTGGTCCGATCGTGCCGGTCCCGGCGACCAGTACTTGGGGGTTGCTGGTTTTTATGGTCCTGATCTTGTTCCTTGCGATAAGGTCGGAATCCGTCAAATTGGCGCGCGAATAGCTTGCGAGCATCGCGTACCCCGTTATTGGGGTACGCGCACGAATGAGATGCGCCGAGCACTCTTGGTTTACGCCTTTGGGGCCTTGCGCTGACCACGAGCGATCTCGACGAACTTGAGCGCATGATGGCTGAAGCAGGTATCGGCGCCGCGGATGATATGCGCCGTGCTGCGCAGGATGCGCATGACCTGGGCCTGTTCGTGCGTTCATTGGTGGGCATAGATCGCGAGGCGGCGACAGAGGTGCTGTCGGGATTCGTTCCGACAAAAGCACTTGACGCCATCAGATTTTTTTCGTGGACATGATTGTCAACCACCTGACCACGCATCGCGTCGATGTTTGTGACTGGCGTCGGCTGATCCACGGTCCACTGCTTGTTGAAGACGTCTTCGCCTTCCAACGGTTTGCTTGATTTTTTCGCGGCAGCATTGCGTGTTTGCAGCTCAGCACTGCCGCGATGGACGCTGTCGACGTCGTCCGTCAGAATCCAAATCGTCGTCATTTGGCAGTGTCCGGTAACACGCCGCCGGAACGACGATCAGGCGGCGAAAATTGCACATACTTGTCAGCCGCTGACCGCGAATACCTGCCACCTGTGCCTCCACCGCCTTCGTGGCGACCGGGAAACGGGCATCATGACATCCCGCATTGATACCGGTTTGGCAGTGCAAAAACTGCGGACAGGTAACAAAATCTGCGATATCGTCGGTGGTGAGGGAGAGCCCATGAACCAGCAACGACATGGCATATCGCTACCTTTGATGAGCCCGGCCGCGCCGCGCTGTGGGCGAGTGCCCGCGCCCAAGCCAACATACTTCAGCGTATTCAGGCCAGGTGCGAGCCGCATGCTGGTGCTTTGTGCAGCACTGGCACTCTGCGGTACAACCCGCGTACAGGCGCTTGACCATGCCGCCTATCGTGCGAGCCTGGTCGATCTGATGGGCGTGGTCCGCGACGTGCACGCGCGCGCCGGCGCCGATGCGCCAGGATCGCGGACTCAGATCGATCTTGCCGCACAGCTGTTCGGTGAAATCAGCACCCGCGAGATCGAAGCGCTGGCGGTCACGCTGCCGGAAGCACGGCTGCGCGAAATCGTGACGCAGGCACGCAGCACGCTGGACCAATCTCCCGCATCGGTCGGCAAGACGGTTATCGTGGCGCAGCCCAATGTGACACCGGCATTCTGCGGCGACTACCCGGCGCCGGTCGTGTTGGCGGCACTCACCACCAAACATGTGGCCCAGCATGTGATCGACGCACTGGAGTACACCTGTCAGGAGAGCATCCCGCCCGGTATCAATAACGCACTGGTCTGCGAAGGGCCACAGATCGCCTCGGCCGCTGCCGACATCGCATCGGATCTGGCGGACTACTGCGGCAACCAGGGCAGCGCTGCCACCAATGACGCGGTGCTGTTTACCGAACGCAGCATCGGCCTGCATCTCAATACCCAGTTGGATGCTGTGCTGTCCACGCGTGCGACGCAGGCATCGGTCGATACCGCGAACACCACGGCGACATCTGACGACGATCTGGCGGAAGACATTCAGAGCCAGCTGGATCAGGATTTCGCGCAGATCGAACTGCAGATCGCCGACGCAGCGGACGAGCTTTCGGACATCGCTGATAATATTTCCGACATCCAGGCGCTTACCGACGACATCTCGTTCCGCGTCCGGATCAGCCAGTTGAATGTCGAAGATGCTCAGGATCGCAGTGCCGACCTGCAGGCCAAGGCCAGCGAACTGATTACCTCGCTGGCCTCCAGTCGCGCGGTATCGAGCGCTGCTGCCGGCATCGCGGAAACACTGACACCCAGCATCGAGGCCACGGCAAGGCAGCAACGCCGCGACGACCTGGGCGCGGCCCTCGGCGATGCCAATGCGCAGATTTCAAGCTTCGCACTTCCTGTTGCGTCGGGCGGCAGAATCGAGGAGGCGCGTGAAGTACTGATCGCCGCGATTCTTGCGTTGCAAACACTGGGGCAGGACACTGTTCCACCAGCGATGACGCTGCTGGCTGCCGGCGACCTGGACTACAACGCCGGGCGTTACGCTAATGCCTGGCGCAAGTTCGCACAGGCCTATCGCATGCTCGATCCGCACGCGACTGCGCTTGATGAGGCGGCACCATGAGGCGGCGTTCACTCATCATGTCGATGCTGGCCTGCATGGCATTGATGTCTACCGTCCATGCAGACGATACTGCGCGTTATCGCGACGCATTGCTCGCCGCCCTGGATCTGCGTGATCGGGCCTTGCGCGGCAGTGGCCGAGAGCCATCCGAATCCCGCGCACTGCGCCGCGCGATCGTGGCGGCCGACCCCGATGCATTGGCGACGCTGAGCCCCTATTTTCCGCCTGCCGCTGAACTGCAGGCGCGTATTGCGCGCGCGCGCGCGAACCTGGATGCAGCCATCAAAGTGCGTCCGGAAAGACGCACCTTTGCGGCCAAGGACATCACCTTCCCGGATCCCGACCCTCTGTCCGATTGCGCTGACGCCAGCGCCTCGGCCGCACATGCCATGTTCGAGGCCTGGTCGGTGTCCAAGGGCGTGCTGGCCGCCGCGAAATGGCCGTGCATCCAGACTACCGTCGGCGCCAACGGCGCGGCGCTGTGTACGGCGTTGTCCATCGAGACCGAAGCGACCGAGACCGAATACGAGCTGGAATCGTTCTGCCTGGGCGCACAGCGCGATGCCACCATGGCGGCCGTTGCGCAGACCCAGCAGAATGTTGCGGATTTTCTCAACGAGCGCGCCGATACCACGATAACCAGCCGCGCCACGCAGACCTCCATCGACGCGCTGCAAGCCACGCTCAATTCATTGCAGACGCGGCTGAATAATCTGCGTGATGCGATGGCCGGTGACGACAGCGCGATCGCGCAGGGCCTGGAAGACATACTGGACGATGCCGCTGGACTGACTGCGCAATTGGCAGCATTGGCCGACGATATCCAGAACGTACGCTTCCGCGTCGAGGTGACCCAGGTCAACATCGTCGATGCTCAGGACCGTCTGGCCGATGTGCAGGGCCAGGCCATCGAGCTGGCCGAAGAAGCCGTTCAACTGCGTACACATTTGCAGACGATCCATTCGGGGCTGACCACCGCACAGTCGGCGCAGCAAACTGCCGCACGCGAACAGCGCGACCGCAGCCTGGCCGCTGCGTTGGGCGATCCGGACAAAGTGGTGATCCGTTACCGGTTGCCGGTCGCCAGCGGCGGCGAACTGGAACGCTCGCGCGAAATCCTGATCCGCGCGCTGATCGCATACGAGGCATTGGGCGCGGATACCACCGCGGCCCGTGCCTTGCTGGTCAGTGGCGACAATGCCTACAACCAGGGGCAGCCGCTGGACGCTTACGATTTTTTTGCACGCGCTTACCGGTTGCTGCTGGGTACGCCGACGACGACGCCCGTTTTGATTGCGAGGGATTCCTTTGAATAGGCATATCGCTGGTTTCTGCGCGCTCATCGCGCTGCTGATTTGCGCGCCGGTACGGGCGGACGACCTGGTGTCCATAGGCACGCCACAGAGCTATGTGTTCGGCAGCGAAGACCTGACCGGGCAGCTCGCCTATGACGTCAACAGTGCCACCGGCGATTTTGCACTTTGTTACGGCGCCGAATTGAGTACCTTCGACCGGCTGTATTGCAGGCTGTATCGCACAGACGGCACATCAACGAACGTTTTACTGCACGATTATTCCATTCCTTCGCGACGTATCGACACCATCGATGTGTCGGTTGCGGACAACGGCAATTTCTATGCAGCGGTGATGGTCGATGAATTTGGTGACGGCGAAGCTTATTTGCACGGATGGGATCGCCAGGGCAATCCGTTGTTTGCGCCGTTCGAAATCGATGACGATTTCGCATGGCTGGATGTCTCGGTGGCCGCGACCCAGAGTGGCCCTTGGATAGGCGCCACCATTGGCGAACCGGATTTCGGCGACCTGCACCACGCTGTCTATTCCTTCACGACTACGGGCGAACAGATCGATAGGTTTATCTTCAGTACCCGTCGCATGCATTTTACGACGTACTGTTCGGAGGGCGATCGCACATCGGACATCGCTGCCAATCGCTTCGGCGACGTCGCCTTCACCTGGATCAAGCCCAACGAGAACCAGGTATGCAATGGCACGGTGATGACCAACACCATGCGCGCAGGGGCTGCGCCCAGTGCCAGTCGCGCGATCAGCGCGGTCATTCGCGACGGTGCCGGCAATGACGCCTCGCCCAACACCCGGCCGCATATCGCCGCGGTCGACAACGGCCGCTTTGTGCTGAGCTGGCTCGACGATGTAGCCGACACCAGCGTCACCGCGACCATCAATCAGGCGAATGCGATCATCGTGCCGGAAACCGCCATGATGGCCGTGCAGAATTTCGCGCTGGTCGAGATGGGAGCCAATCCGGTCAATGGTGATTTTGCTATTGCCGCCAAGGAAAGTTCCTTCTCCTGCGATCTGCAAACGCAGCTCGCCTTCGAGGGTGATGTATTGCCGCAGACGCAATTCAGTGTCGGCGGCTGTTTCAACGCAATCCACGAACTGCAGTTCCTGCGCAATTACCCCGAATTTCCAGACCATGCGGCGCGCGGTGCTTTCAACGTAATCCACAAACTGCAGTTCCTGCGCGATGGCAGACTGAGTGTCGCGCGCAGCTTTTTCGATCGGGTGACGCTCACTAGCGTCGAGCTGCCGGCGTTGATCGAAGTCAATAATGTCACCGTATCCGAAGGCAATCCGCTGCCCGGCGATCCACCGCCCGGTACACCGCCGTCGGCTGCGATCAGCGTTACGCTGACCAAACCGCACCCCGCTGGCGCGGACGTACATGTGTCGTTCTACACCCGCAACGGCAGCGCAGTTGCAGGCCAGGACTTTGAACTCACGCAGGGCCAGGTGGTGTTCAATGGCGCGGCCGGGGAAACAGTGAAGACGATCGAGCTGCCGCTGAAGCCCGACACGACGTACGAGGACGATGAGCATTTTACGGTGGAGTTCGAGCTGCCGATCAACGCACGTATCCGCAAAGGCGATGAGCGCGCCACCATAGTCATCCGCGACGACGATCTGACTCCTGCCATCGTGCCGTGCGGCGCGGGTGTCGAACCGACGAACTGCCTTACGCAGACCGAGCCCACGTTGAACGATTCGGTCGAAGTACTCGTCGAACTCCGTATGGCCCAGGCCGTCGACCGCGATGTACAGATCAATTACACGACGCAGGACGGAACCGCGCACGCCGGCACCGATTACGACGCGCGCAGCGGCAGCGTACAGATCATCGCCGGTGCCACCACGGCTGTCATTCCGCTGACCATCCTAGGCGATGCGGCGACACCAAACCCGGAAGATCCCGAGTTGTTTCATCTGCGCCTGACCGCACCGCCCAGAGTCCACCTCACTGCCACCGATCTGCACATCCACATCACCGACAGCGACGTCTGCACACTGCAGGTCGCGCCTCCTAGTATCGTCACCCTGCACGGCGGCGGCACCGAAACGTTGACTGTCACCACGCGGCCTGGGTGCCACTGGACAGCCAGTGTGCGCGCGCAGGACGATTGGATCCACGTCAACACGCCCAGCGGTATGGGTACTGGGTCGGTAACGCTGGGCATCGACGCCTTCACCGCGCAGCCGCCTGTCTATGAGCGTGGCGGCGAGCTGACTGTCGCGCTGACCGATTTCCCGTTCACCTCGATCATGGTGCCCGTCGATCAGAATGGCCAGTGCGGCTTCACTGTCACAGGGGATTCGCAAGCGCCCACGCCACCGGAAACCAATCCGGTGCCGTTCGACGTTGCGGGTGGCACTGGCCAGTTCACCGTCGATGCGACGGTGGACGAATGTGCGTGGACAGTAGTCAGCCCAGTGCCGTGGATCACCATCCTCTCGCCTGCCATGCCGGCGTTCGGCGATGCGACGGTGCACTACCGGGTCGACGAGAATGCCGATCAGGTCAATGTCGGCAACAACGACCGCAGCGTGCCGCTGACCAGTGAAGAGTTTGACTATACCGTCGCGCAGAATGGCTGCGATTATGTGCTGGACGATTCCACCATCACCTTTGACGCGCCCGGCAAGGTGTCCCTCTTCGTCGAGATGACAGCGCCCCCGATATGCCAATGGACCGCCGTCAGCAACGACAGTTGGATTCTGGTCGCGAGCGGCGCCTCGGGGTCCGGTGATGGTCAGACTGAGGTATACGTTGTCGATAACCCGTCGGTCACCCCGCGCAGCGGCTCGGTCACCATAGGCGATCAGACACTCACCGTGAATCAGCAAGGCGTGCAGTGCATTTACGGTCTGACTCCGTCCACGGTGACCGCGTGTCCCGACGGCCGCAGCTTCATCGTCGACGTGGGCGCCACCGATGGCTGCAGCTGGACTGTGCACAAGGATGCACCATGGATCACCTTGATCGATGGCACCGCCGGCGTCGGCAACGACCAGACCAGCGGCATCATGGACCTGAATCTGAGCGAGACTGCACGCACCACGACACTGCAGTTACGCGCGCCGGACAGCAACACCGTGGCGACCGCGGAGCTATCGCAGGAAGGATTTCTGACCTACGAGATTTTCGATGCGGTCCGACCCGCCGACTGGAGCTATCTGCCGGATGCGGTCTGGACGACTGCAGCTGGCAATCTGGTCGGCCAGGCATCAGGGCAGGGCACCGCCACAGCATTGGATCAGGCATCGATCTGCAGCGAGTGCGAAGTCGATGCCAGAGTGTCAGTCAACTCGGCTGCGAGTGCTCCAGGGGATGTGCTCACCTTGATCGGCTGGTACCGCGACGCAAACAACCATGTCGGCCTTGCGATGGACGAATTCTCGAATCGCTGGACCCTGTACCAGATGATCAACGGCACACGATTCAACCTAACGGGCAACGTCGACAAGATCATTCCTAATCAGTTCTATGACGTCAGCCTGATCTTCGACGGTACCAACTTCACCGCCGAAATTGGCGGCGTGCCATTGCTGCAGATGCTACTGCAGGGCGAACCGCCCCGAGGCAGCGCCGGCTTCCGACTCATCAACAGCAATGGCCGCATGTCGGAGATCCGCATCAGCCGCATCAAGCCCAACGATGCGCCCCCGGATGCGGATCAAATCTTCAAGGGAGGTTTCGAGGCGACTGAAGTATCGAACCTTTCGCAGTGCGAGTTGCTCAACTGATTCCCCGCGTTCCTTCTCCCGCTTGCGGGAGAAGGTGGCCCGCAGGGTCGGATGAGGGAAACGTTCGACGGCGCTGGGCACTGCGCCGCCGCTGTTCGAAAACATCGGGCACCGTCGAACGTTTCCCTCACCCTAGCCCTCTCCCGCTCGCGGGAGAGGGGATCATTCCGGCACCCAGCGCCGCCAACTGTGGCGGCGCGATGTCGTCGACCATTGCCGATACCGAAACGCCTGCGCCGGGCAGCTGCATCCAGGCCGGATCATCGGGCGAAACCTGCAGCATCTGCGCCCAGTGCACGACCAGGGGGCTGCCCGGTCCCGATGAGGTCTGCATAGAGAACTGCGCAAGACCGGCGCGACGATTGGCAACGCCAATGCCCACGGTCGTCGACAGGGCCGAACGCACAAACGTGATATGCACGCGGCCATCCGGTGTGATGCTGGCGAAGAACGTTGAATCGCTTTTCTGCGAAGCGTCCGGTGTATCCCCGACGGGAGTGAGCAACGTACTGGCCACGCCCCAGAAATACCCATCCCTGTAGCCGGTGACGCGCCAGACGGTCTGATCGACAACCCACGCGAACGTATTGCCTGACTGAGCCTGCAACGCCGGCATATCGGTTGCCGGGCAGTACCAGTAGGTATCCTTCAGCCAGGACCAATCGCTGCGGTTTGCCAATGCCATATCGAATTGCCCCCGAATTATTGTCCGCTGCGAATCATTACAGACTACAAATTTCCACGCATCTCGCGACTCAGCCTGGAAAAGTCGGGCTCGCCCGCCTCATCTACAGACGATGATTCACTCGTGCCCATCAGGTTGGCGCCGGCCGTCAAACTGTCCAGATAATTCCAGAGCAAAGTGCGCTGTCCGGGCGTCATGTCACGTACCACCGGCATGAAGCGATAGCTTTCGAAGCTGGCCGGATCTGTCAGCATTCGAATCATCGGCGCATAGCGCGCAATCTGGGCTTCGTCACCGAGTCGCAACCAATTGTCCATGCAGGGCGCCATGGCCTCCCAGTTCGACAGCACATGCTGATGGACGTTCGCCCAGGTCGGCGGCAGCTGCGCGATAGCGGTGTCGGCGGGTAAGACACGCAGCGTCAAAAAAGTCATGACCTGGGTATTGAGTTGAGTCACCGGCAATGACACCTGCGATTGCGGTATCAACGCATAGGCGGTGACCAAGGCGGTCGAGCCTGAAAGCGGAAATTTGACGATGCCGTTCGCATCGGTGCTCTGACTGTTGCCAATGGGACCGTTGGCTCCAATGGGCGTCATGGTGACTTCGATACCCGCGGCCGCAGGCCGGCCTCGATCATAGACGCGCACCTCGGTCTCGATGCTGTCGTCCTCGTCCAGATAGACATTCGGCTGCGACGGAATGGCACGGACCGGCGCTTCATCCAGATAAACGACGCCATTGGCACCACGCAGTTGCAGATTCGCCTTGGCGGCAATGCGCGCGTCGGCGGGATCGACCGCCACACAGACGATGCCGGAACCCGTATCGTAAGCTGCCTTGTCGTACTGGCTGTAGTTCAGGCGGGCCAAAGTAGCGAGCACGGTGTTGCTGTCGTTCGGGTCTACGGCAACGACACTCAGTGTTCCCATGTCGACCTTGTTCGGAACGCGATCGATCTCGGGGATGCAGTTCGACAGATCCAGCGTGATCGAATCGTCGCTCAGACGTGCGTGCGCGCTACCCACCGCGGGTCCGCGCTTTGCGGGACTGGTTTGTCCGGGAATCGCAGCGCCAGTGGCGAGCAGCGCACGATCCCCGGCTTCGAAAGTCGGCTCGCCGCGACGCCACAGCCCGACGACACCGACCAAAAGGCTGCGCGCAGGATTGGGCTGCCAACCACCGCCATTCAACTTTGCGATCAGCTCGGCACCACGCTTGACCGAAGCCGGTGAACCGTTTGACAACGTCGCGTCGTCGAAATAGATCGTCCGATAACTATCCCAGCGCACGCTGACTCCAAGCACATCGGGATCGGCGAGCGCGCCTTGAAGCAACTGCAATGCGATCGAATCATGCGCGTCGACCACCAGCCCGGCGTCTTTCGGAAAACAGGTCTGCCACATCACCGAGGCGACGCCAGCGATCATGTTGTTGGCCGGGTTGCGGCCGAAATTGATGTAGCGATCATGAAAACGCATCACCCGCGGACTGTAGATGCGGCAGCCGCCGGGAATGCCCAGGCTCATCGCATTGAAGAACAGTTGCGACGAGGTCGATCCGTACGGCTCGCAGTCAACCAGCATGCCGCTGAATTCGACGGCGGCGCCGCAGAAGCTGTCCGTTGTGTTGACGCCCGCACCGGTATCAACGCCGCTGACGAAGGTATTGAAGTAGGTAGATCGGTGCGTGCCGTGCGGGTTCCAGTTGCCGTCCGTGCCGACCTGGTTGATCGCACTTTGTCGAAACCTGGCCACGTTGGCACCACAGTTGAATACCGTGGCGCAGTCGTCCTCGTCGTAGTTGCCCTGGTAATTGTTGGTGGTGACCGGATCCCAGCTGATTTCGCCGCGGAACAGGATGCGTGGAGTCTCCAGAACGCTCATGAGGTCACCCGTTGCGATTGAGGGATGTAGAGGAAGGCGGGGCCGGCGACACGGTCCGCATCGGAAAGCGGCGTAGTGAACGCCAATCGCATTGCCATGCGCAAATCGAACATCGCGCGAACGGCATTGCCCAGGCGGCCCGGCTCACCATTGAACGCACGATTCAGTTCATCGACCATCTGACTGAATGCCGAATTGCAGGCGACCTGCGCGGCCTGCGCCGCAGGCGGATCGTGGGAAAAATCATGCGATCCGGGATCGCTGATGGCGGGATACACCGCGCACCAGTCAACACCCAGCGGCGCGCCCCAGCCGAAGCCTGCCGGGTTGTCGGCTTTGGTCAGCAGCTGGTTGCGATGGATTTCCTCGAAGCGGTAGTAGTGTGCGAGTTCATCTTCAAAATCGAGCGGCCCAGTGCTTGATCCCTCGCCTTCGGAGATGATGTCCGAAATCGCACGCTGCGCGTCCGCATAGTTGTTCACCGGAAAAATCTGCCCGGCGAAATACTGCTCGTCACCGATCTGGTGGTTGTCGGGTTTCCAGGTGCTTGGCGGCAGCGTGGCGAGATAGGCATCCACGCGCCGATAGAATTCTCCGATCGACACGGCTGTGGGTCCTGCAGCCTCTGCGGTGAATTTGAGCACTGGAAATTCAAGCGGGTCATCAGGCTGTTCGATATTCATGCCCTGCTGTATCGCCGCCTGGGAAAACGGCAGCAGGTGTATCGTCAGCGGTATGCCATTCGGGCCGATATCACCGGCCAACGGGCCTGGATAAACCGGAGCAATGATCTTTGGGGTACCGCCCAGGGCATTGAGAATGTTGCAGGCCAGGCACATATGAATCATTTCCTGCAGCACGATCGGTTGCAGCCGCTCGCGCGCCGGCAGGTTTGTATCCTGCAAGATCGAATGCAGGGCATAGAGATAGGGCGGCAGCGTGCCGAACTCGACGCTGATGGCTGTCTGCAGCATCTTCTGCGCATCCGCCACTGAATGTATCGGAACCCACTTCAGTCGAATCATTTCGTCTCCCCCTGTTCGTTTGCGCATCCGATCAATCGCGTATGCATTTATCGATTCCCGAGCAACGACCGAGGCGATCGTCGCGTCACCTGATTCACCTTGCTTCTTTCTCCACATCCGGACCCTTACTCGCCGCAGCGGACAGCCAGCGCCGAATCACCCATCGATGCACAACCCAGGTCAAGGACGGCAGCGCCAGCAGGGCCAGAAGCATCGTGCCGATGGCGGGCTGATCCCGTCCCAGCCATGCGCTAAAACCATACAGCGCACCGACCACGCACGATGCTGCCGCGGCATTGGCCATCGCGGGTAGCAGCGGAATGCGCCACACACCAGCCAGCAGTGCGCTGACCTCCGCCAGCAGCGGCAGCGGTCTGGCGACTACGATCCACCACATTGCGCGTTGGCGTGCATGGCGTTGCGCGCTGTCCCAGAGTGACGGACCGATCCAGCTTCTGAGGCGGGATTCCGGCACCATTCGCCCGATGCCATAGCCGACGACGAAGGCCAGCAGGCAGCCGGTCGCGACGCTGATGGCGCCCCAGATCGGACCCAACTCCCAACACAGGGCGACGCTGACGATGCTGCTCGGTATCGGCAGCACCACGTCGGCCACCAGCAGCGCGATGCCCGCGGTCGCCAGCCACCCGACACCGGTCTGTGCCTGCAGCCATTGCGGCGCGGTGCGATCGAATGTGTCGCTCCACAATGCGAACGGCAGCAATACGAATGCCATCAGCAACAATCCGAAGGCGCCCGCGCGCATCCACTGCAGGGGCGGCCGCACTGCGATCTGCGCGGAATTCATGGACGCGTGATCGTGCTGACCTTTCATGGCAGTGGCCAGTCCATGGACAGATGCAGTCTTCGTCCTGGCGTCAGCGTGCCGATGGTTTCTTCTTCGGCGGTGTCGAATACATTCTCCACCGCCAACGTAAATTGCAATGGCCCGAGTGGCTGCTGCATCGAGACGTCCAGCAGGGTTGCGGCCTCAAGCCAGCGATCACCGGTCGCAATGGACGAATCGAATCGGCGGCCGACATGTCTGGCCATGAACGTCAGCCTGCGCTCGCCGACGATCGGGATCTGCAACTGCGCCGAACTCTGCAGCCGTGGGCGATGGCGCAGGGTGATTCCGCCCACCGGATCACGGACCCGCATCCAGGTGCCTTCGAGCTGCAGCCTCCAGTCGTTGTCGAAGATTCGAATGCTGCGCCACTCCAGACCATCGGCTTCGATGCGCGCGCGATTGACCAGCTGCGGTGGTGGCCCGGAATCGAAATCGACCAGGTCCAGATAGCGCGCGCTGAACAGCGTCAGCCGCGTCGGCCAGGCCGTGTCGGCCGAGCTTGCATAATGGATTTCGCGATGCGTCGCCCGTTCGGGCCTGAGCAGCGCGTTGCCGACCAAAGGATGCCCCAGCGCGTAGAAACTCGGCTGCTTCGATGAACGTGCCAGTGAGGCACCCCAGCGACCGCGCGCATCGCCGAGCGCGTGCTGGAACGACAGCATCGGATGCGTCGTGGTGTCGCCGGTGTCCGGATGCTCCGCGCGCAATCCGCCCTGAAGCGTCCAGTCGCCTTGCTGCCAGCGCGCTTCGGAAAATACGCTGGTCGTCGCGCGCTGCATACCGAACAGCGCCGGCACGCTGAAGTCATCGAAGTGGATCAGACTATCGAGGGTGCCGCTCTCGCGTTGATACTGCGCACCGAGCGTGAGCAGTACTTCCGCGTTCAGTGGCACCAGCCACAGCGCCTGCAGTTCATTACGGCGATAGTCGCTGCGGCTGGCTATGGCCGGCAATCCGAAAGGATCGCGCACACCCGGCGCGACGCCGGGCGACGAGTCGTCGCCGCTGCGTGACAGACGTGCCGCCTGAATCTGCAACGATCCGCCATCGCCGACGCCGATATCACTGCGCAGCGCCAACTGATGACTGTCCGACTGCCGCGATTCCAGTTGCCGCAGTTCGGCGTAGCGCTCGCCACCGCTGTCGTCGGGAAAGCCGAGGTTAATGCTGTCGGAGACACGCAGCGTTGCACCCACGGTCGCGCGATCACCGAACACGTGTTCCCAGGCAGCGTTTGCGGAACGTATGCGCTGCTCGCCATCCGCACCATCGCCGTCTTCGCGCTGGGTGACGCTGGTACTCAGCCCGGCACCGGACCAGGACGCCTGTGCGCCGCGCAGACCATCGCCGCCCATATGTGCGGCGAATCGTGTGCCTGCAGTGGCGCGACGCGTGAAGATATGAATCAGACCGGCCATGGCCTCGGCATTCACCACACTGGCATTGCCGCGCACGATCTCGATGCGCTCGATGTCGTCGCAGGAAAGGGTATTCAGATCGACCGCACTGCCGCGTGAAGACAGCGGGTCGTTCTGGCGTACATGATCGATCAGCACCACCACGTGACTGGGATCGGCACCGCGCAGGAACAGGGAACCGTAGCCGCCACTGCGCGGGCTTCGATCGATGACGATGCCGGCCTGTCGTTGCAGAATCTCGGAGATGCTCAGCCCACGCAGCGCATCGAGGTCGGCGCGGCGCAGAATGGTGATGTGCTGGCTGGCACTGGCGGCAGTGGTGGGCAAACCGGTGGCGGTGACACGCTGCTCGTCGAATACGTGGATGTGCTCCGGTTCTTCAGCCGCCGCACTCTGCGCAAGCGCCCACAGCAGGCCTGAGCTCAGCATCTGTGTTTTCCAACTGCGTTGCCTCGACATCCCCAATTCCTTTTTCGCGTTGATCCGTTGAGCGAATGCGAAAGCGCGCTCACCCACACGCTCAGGTCAGGCGCTTCAACCGGCGCAGATACGATCCGGGCACACCCACGTTCAGATAGTTGTCGCCATCGAACAGAAACGGTCGTGCCTGCACGGTGCCGGTGTAGGCGCGCATCACATCGGAATAGACGGTGTGCAAGATGGTGCCGCCCTTGGCCGGGTGATCACGATCCGGTTGCACGGTGTAGGTGCCGAAGTAGGCATAGGGTTGCGCGGTGGCGAAGCTCGCGATCAGCAGATCGTTCGGCACCTTCCACGGCGATGTGGGATTCAACCAGCCGGGCTGCGGTTGGCCGCTGAAAGGATCCGCCGGAATGGGTAGGGGCGGATTTTGCGAAATCATCAGACTGAAGTGACCACTGCAGTCGTACACCCAGTAGCCCGCAGACGGATTGCCCCAGGGATAAGTTTTCTGTGTCGGATCGGCGGGGTTGTCACCAATGTCCCAGGCTTCGACCATAGCCCAGGTGCCGACGATGGAAGGTGCGGGTTTCGCTGAGGTTGTGCTCATGTGTTCTCCTGGGAAACCTCTGATCAAGTTCGGAGCCGCGATAGCCCCCTGAGTCAGTGGGGCGAAAAAACCGCAGGTTTTTTGGCGTGTGGCAAACAACAAGCTGTGTAGCGACGACGACGCTATGTGGTGCTTAGGCGTTCCCTAGTGAGGAAAACCCTGATCCATCCAGGACTTGAAGGTGGCGATCTGCGCGGTGGTCAGCGGCGGGTACGGCGGAGGTGGCATGCCTTGCTGACTGATCTGGCTGTAGACCATGGGCGCATTGAGCTTCACGTCTTCGTATTGGGTCAGGTCAAGCCGCCAGACCATCGATGCGCGGAACTGACTGAACAACGGGGCGATGTCTTTTTCGAATGACACGGTAGTCGTCATGGTGCTGTGCTCCAGTTGAGCAGCGGGAATCCGCCAGACGCAGCCACTTTGCGCGCGGGCCTCGATGCGCTTGTTTTCGGTGAACTCGAATGCACCGAAATCGACCACGTACACCCACTGTCCATCCGGCGAGATGGCGATATCGAGCGGTCGCAGCGGACCGCTGACGGACACTGGATGAATGGTCCAGTCGCGCGTGCATACGCGCACCAGATTGCGTGCGACCCGCGGGCCCGCGGGACCAGTCATCGGGCGTTCGTCACCGAACTGCGCCACCAGCAGATCGCCGGCATGGGGCAGTGATGGCGGGATCACTGCGAACTTCACCGCGCAGGCGTTGATGGCGAATTCGGCCAGGGCATTTTCCGGCGGCGGCAGTTCGTGGTGATTGCGCAGCACGAAAGGCTGCGCGGCGCCGTCAGGCGCACGGTGACGCGCGTGATGAATGGGGCGGCCTCCAAAAAAATCCGGCCAGCCGTACCAGGCGCCTTGCTTCACCTCATACAAAAAATCCGGGCAGTTCCATACCGGACGCACGCCGCGCACATCGGCGCCCTGATCGGTGGCGAGCAGGCGACCGTCAGGCAGAAATCCCAATCCATAGGCATTGCGCAAGCCCCAGGCCACCAGCTCCAGATTGCTGCCATCGGGATTGCAGCGCATCACCGACGCGGTGCAGGGAATGCGCGCGGCGATCCGTTCGCCCGGTGCATGGACACTGCCGAAAGGCGCGAACGCACCGGTGCTGGTCATCTGACCCTCGCGATCCGAAACGGTCACCGCCACGTCGGAGAGCTCGATGTCGTAGCCGGGGATATCGGCGTTGTGCCGCAGTTCCTGCAGCCACGCAAGATCAACGGAGTCGTTGCCCATGATGGCGCTGTTGGTCATCGCTCCCTGGCTGAAGTAGAGCTTGCCATCGGGGCCAAGCACCGCCATGTTGGTGTGGTAGTTGCCGAAGCCAGGAAGACCATCGACCAACGTGTAGCATTCACCGCTGTCCAATGCGAAGCGCACGATACGTCCGGGATGGCCGCCCTCAGAAATGATCAGGCTGTTGTCGTGCCACAAGAGTCCGTTGACCGGCGCGCGCAGTCCATCAAGCAGCCGCTGTTTGCTGCCATCGCTGCCGAGTTTGTAGATGGCACCACCGGGCGGCGCGCCACCAAAGGGCAGGCCGGACTCCGCGACGTACACGCTGCCATCCGCGCCGAACGTCAGGCTGGTGGGAAAGTTCAACCCATCGGCGAAGACCTGCATGCGAGAAGATGGGTCACTCATCTGAGCCCGGCCCCGAAAGTGCGCACCGCCAGAAAACAGAGATAGGCACCGACCGCGAGTTCGATGCGGGCAGGCAGGATGCGTCGCAGCCAATGACCCATATACAGACCCAGACACGACATCGCGGCACTGATGATGCCGATCACCAACGCGGCTTGCACAATCGAGTGGCTGGAAAAACTGATCGCCGCGCCGGCAATCACGTTGTCGAAACTCAGCGAGATCGGTACACCGACCAGCAAAGCCTTATGGTTGGCAAGTGCAGCAAGATCGGGCTCATCGCGACGTAGTGCCAGATACAGCACCGCGGCGCCACAGATCAGCATCACGATCGGCGCGAGACTCTCGGCCACGGGATCGAGCAGTGTGAGCAGGCCGCGTCCCAGCATCAGCCCGAGTACGGCACCGCCGATTTCGCTGGCGCAGAACGCTGCCGCCAGAAAATGCAGACGCCGCCGTTGCAGCGGCAACATGCCCAGCGAAGAGCACACCTGCAGATTGTCCAGTCCGGCCAGCAGGCCGAAGATCATCACTTCGATCATCGTCGCCTCACTGATCGCGCAGACCGTAGATGCGCAGCACGCCACCGCGGCGCCCGAAGATCAGCGCGCCGGCGACCATGTAGTCGCCGCTGATCGCAGGTCCCAGGCAATAGCCATAGCCACCATTCATGCCACCGGTCTGTTCGCCCAATGGATCGTGCCAGAGCATCTTGCCGCTGTAGGCATCGAACGCGTACACCGCCACTTTCGACGTCGAGCAGAACACCAGATCGTTGACCACCAGCGGCGAGCTCAATCCGGATTCGCCCGGCGTGCGATACATCGGCGGTTGCGATTCGATGTAGAGACGCGGATTGCTGTCGTCCATCGCCCAGGCGTCTTCCAGCGTCTGCCAATCGAGCGCGCGCAGGAACGGCGTGGTGGTGTAATCGATACCGGCTTCCACATTGTGATAGTTGTTGCCACCTACACCGATATACAGACGCCCCAGCGCGGCGTTCACCGCGGCGGTGCTGTAGGTGCCCGAATAATTTTCCTGATCGGTGTCATCTGACATCCGATTGGGCACGAATGGATCCAGGCGCTGGTCATTGGGGCCCACATGCGGATCGACGCTGGGGACTTGCGTCCCGTCGTTGTAATAGGGGAGCAACTGCCGCCAGTTCAACAGTTCCAGCGTCGCGGCATCCAGCACGAAGAAACCGCCATTCTTGCAACCCGCGGCCACCACACGCCGCCCGTTGACGGTGAACAGCGTCGGCGATCCGCCGAAGTCGACATCGACATCAGTGCTTCGATAACTGCTTTCCGGTGGTGGCTGAAAGAAGCCGCGGAATTCACCGGTGGGTGCGTCCAGCGCCAGAATGCCATTGGAGAATCCCTTGGAGGGCAGGGCACTGTCGGGTGATGGATTGCCGGTGGCGCAGTACAGACGATCGAGCTGGGCATCGTAGGCGATCGACGACCATACCGAAGCGCCGCGAATCGCCGGATCGCAGGGACCGATCGAGAAGGGTGCCGGTGGGGTCCCTTTGACCGAACTCGGTGGCAGCACGTTCGGCTGATTCGGCACGCCTTCGACGTACTGGCAGGTGCAGTGAATCCATTGTACCTGTCCGCTGACCGCGTCCAACGCATAGACGAATCCGAAGCATCCGGGATTTTCGCCTTCGCCCATGCCGACGAATACCAATCCATTGTTGCCATCGAGCGCTGCAATCACCGGCGACGACCAACCTGCGGCAGGCGGATTCGGTAACGGCTCGCCTGGATTGGAAGCCGGCTGGTTGAAATTCAGATCGGCATACCGCAGATTCACCACCCATTGCAGGCTCAGGTCGTCTGCGCTCAGGCAGTAGAACTTGCCGTTGAACGCGCTGAAATAGACACGGCCATTCCACACCGCCGGCGTGCAGCCCATGCCCATGAAGCCGTGCGAGTCGCCATCATTCGGATCGATCGGCCATTCGTACTGCGCCACCGTGTTGCCGCTGCTGAGCTCGATCTTCAGCAGCTTGCCGCCGTTGGCCCCGGGCAGATCGTGATTGTTGGCGAGGCCCACATACACGAAACCATCAACGATGGCAGGTACCGACAACACCGGTCCGGGAATATCGATGTCGTGCAATAATTTGAAATTGCACAACGTGTCGCGGCTGATGCGGCTGCCCTGGACCAGGCCGCTGTGTGCCGGGTCGCCATGAAACATCCACCATTGGGTCTGGCTCATGCCTGTGCTCCCGATCCGCTGGCCGGCAGGTATTGAAACGTCGGCCCGGCGGTTTGGCCGGGCACCACTTCCTGCGACATCAACAACTGCGCCTGCGACTTCAGGTTCTGCATCGTCAGCAATGCCGGCCCCAGCCAGTCGGGTCTGCCGTTGAACACCTGATGCAACTTGCGCAGCAGATCGGAATAGGCTGCATTGAACGTCAGGTTGAGATCATGCAGCCGCAGCTTGCTCTGATAACTGCTGATCGTCGGATTGCTGATCACCGGATAGACGCCTGCCGGGTCGAACGCGATCGGATGGCCCTTGAATACCCAGGGCGTAGTAGCGCATTGCGCGGTATCTGGATTGGCAATGAGCTTGCGACCCTGATAGATCTCGGCGTATTTGTAGTAGTGCGCCAGCTCATGCTCGGGGTCCAGCGGACTGGTGGTGGTGCCTTCACCCTGATCGATGATGACGTCGATCGCCGCCAGTGCGCTGGCCTGGTCCATCACGCCCTGGTTCTGCAACTCGGGAAATCCGGTGACTAGTTGCCTGCTGTGCTTTCCGGTAAAGATATTGCCGGTTTGCCCCAGCGCGATAATTTCGTCTTTGATGTGCTGGTAGAACTGGCCGATGGTCACACCATCCGGAGGAGGATCGGTGCCATCCACCGTCTGCTCCGGTTCCTCGATCACCATGAACACGTCATGCACCAGCTGTTTGGACAGCGGCGCCAGCGGCACGATCAACGAATCTTCAACGGTGCCAGGAAGATTGCCAGGGTAAGTCGGAATGAAACGCGGGTTATCGATTTTCGGACTGCCGCCGATCGCGTTCAGCACGTTGCAGTCCAGCGACATATGCAGCATTTCCTGGATCACGATCGAGCGCACCAGGGTCGCGACTTCGAGATTACAGTCTTCCTTGATGGAGTAGAGCGCATAGAGGTATGGCGGGATGGTGGCGTGCTCCAGCTCGATCGCGGTCTGCAGCTTGTGCTTGAGCGCAGCCAGCCGATGTCCGTGATCACCGCTGGTCTTGGCGATCAGGTCCGACTTCATCAGGATCATGGCGCTTCCTCGAAAATCGGGAACGCGACGAGCGCGCGGACGCGAAAGCGCGCTCGTTGAGCTAGGCCCATGCAGCAGTGCACTGGCGCGTGTTCGCGCATACTCGCCCCCTGAATTCAGCTGACTCGAAATTGCTGCCTGGCCCCAACGCATTGCGACGCCGCCGAATGAGCGGCTCGAAATCTCGCGAGGCTTACTTGGAGCGTAGGTGCTGAGGCGGGTTATCGAAACTGTCAGATTTGACAGGGCAGGTCCTGTCCAAAGTTGGAAATAGGAGTTGACTGATAGTGTTTCAGTTCGAAATGCCGGCAATGAAACCCTTCTCCCGCTTGCGGGAGAAGGTGGCGCAAAGCGCCGGATGAGGGAGGCGTGCGATAGTGCCGGGTGTTGTTGCGGCGCGCTTGGCAAACACCGATCGCCATCGAACGTTTCCCTCACCCTAACCCTCTCCCGCGAGCGGGAGAGGGGATCAAGGCCCTTCTCCCGCTCTGCGGGAGAAGGTGGCCGAAGGCCGGATGAGGGAAAGCGTTCGATGGTGTCGGATCTTGTTGCGGCGTGTTTGGCAAACACCGATCGTTGTCGAGCGTTTCCCTCACCCTAGCCCTCTCTCGCGAGCGGGAGAGGGGATCAAGGCGCAGGATGAGTCCCTTCTCCCGCTCTGCGGGAGAAGGTGGCCGAAGGCCGGATGAGGGAAGCGTTCGATGGTGTCGGATCTTGTTGTGGCGCGTTTGGCAAACACCGATCATTGTCGAGCGTTTCCCTCACCCTAGCCCTCTCCCGCGAGCGGGAGAAGGGATCAAACGCTTTGCAGATGGCCGATGAATCACCGTAACTGCGAACGGGATCAATCCAGCATCATCCACGCCGGCTCTGCTTGAAAACGCGACCCTGGCAGCGGCACCACATATACACCTGAAGCCGAGATGTGACGCTGCGGCGTCAAACTGCCGGGTGGTGCGAAACCGCTGCGGAACTCGCGCAGGGATTGCAGCGTTTCGACAAGGCGCTCGCGACTGATATCGCGGCCGCCCTGTTCGAGTGCTGTCACTAATAGTCGCGCCGAAGCGAGCAGGGCGAGCTGCCGTGTTCGCTCACGCTGATTCGTTCCAGCGATATCCACGCAGCGGGCGTAGCTCGCGCCAGCCTCGGCCGTTACATCGCTGATCAGCGCCGGCTCGATAGTCACTGCGCGAACACCTTCCATGCCATCCCAGGGACGATCGGTAAAGAGGAACAGCGGATCCCATTCGCGACGAAGCGCACTGGCGACCAGCGCTTCGACTGCATCGCCCGAACCAAACACCAGTACATTGCCCACGCCGCCAGCGCGCAGTGCATCAACGGTTTCACCGGAACGAGTCGACGTAATGGGAACCGGATGCAACGCGGCGAGTGGTTGCAAAGCCGCAATCGTAGCGGCGAGCAATGCGGGTGACGTCGTGCTTTCGGAATACAACAGTGCCAGTTTTGGCCGCGAGGACGAATCGCGGGCGACGGCGTAACCGGCAAGCACGCGCGCTCGCGCAACGGTACCGGGATAGACCGCGAAACGGTAGCGATCGTGTCCGGCCAGTGAATCGGCGACGGTACTCAACACAGGAATGCCCTGTGGCGCATCCCAATCGGGTACGCGGCTGTCGTGCGCAGTGACCGTAAGCACGGCCAGCACCGACGGCGTACTGTCCACTGGTTCGAGCGCGATGGGCACCCATTCGATACGACGACGAAAAATGCCGCCCTTACGGTTGATCGCGTCGAACCAGCAGGCGAGAAGCCGCTGATCCGACTCCGCCTCAGTGCTACCCACTGAATCACCTGATGCCAACATACCGATACGAACCGCATCATCGCTGACGCCCTGATCGCCGGGACTGTCGAGTTGCTTCAGATAGGCGATCAGATCCGCCGCATCCACGGTCGACAACGCGAAGCGCGGCATCGCGGAATCGAGCGCATGGCCGCTTGTGTCAATACCTTTGGTGAGTGCAGCGAGAAAAGCCTTGGCATCATAGGGCGCACGGCGACGGCCATCGGCGCGAACAGTTTCGTAGGGCTTGGTCAGCGTGTCCCAGCGGATGTCGCTGGTCGTGATGCCGCCTTCGGTTTTGCCGCGCGCTTCGTAGCCATGACAGTTGACGCAGGCGACGAATGCCGGCGGCATGGGCAGGCCGGTTTCTTCGTTGTGTGCGGACAATGGTCGTCCATCCGCATGAGTGCCGGATAGGTAGAGTCTGCCGCCGCGTGACCCTGCATCCGTTCGCCGCGCCTCTGCGGAAACTGCCGCCATGGCGATCGACAAGAGAACAAACAGCCATCCAAGGCGGAGTGCTCGAATGGGGATCGCGCGCGCCTCAGCGACCATCGTTCACAACGCTGGCGACAACCTCAGCGATCTCGTCCGCTGCCGCCAGTCCGTTCGCTTTTTTCCATAGTCCCGTCGGTTCGTTTCCGATGATGAAGAGGCTGGAATGTGCTTCACGGTTGTCGACGAACTGGCCGAGCTTCTTGAGCACCTGATCGACATCGGATTTTTCGCCGGAGAGAAATTTCCAACCGTTCTTTGCACCGAAGTGCCTGCCATAGCCTTTCAATTTTTCCGGTGTGTCGGCGATGGGATCGACAGTGATGGAATACAGAAAAACATCCTTGCCGACACGATCACCCAATTGCGCCTGAATCCTGGAAAGGCGCTCCAGCGTCATCGGGCAGACCGCACTGCAGTCCGCGAAGAAAGTGTTGATTACCACGATGCGACCCTTGACCAGCTCGCTGTAGAAACGATGCGACTCTCCGTTCTGGTCCACCAGCGGCACGTCCGGAAAATACTGGGCAGCAGCTGAGTCCATCGTCGCGAGTTTGCTCAGCGCGTCGGCGAGAAGAGTAGGCGATGCGCCACCGGCGACGCGCTTCCAGGTATCCGTGTCGGCGTTGCCGAGCAGAAAGGCGCCGCTGTGCAGATCCTTGTCGGCAGAATAAACCTGAAGCGCGCGTAGCAGCGTTTCGATGTCGCGTTGCTTTCCAGTGACCAGCGTCCAGCCGGGCGCAGCACCGAAATGCGCGCTCCATTCACGCAGCCGCTCGGGTGTGTCGTTGTCGGGATCGATGCTGACCGAGATCACGCGGTAGCGTGGATCGTTATGCTTTGCCAGTTCGCGGGACAACGCAGCGGATGTCGCCCCAAGCTGCGGGCAGATCGCTTTGCAGCTGGTAAAGACGAAATTCACCGCGACCCGATTGCCTTTGACGAGATCGTCGTAGAAATTCAGCGTCTGCCCGGATTGATCCTGCACCTTGATATTGGGTATCGATTTTCCAGCGCCCGACACAGATTGAGCGTACGCCGTACTCATGGAAATGGCGGCGAGCAGGACAAGGAACGTGGGCAAGAACCGAAAATGCGTCATGGCACTGACTGCTCGACAGCACGTAGCACCAGGCAAGGTGTACCGGCGAGCGCCTTGCCCATCGATGCAGACGATGCGTAGAA
>JANMUE010000140.1:0-20582 GCA_031391205.1 Lysobacterales bacterium | reverse complement strand
GGTTTGTTGTTGTGGGGGGCTTGCTCCGTTGTTTTGGCTTTGATCCAAACTTCATGAGCTAAGGGCAAGAGCCGCGGTGCAAGCCCCGCTCTTACAACAGCGGGCGCGATACAGGCGCCTGGTTCGCGCGCGGCTTAAACTTCCAGTAAAGACGAAACCCCAGCAGCACCAGCAGGATGCCGAGATGGATCAGCGGCTCGCTCAGATCGGCCTTCACCAGCCAGATGAAATGCAGCACCGCCAGTCCGGCGCAGACATAGACCAGGCGATGCAGCGGCTGCCAGCGCCGGCCGAGCCTGCGCATCATGCCCCTGGTCGAGGTCAATGCCAGTGGCAGCATCAATAGCCAAGCAACGAAGCCCACAGTGATGAAAGGCCGCTTGACGATATCGGCGAAGATCTGAGACCAAAAGCCGCCAAGATCCAGTACCAGATAAGTGCCCAGATGCAGACAGGCGTAGAAAAACGCATACAGCCCCAGCATGCGTCGGAGCTTGATCAGTTCGTTCCAGCCGCTGAGGCGGCGCAGCGGCGTGATGGACAAGGAGATCAGCAGAAAACGCAGTGCCCAATCGCCGGTGCGATGCGTGATCTGTTGCACCGGATCGGTACCCAGATTGACGGTCCAGGTATCCCAGCCTAGCCAGAAAATGGGCACCAGGCAGGCGACGAATACTGCGATCCTGAACAGCGTGAACCACATCAGAAATACTTCGCCAGATCCATGCCGTTATAAAGTGGCGCTACATGACTGGCGTAGCCGTTGAACGGCAGCGTCTTGATGCGTGAATTGAACAGGCTGACACCGCTGGCGATGCGCCTTTCACTGGCCTGGCTCCAGCGTGGATGACTGACCTCGGGGTTGACGTTCGAATAGAAGCCGTACTCGTTCGGCGTGGCCTCATTCCAGGATGTGCGTGGCTGTTTTTCGGTGAAGCTGATGCCCACGATTGCCTTGATGCTCTTGAAGCCGTATTTCCACGGCACCACCAGGCGCAGCGGTGCACCGTTCTGATTCGGCAGCCAGCGCCCATAGACACCAACGGCCATCAGCGTCAGCGGATGCATGGCCTCGTCAATGCGCAGCCCCTCGCGGTACGGCCAGTCCAGAACCTGGTCACGCAGCCCAGGCATGCGCTTCGCATCGCCTAAGGTCTGAAAGGCGATGTACTTGGCCTTCGATGTGGGCTTGAAGCGCTTGAGCAGATCGCCGAGCGGAAATCCGACCCAGGGAATCACCATCGACCAACCCTCGACGCAACGCAATCGATAGATGCGCTCTTCCAGAGGGTGTGGTGCGATCAGCGCGTCCAGATCGAGCGCGCCGGGTGCTTCGCACTCACCATCGATCTGCACGCTCCATGGGCGCGGCTTGAAGTTCTGCGCGTTGGCGGCGGGGTCGGCCTTATCAGTGCCGAACTCGTAGTAGTTGTTGTAATGCGTCACATCGTGGAAGCTGGTCAGCGCATCCTTGGTGCTGTAATTGGAGGGTTTGAGATTCTTGATCTCTCTAGCTGGCGCGTCGGTCGAAGCCGCCGCAGCCGCGGTTTCGGCCTCAGTGTCGTTGGTACAGCCGGTCAATCCAGCACCCGCCGCCAGCATGGCGTTGCGTATCCAGCGCCTGCGCTCAAGAAAAATGCCCTCGTCGGTGATTTCGGACGGAGTAATCGCGGGTGGGCGGAATATCGGCATGGTGCACCTCTTTTGCCTCAGGACCAGAAGATAGCGCGGATTCTTTCGTCGGCGATTTTGCCTTGATCGATGTCGACATTGTGTGCTTGCCATCGACATGCCCGAAAACGCAGTTCAAAGCGCCCCCAAGATTGGTTTTTTGCTTGGGATGCTCCGTGCTAGTGTCGGGCGATCCCCGCAGTGCAACATCGCGCGCGGGCAAAGTTTCCATCCACCATTGCGGACCGGCTTGCATGGCGGCCCGAGAAGGAGTCTTTGTGAGTCGTGCCTATAACTTTGCTTCGGGTCCGGCGGCGCTTCCTGAGCCGGTTCTGCAACGTGCCAAAGAAGAGCTGCTGGATTGGGGTTCGGCACGCGCATCGGTGATGGAGGTCAGTCATCGCGGCAAAGAATTTATTGCCCTGGCAGAAAAGGCGGAGCGCGATCTGCGCGAAATCCTCGCGGTACCGTCCACTTATAAGGTGTTGTTCCTGCAAGGCGGCGCCACTCAGCATTTCGCACAGATCCCGATGAACCTGGCCAACGGTCAGGCCACCGACTATCTGGTGACCGGACATTGGGGCGAGAAAGCCGTCAAGGAAGCTGCGCCTTACGCCAAAGTGCAGATCGTCGCCAACTCCGCCGAAGCCAAATTCATGAAGCTGCCGCCGCGTGCCGAGTGGAAGCTCGACAGCGCCGCCGCCTACTTCCACTACACGCCCAACGAGTCCATCGCTGGCGTCGAGATTCACGAAACCCCCGATGTCGGTGCCGTTCCAGTGATTGCCGACATGTCCTCGACCATCCTGTCGCGGCCGCTGGATGTCTCCAGGTTCGGTTTGATCTATGCCGGCGCACAGAAGAACATCGGGCCGTCGGGCGTGGTAGTGCTGATCATTCGCGACGATCTGCTGGAGCGCTGCCCGAAGTCGATACCGAACATCTTCAATTATGCGGCGCATGCGAAGGAAGGTTCGATGCTGAACACGCCGCCGACCTTTGCCTGGTATCTGGCCGGACTCAACTTCGAGTGGATCAAGTCCGAGGGTGGCCTCACCGCGATCGGCGAGCGCATTCGCCGCAAGGCAGAGATGCTGTATGGCTATATTGATGGTTCGGGCTACTACAGCAATCCGGTCGAGGTTGCCGCTCGCTCGCGGATGAATGTGCCGTTCCGGTTGAAGGACGAGGCGCTGGACGACCGTTTCCTCAAGGAGTCCGAAGCCGCTGGATTATTGGCGCTCAAAGGCCATCGCTCGGTCGGTGGCATGCGCGCCAGCATTTACAACGCCATGCCGATTGCCGGCGTCGAAGCGTTGATCTCCTTTATGAAGGATTTTGCCGCGCGCAACGGCTGATCGTCGCGGCGGCGCGCCGTCCGCTGATTCGTGCATGACGACACATTTCGGCTCGTGCACTTACTGCTTTATCTACAGGGTTCCATGCCATGTTCAAGATCAAAACGCTGAATAATATTTCTCAGAACGGCCTCAAGCGCCTGCCGGCCGAGCGCTATCAGATTGTCGATGCCATTGAAGGTGCCGACGCCGTGCTGGTGCGTTCCGCGGATATGCATCATGTTGAAGTGCCGGATTCGATCAAAGCCATCGCTCGTGCCGGTGCCGGCACCAACAACATCCCGGTCGCAGCGCTCAGCAAGCGCGGCATACCGGTATTCAACGCGCCCGGCGCCAATGCCAACGCGGTGAAGGAACTGGTTGTCGCCGGCATGCTGCTGGCCGCGCGTAATCTGGGTGGTGCGCTGGGTTTCGTGGCGAAGTTGCCGGCTGAGGGCATGGAGGAGGCCATCGAGGCAGGCAAGAAAAACTTTGTCGGTATCGAGCTGGCCGGGCGCACTTTGGGCGTGATCGGCCTCGGTGCGATTGGCGTACGTGTCGCCAATGCGGCGCGGGCACTGGGCATGCGTGTGATCGGTTTCGATCCACATATGACCGTCGACGGGGCCTGGGCGCTTTCTTCGGACGTGATCAAGGCCGGCTCCTTGAATGAGCTGTATGCCGGTTCCGATTTCATCAGCTTCCATGTGCCGCTCAATGATGCGACGCGCGGCATTTTCAACACCAGCTCGCTAGCGGTGGCCAAGCCGGGCGTAGTGTTGCTGAACTTTGCGCGCGACGGCATCATCGACCACGCAGCACTGAAGGAAGGCTTGGCCGACGGGCGTATTGGCCACTACGTATCGGATTTCCCCAAGCCCGAATACACCGGCAATCCACGCGTGATCGGGTTGCCGCATCTGGGTGCTTCAACTGGCGAAGCCGAGGAAAATTGCGCGCTGATGGTGGTCGATCAACTGCGCGAGTTCCTGGAAAACGGCAATCTGCTGAACTCGGTCAATTTCCCGAATACGCGTATGAGCCGGGCAGGGCGTTCACGCATCTGCATCGCCAACCAGAACAAGCCCAACATGATCGGACAACTGTCCCAGGTGCTGGGTGCAGCCGGCATCAACATCTCGCAGATGCACAACGCCTCGCGCGGCGATTACGCCTACAACCTGATCGATGCCGATGAGGACGTGGGCCTGCAAGTGATCGATAATCTCAAAGCCATTGATGGCGTGCTTTCAGTTCGCGTGATCTAAGTATCCTCTGAGCAAGTCCGGGCCACGACAGCCCCCTGAGTCAGGCGGTTAAAGCCGTAGTTGACCTGCTCCGCTGTTGGTAACGACCAGCTGCACTGTAAAAAAACCGGGGTATGGCGACGAGGCTGCGCAGCGAAGGCGATATGCTGACTAATTCAGAGGTGCCGAGATGAGCGAAGAACCTGCGCAAGCCCCGCCGCTGATGCTGAGTGAGGTGCGCGGCCGCATTGATGCGATCGACCGCGATATTCAGCGACTGATTGCCGAGCGCGCCCAGTTTGCGCGTCAGGTCGGCGAGGCCAAGGGCCCGCTCAAGGCGGCGGTGGAGTATTACCGCCCAGAGCGTGAGGCGCAGGTGCTGCGCATGGTGCTGGAACGCAACAAGGGTCCGCTCTCCGACGAGGAGATGGTGCGCCTGTTCCGCGAGATCATGTCGGCCTGTCTGGCCCAGCAGGAACCGCTGAAGATTGCGTTTCTCGGCCCCGAAGGCACATTCTCGCAGACCGCAGTGCACAAGCATTTCGGCCACTCGATCCACGGCCTGCCTCTGGGCTCGATCGACGAAGTATTTCAGGAAGTCGAGGCCGGTCACGCGGATTTCGGCGTGGTTCCGGTAGAGAACTCCACCGAAGGCTCGGTGCAGCCGACAATGGACATGTTCCTGACTTCGCCGCTGAAGATCTGCGGCGAGGTGGAATTGCCCATCCATCATTTCCTGCTCGCGCGCCATGACAATCTGCAGTCGGTGGAGCGCGTGTTCTCGCATCCGCAGTCGCTGGGGCAGTGTCGGCAATGGCTGCGCACGCATCTGCCAAACGCCGAGCGCGTGCCGGTATCCAGCAATGCCGAGGCGGCACGGCGTGCGCGCGGTTCCGATGAACTTGCGGCGATCGCGGGTGAGAGTGCTGCGCGGATCTACGATTTGAATGTGCTGGCCGGACCGATCGAAGACCGGCCTGACAATACCTCACGCTTTGTCGTGCTGGGCCGCGATATTTTCGCGCCCTCGGGCAAGGACAAGACCTCGTTGCTGTTGTCCGGCAAGGACCAGCCCGGGCTGTTGTTCCACTTGCTCGAGCCGCTGGCACGCAATGGCGTCAGCATGACCCGCATCGAGTCACGTCCCACGCGCCAGGGCAAATGGCAGTACGCATTCTTCCTGGATATCGAAGGTCACATCGAGGACGAGGCGGTCAAGCGTGCCCTCGGCGAACTCGGCCCGGTCAGTGACCTGATCAAGGTGCTGGGTTCCTATCCTGTCGCGATACTCAGCGCATGAGTGGCTTCATCGGCAGGGCAACACCGGCCTTGCAGGCATTGAAGGCCTACGACCCGGGTCATGATCTGCCGGCACTGCGCCGGCGGCGTACGGCGGGCGATCTGGTCGAGCTGGGATCGAACGAGAACGCCTGGGGCCCGAGCCCGAAGGTGCTTGAAGCCTTGCGCTCCGCGGCGGTCGAAGAAACCTTTCGCTATCCCGATCCCTTGGGCGTGGCGTTGCGGCACAGTCTGGCGGCGCGCCATGAGGTGTCGTTCGAGGAAATCGTCCTGGGCAATGGTTCGCACGAAATCCTGATGCAGCTGGCGCAGATTTTCTGCGGACCGGGTGATGAGCTGGTGCATTCACGTTACGGATTTGCGGTGTATCCGATCTCGGCACGTGCGGTGGGTGCCACGCCAATTGCCGCTGAGCCTTATGCGGTCGATGCGGCGATGCCGTTGGGGCATGACCTCGAAGCCTTGTTCAATGCCATTACCACCCGTACGCGGCTGCTGTGCATGGCCAATCCCAACAATCCTACGGGCACATGGTTCACGCTGGAGCGGTTGACGTCCTTCATGGAGCGCGTGCCGCGCGATCTGCCTGTGGTGCTGGACGAGGCGTATATCGAGTTCGCCGATGCGCCGGGTCTGGAGTCGGCATTGGCGATCCGCAATCGCTTTCCGAATCTGGTGGTGACGCGGACCTTCTCGAAAGCCTTTGGTCTTGCCGGTCTGCGTGTCGGCTATGCGGTAGCGCATCGCGAGATCATCGAACTGGTCAATCGTCTGCGCGAGTCGTTCAACGCGAATGGACTGGCCTTGCTGGCTGCCGACGTGGCGCTGCGCGACCGTGCGCACTTGAAACAGGTGATTATCAACACACGCGGCGAACGCGAGCGTGTGAGCGCCGCCTTGCGGAATCGTGGCCTCAAGGTGTTTCCGTCCCAGGGCAATTTCGTTCTGATCGATTTTGCCCGTGAAGCAGCGCTGATCGAGGCAGACCTGTTACGCAAGGGTGTTGTGGTGCGCCCGATGATCGCCTATGGGCTGCCGAATTATTTGCGTGTGACCATCGCCACGCCGGCGGAAAACGATCGTTTCTTAGAGGCGCTATCTCCATGAGCGGCACGAATTCACGTGAATGGACAGTGCGCGCCGGTGGCCCGCTGCGTGGACGTATCCGTTTGCCCGGCGATAAATCTGTTTCGCACCGCGCCATCATGCTGGGCAGCCTTGCCGAAGGTGTCAGCCACGTGCACGGATTTCTGGAAGGCGAGGACACGCTGGCCACGGCGGCGGCGTTTGCAGCGATGGGTGTGCATATCGAAGCGCCAGGAATCAGCGAGCGCATCGTTCATGGCGTCGGCCTGCATGGATTGAAGGCTCCGGCGCAGGCATTGGATTGCGGCAATGCGGGCACGGCAATGCGTCTGATGTCCGGCCTGCTCTGCGCGCAGGCGTTCGACAGCGTGCTGACAGGCGACGCCTCGCTGCGCAAGCGACCGATGCGGCGTGTCATCGATCCGTTGTCGCTGATGGGCGCATTCATCGAGAGCGAGCCGGGTGGTTTGCCGCCGTTGCGCATCAGTGGCGGGCGACCGTTGCATGGCATCGATTATCGGCTGCCGGTCGCCAGTGCCCAGGTCAAATCGGCGATGTTGCTGGCCGGGCTTTACGCCAAGGGCAGTACCACCGTCACCGAACCACATCCGACCCGCGACTACACCGAGTCCATGCTGACGGCGTTTGGTGTACAGGTTGAGCGCAAGGGTGCATCGGCGCGTTTGAGTGGAGGTGGGCGGCTGCAAGCGACTGACATCGACGTGCCCGCGGATTTTTCCTCGGCTGCGTTTTTTCTGGTTGCCGCCTCGATCGTGCCGGGATCCGAGCTGGTGCTCGAAGCGGTGGGTTTGAATCCACGACGCACTGGCTTGCTCGATACTTTGCTGGATATGGGTGCCGCCATTACGGTTTCCGATCGTCGCCTGCAGGGTGGCGAATGGGTGGGTGATTTGACTGTCAGCTACGCGCAGTTGCGCGGGATTGAGGTTCCAGTATCGCGTGTTCCCGACATGATCGACGAATTTCCAGCACTTTTCGTAGCGGCAGCCCTGGCCGATGGCGACACCCGCGTAACCGGAGCCGCCGAGTTGCGCGTCAAGGAAAGTGATCGGATTGGTGTCATGGCGGCCGGATTGCGCGCCCTGGGCGCTGATATCGAGGAGCATGCTGATGGTGCGCTGATTCGTGGCGGCAAGTCGCTGGCAGGTGGTGAAGTCGATTCAGCCACCGACCACCGCTGCGCGATGAGCCTGGGAATCGCGGCGCTGCGTGCGCGCGAACCGGTACGTGTCAAAGACACAGCAAACGTTGCCACGTCCTTTCCCGGTTTCGAGAAACTTGCTATAAGTATCGGAATGGAAATGGAAATTCTTGGGTGACAGAGAATGAGCAAGATTCCTGTACTGACCATAGACGGCCCGTCCGGATCAGGTAAGGGCACAATTTCCCGTGCCGTCGCCGAGCGTTTGGGCTGGCATTTTCTGGACAGCGGGGCTTTGTATCGGGCGGTGGGGCTGGCGGCAAGCTGGGCGGATATCGCTTTTGATGACGTCGAGGCGCTGGCGCGCTGCGCGATAGAAACCGAAGTGCGTTTTGTTGACCAACCCGGTGACGATCCCCTGGTGATGGTCAATGAGCGCGACGCCAGCGCGGAACTACGCACCGAAACCTGTGGTGCGGCGGCCTCTGCGATTGCGGCAATCCCGGAAGTTCGTACCGCATTGGTCGAAAAACAGCGCTCGTTCTGCCAACCGCCTGGGCTGGTGGCCGATGGGCGCGACATGGGCACAGTGATCTTTCCCGATGCCGAATTCAAGGTATTTCTGACCGCGAGCGCCGAAATACGCGCAGAGAGGCGGTATAAGCAGTTGAAGCAAAAGGGTTTCGAGGTTACACTCGCATCCCTTTTGCGCGAGATTGTCGCGCGGGACGCCCGCGATGCCGGGCGCGCGGTGGCACCGTTGCGGCCTGCATCCGATGCAGTCCACATTGACGCCACCGGGCTTGGTATCGGCGAGGTGGTCGAACGCGTGCTCGAGTTGATCCGGCACGGCCGTTAGCCATCACGCAACGCGCGTGGTCCTGGACTTGCGTCCAGGGAATGCAACGGCAGACAACTGCCATCAACCCAAACCCCGTCGCGAGTCTTCGGCCCGAGGCCAACTCCGTCGGTATTTTCTGGAATCATTATGACCGAGAGTTTTGCCGAACTGTTTGAAATGAGTCAGACGATTGCGCGCCTGAAGCCTGGCAGCATCGTCACCGGTATCGTCGTCGATATCCGTCCCGACGTCGTGGTCGTGCATGCGGGCCTCAAGTCCGAAGGCATCGTCCCGATCGAACAGTTCTACAACGATCAGGGTGAGCTCGATGTAAAGATTGGCGACGAAGTAAAGGTCGCCCTCGACTCGCTCGAAAATGGCTTTGGTGAAACCGTACTGTCGCGCGAGAAGGCCAAGCGCTCGATGGTGTGGGACGAACTCGAGACAGCGCTGGAAGGCAACGCCACCGTGGTCGGTCGCATCAGCGGCAAGGTCAAGGGCGGCTTCACCGTCGACATTCGCGACGTTCGCGCGTTCCTGCCGGGTTCCCTGGTGGATGTGCGTCCGGTGCGCGACACCAGTTATCTCGAAGGCAAGGAACTCGAGTTCAAGCTGATCAAGCTCGATCGCAAGCGCAACAATGTCGTGGTTTCGCGTCGCGCCGTGGTCGAGAGCGAGTTCTCGGTCGAGCGCGAGCAGTTGATGGAGCGCCTGCAGGAAGGTGCCGTGATCAAGGGTGTGGTCAAAAACCTCACAGACTACGGCGCATTCGTGGATCTGGGCGGCATCGACGGCCTGCTGCACATCACCGACATGGCATGGAAGCGCGTGCGCCATCCGTCCGAAGTGGTCGAAGTCGGCCAGGAGCTGGACGTCCGCGTGCTCAAGTTCGATCGCGAGCGCAACCGCGTTTCGCTCGGCCTCAAGCAGCTCGGTGAAGATCCCTGGGTCAACATCGCGCGCCGCTACTCGGCCAACAGCCGCTTCTTCGGCAAGGTCTCCAACGTTACCGATTACGGCTGCTTCGTCGAGCTGGAGCCGGGCGTCGAAGGCTTGGTGCACGTTTCCGAGATGGATTGGACCAACAAGAACGTCAACCCGGGCAAGCTGGTACTGGTCGGTGACGAAGTCGAAGTCATGGTGCTCGATGTGGATGAAGAGCGTCGCCGTATCTCGCTCGGCATGAAGCAGTGCATCAACAATCCGTGGGAACAGTTCGCTGGCAACTTCAAGAAGGGCGACAAGGTCAGCGGTACCATCAAGTCGATCACCGACTTCGGTATCTTCATCGGCCTGGAAGGCGGCATCGATGGTCTGATTCATCTGTCGGACATCAGCTGGCAGGCGACGGGCGAAGAGCTGGTTCGCAACTTCAAGAAGGGCGAGTCGGTTGACGCCGTTGTGCTGGCCGTCGATCCGGAGCGTGAACGTATCTCGCTCGGCATCAAGCAGCTGGAGCAGGACCCGTTTGGTACCTTCATGGCCAACAATCCGCGCGGCAGCATCGTCAAGGGCTTCGTCAAGGAAGTTGATCCGCGTGGTGCCACCATCACCATCGGTGAAGGCATCGAAGGCTATCTGCGCGCTTCGGACATCGCCAAGGAACGCGTTGAAGACGCCACTACCCGCCTCAAGGTCGGTGATGAAGTCGAAGCCAAGTTCACCGGCATGGACCGCAAGGGCCGCACGCTGCAGTTGTCGATCCGCGCCAAGGACGAGCAGGAACTGGCCGATACTCTGGCCGAGTACCAGGGCGGCAGCAGCAACAACAGCACGGGTGGCGCTACCACCAAGCTCGGTGCGCTGCTGAAAGAGCAAATGCGTAACAAGTAAGTATGTGTTGATCGGCGCTCCGGAATTTCCGGAGCGCCTTTCGCTCCTTACCCAGCGGCCGCAAGGCCCCAGATCGGACATACCCAAGCGCATGACGACCAAGTCCGAACTTATCGAAGCGATGTCCAGACGCCAGAAGCATTTGGCGCACCATGACGTGGAACTGGGCGTCAAGGAAATCCTGGAACACATCAGCCATGCCCTGTCCAAGGGCGAGCGCATAGAAATTCGCGGATTCGGCAGCTTCTCGCTGCACTTCCGTCCGCCGCGTCTGGGCCGCAACCCCAAGACCGGTGAATCCGTGGCCCTGCCCGGAAAATATGTTCCTTATTTCAAACCGGGCAAAGAGCTTCGTGACCGCGTCAATGGCGTCGAATCCGAACCGGAAGACCGCGCCGTCTGATACGTTTGCGCGCCAACCCAACTCGACCGGAATCACCCATGCCGCGCTGGATCATCCTGCCTCTGGCACTGCTTCTGGCCATCCTGGCCTTGATGTTCTTCATGGCCAATCGCCACAGCGCCGAAGTCGATCTCTACGTGGTGGAGTTTTCGCTTCCCATTGGCGTGCTGATCCCGATGGTGCTGTTTCTGGGGTTCTTGATCGCCGGCTTGGTGCTGATCATCGGCGTGATCGTTCCGCAGCGTCTACGACTGCGTGCACAGGCGAGGGCTTTGGAGGCCGTGCAGCAGAAACGTGAAACCGCATGATCAGCGGCACGGTGGCGATCTGGCTGGCTTTGCTCGGCGGCTTGCTCGCGGGTTACCTGATCGCACGTCGTGGTACCGAGCGGGTCAAGGGCTTGCAGGTCGACAAGTTGCGCCGCAACTATTTTCGTGGGCTGAACTTCCTGCTGAACGAACAGCCCGACAAGGCGATCGAAGTTTTCCTGCAGATCGCCGAGGTCGACAACCATACGGTGGAAACCCACCTTGCTTTGGGTAGCCTGTTCCGCAGACGTGGCGAGGCCGATCGTGCCATTCGCCTGCACCAGAACCTGATCGCGCGCCCGAATTTGACGGCAGACCAGAAATCCGTGGCATTGCTGGAATTGGGCGAGGACTATATGCGCGCCGGATTGCTGGATCGGGCCGAGGTGCTGTTCACCGACCTTCTCACCATAGACGCCTATGCCGCGCCGGCATTGCGCCAGCTGATCTCGATCTGTCAGCAGGAGCGCGATTGGTTCCGCGCCATAGAACATGCCCGCCGCCTGGAGAAAATCACCGGCGACAGCCAGGGGCGACTGATCGCGCATTTCCTCTCCGAAATCGCCAACGTTGCCTGCCAAAAAGGCGATGCCGCTACCGCTGAGAATCTGATCCGCGAGGCGATCCAGAACGATCGAAATGCGGTACGGCCGCGATTGATCGAGGGGCGTCTGGCGATGCAGCGAGGCGACTGGCGTACCGCCGCCAATGCTTTCGAGAAGGCATTGGACAACGATGTCGACTTTGTGCCGGAGGCGTTGCCGCAGATCATTCTGTGTCTTGAGAAATTGCATGAGCCTGCGCGCATTCGCAGTTATCTGGAGAGTCTGTCGGAGCGCTATCCCGGTGTCTCGCCGGTGCTGGCGCTGGCGCGTCGCATCGAAGAGGAAGAGGGTATCCCCGCAGCGACGCAGTTCCTGTCCAAACGATTGCGGCAGCGGCCGTCGGTGCGCGGGTTGGCGGCACTGGTCGAGTTGCAGATCCAGGCCAGCCAGGGCGAGGCACGTGAGCAGTTGATGAGCCTGCGTGAGCTGTTCAGGCAGTTGATTGCCGATCAGGCCGTCTATCGCTGTAACTACTGCGGTTTCGGCGCGCGTTCGCATTTTTGGCAATGCCCCGGTTGCAAGAACTGGGGTTCGGTCAAGCCTGTGCACGGCGTGGCTGGCGATTGATGCTGGTCTGGTCGTTTCTCTCGTTCGCGCTGTCGATGTTTCTTGTCGGCGTGCTGCGGCGTTTTCTGATCAATAAACAGATCGTCGATCTTCCCGGTCAGCGGCGATTGCATTCGGTGCCGGTGGCGCGAGGCGGTGGTCTTGCGCTGGTGGCTGCGGCGATGCTGACGATGTTGTTCGTATCGCTTGCCGCGGAAAACATCAAACTGGTGCTGTTCAACGCTGGTCTCTTCCTGGTCGCGATGGTCGGTTGGCGGGACGACAGGCGTGGGCTCGGCATCGTGCAGCGGCTGGGCATCCACATGCTTGCGGGCGTACTGGTTTTTGCGATGTTGCTGCAGCTAGGTTTCTTCGATGGTCTGCCGCCTGACTTGCGGATGACAATCGGTCTTGCGATTGCGATCAGCGTGCCCGCTTCGATCAACCTGCACAACTTCATCGATGGCGCCAACGGCATGTTGAGCGTGCAGTCGCTGTTCGTTCTGACCATGCTGATCGTGTTATCGCTGGGCGGCGATCTAACGTTGACTGCAGGCATGCTTTGCTGTGCCGGCGCGGTACTCGGTTTTCTACCTTGGAACTTTCCGAACGCACGGGTTTTCATGGGCGATGTTGGAAGTGGCGCCCTGGGGTACATACTGGCCGCGTTCACCTTCTGGATCTGGGCTGCAGGCACAATCACCCTGGTTGAAGCACTGCTGCTGCACTCGCTGGTTTTGATCGATGGTCTGTGCACTTTGGGGTTCCGCTTCTGCTCCGGACGCCGCTGGTGGCGCGCGCATCGCGAGCACCTCTACCAATGGCTGGTGCGCACCGGCCGTTCCCACGCGCAGGTTGTAGTGCGTGTGCAGATGTGGAATCTGATGATTGTTGTGCCGCTGATCGCGTGTATCGCCCAGCGATCCATAGCGGGTGGTGAACTTGTGCCATTCGATACGGGTCTTGATGACCCATGGGCAGCCGGCGCGCTGATCCTGGTTTTCGTCACAGGCATCACGATCTGGTGGGGCGGCAAACGTAGGCTTCTGCGCGCGTATCGGGCAAAATGTCGGGATGAAACCATCAATAATGCTGAGATTCGAGCTGCTAGGCCTCGCTGAGACGCTGTCGTGAAGCTGCGCACCTTCATTGCCTACATCCACCCGCGCATTGCCGTGGTTGCGCATGATCTGGGTATGGTGTGGCTGGCATGGTTCAGCGCCAACTGGATCCGTTACAACCTGCTGCCGATCGCTCCGCCTATCCCGCCCTTTGGTGCCGAGTACGCCATTGTTCTGAGTTTGCAGGGCATAGTGCTTTACTGGACCGGCCTGTATCGTGGTCTGTGGCGCTTTGCCAGCCTGCCGGACCTCTGGAACATAGCGCGTGGCAGCATGATCGGCACCACGGCGATCGCCATTGGCCTGTTCCTGTTCGATCGCCTGGAAGGCACGCCGCGTGCCGTACTAGGCATCTATCCGATCATGCTGCTGATCCTGCTCGGCATGCCGCGCATGTTGTATCGATTCTGGAAGGACAGCCGCCTCGATGGCGGCCCGCAGGCCACCGCCAAACGCGTGTTGATCCTTGGCGCAGGGCGCGCCGGTGAAACGCTGATCCGCGATCTGCGTCGCGAGACGCAGTATCGGCCGGTGGGATTTCTCGACGACAACCTCGCGCTGAAGGGCGCCAAGCTGCATGGCATCCCGGTGCTGGGCCCGATCGGGCAACTGCCGCAGCTCGCGGGCGAAGTCGCCGCCGAGATGGTGTTGATCGCGATTCCCTCGGCCAGCAATCAGCAGATGCAGCGGGTGGTGGCGTTGTGCGAGCAGAGTGGCCTGCCGTTTCGCACCGTGCCGAGGTTGCAGGATGTCGTGGAAGGGCGTTCCAATTTCAACGAATTGAAGGAAGTGGCGATCGAGGACCTGCTCGGCCGCGATCCGGTTTCGCTGGATTGGACGGCGATCCGGACCGGTATCGCGGGCAAGCGTGTGCTGGTCACCGGAGGTGGCGGCTCGATTGGTGCTGAGCTGTGCCGACAGGTCGCCCGTCTGGGCGTCGAATCCCTGACCGTGCTCGAGCTGACCGAGTTCAATCTGTATCGGATCGAGCAGGAGTTGCGCGCGGATTTCCCCGACCTGGTGTTGGATGCAGTGCTCGGCGACTGCGGCGATGCGGCGGTCTGCGAGCGCATCTTTGAGCGCAATCGCCCCAATGCGGTGTTTCATGCGGCGGCGTTCAAGCATGTGCCGTTGCTGCAGGAACAGGTGCGCGAAGCGGTGCGTAACAATGTGCTGGGTACGCAGGTGCTGGCGCTGGCAGCGGAGCGCCACCAGGTTGAAACCTTCGTGCTGATTTCCACCGACAAGGCGGTCAATCCATCCAATGTGATGGGTGCGAGCAAGCGCGCGGCCGAGGTGTTTTGCCAGTCGTTCGCGCAACAGGCGAAGACCCATTTCATCACCGTGCGATTCGGCAATGTGCTGGATTCGGCCGGTAGTGTGGTGCCGCTGTTTCGTGAACAGATTCGCCGCGGCGGGCCGGTGACAGTGACGCATCCGGAAATCTCGCGTTATTTCATGACCATCCCGGAGGCCTGTCAGCTGATTTTGCAGGCAGCGGTGCTGGGACGCGGAGGTGAAATATTCGCGCTCGACATGGGCGAGCCGGTGCGCATTCGTTACCTGGCTGAGCAGATGATTCTGCTTGCCGGCAAGGTGCCGGATCGCGACATCCGAATCACCTATTCAGGACTGCGGTCGGGCGAAAAATTGTTCGAGGAGTTGTTCCACGAGCAAGAAGATTACGAGAGCACCGGGCATCCGAAAATATTCCTTGCGCAGCCCCGTTTTGTCGCCTGGAACGAGCTCAACACCGCGTTGCGTCAGGCTGAAGTCGCAGTAAGGCGTTTCGACGAAGCCGATGTATTGCGCTGCCTGCGCCTGTTGGTGCCCGAGTTCGACGCAGAGCGCGGGCATTCGAGTCCAAACGAAGTGGTGTCGATACACCGCGCGCGTTAACCCTGCACGACTATCGAACGTTTCCTCGTCCGTCCCCGCGGGCCACCGTTGCCCGCGTTGCGGGAGAAGGGCTGCATCGTCGATATTTTCAACCGCGCCAGCACCAGTTTGAAAATTGGCGCCAGTTGCTGTGGAGTGCGTTACCTTGCTACCGCTGTTCTTCGTCACAAATGCGGCATGGCTGGTAGCCAGAACAGCGGCAGCAAGCTGCCGCACTCCACACGCCGATTGATGCGCATTCGCAAATCGAATGCGCATTCAGGCGACGATCAGCCGACCGGACGTTCGGCCTCGGTGGGTGTCGAAGAGGCAGTGACCGCAGCTGCGGCTACCTCCACGACTTCCGCGACATCGGCTTCGGGCACACTGGCTTCGGTCTCTATAGGTGCAATCGCGACTTTGGCAATTTGAATCGTGTGTGCTTCATCGGGCGACGTGTCGACAGGCGCTGGCTCGTCGCGCTTGACTGCACCATTGGATTCGACAGGCGCAGTTGGCGCTGCAAAATCGCCAAACAGATTGGACTGGGAATGCGCGGCAATAGACACGGCCACGGAAAGCGGGTTGTGTCTGGGTATGTCGACGCGAGGCATATCGTGCTGCGCGCGGCGATATGGCTGCCCGCGTTCTGGAGCGTTGACGACCGGAGTCGCCAAGGGAGCGACCGTTGCGAGCGCCGGCGTATCCTCAAACGGTGCCTCAGTCGCTACCGACAGGATTTCAGACAGATCCGGCCCGGGCGAAGCAACGGGGCTGACAGTGACCTCGGTCTTCTTCTTTACCTCAGCTACTTCCGCCGGAGCGGCCACCACTTCGGCAGCGGTTTCCACAGACAGTTCATCAGGCATATCTACGATCGCGGCAACCGCATCGCGGACGGTGTAGCTGTCCTGAGTGACCGGCCCTGCTTCCAGCGCAGCGTCAACGGCAATAGTTTCCACTGCGGCAGCGATGCGTGCCGGCTCAGCGCTCGATGTCGCCTGATCTTGTGCATCGACGGTAGGGCTGTGATCGTCTTCATCGTCCAGATCCAGCTCATCCGCGCTTCCATCCGCGTTCAGATTTTCGGAACCAGCGGGCGCAGTCGATCGGTCGCCACGACGACGACGACGACCTCCGCGACGGCCGCGACGACGCTTGCCGTCACCATCCAGCGCGTTGGTATTCGGGTCCTGAGCCGCACTGCCATCGGCAGTGACGATTGCAGAAGCCGCAACGCCGGCGTCACCATCAGGCGTGATCAACAACTTCTTGTCATCAAGCTCCGTTGCCGAGGCGGGCTTGGCGGCCACCACTTGAGGCGCAGCTGGGGTCTTGACGACAGCCTGAGCTGCTGAAGCCTGTGGTTTGGCCTCTTGCCGTTGCTGCTGTTTTTGCTGCTGCCCAGGCTGGGCTTGCTGAGATTTTTTGCCTTGAGCGTCCGGTCGAGGCGTCTGACCGGGTGCTTGCGCGGCGGGACGATCGCCACGTTGCTCACGTCTTTCGTCGCGCTTGCGATCATGCCGGTCGTTGCGGTGTTTGCCATGTCGATCATGGTCGCGACCACTCTGTGGCGGGCGGCTCGCTCCCGGGCCGGAGCGCGCCTTGGGATCATTGCCTGCGCCAGCTTTCGCGGGTGCGGAACTTCCATCGCTATTGGCCGCGGTGCCGGTGAACCAGGCAGCGATACGCGCAAACAAGCCTGGCTTGGCGACGGTGGGTGCGACGGTCATTGCACGCGCTGGCACCGCCTTGGTCACTTCGGGCAGATCGGCTTCGGGTTTCACGGGTGCCGGCGCCATGGGCGCGATGCGCGTGACTGCGGGTTTCTCGGCTTCGGCGACTGGCTGGGTCGAAGCCGGCAACGGCGTTGGCGCCGCAACCGTCAGTCGCTCGTAGCTCAGCTGGGTTTCCAGCGCCACTTCGGTGGTACGAATACGCTTGATCTCGTAGTGCGGCGTGTGCAGCTTTTCGTCCGCAACGATCACCAGGATGGCCTCCTGGCGCTTCTCGATTTCGGCCACCGCGTGACGCTTTTCGTTGAGCAGGAAGTTGGCAACGCAGACCGGCACCTGGATCAATACCTGCCCGGTGTTGTCTTTCATTGCCTCTTCTTCGGCAATGCGTAGTATCGACAGCGAGACCGATTCGATGCCACGAATATGGCCGTGACCTTCACAACGCGGGCACACGTTCTGCGAGGCCTCGCCCAGAGACGGACGCAGGCGCTGACGCGAGAGTTCGAGCAAACCGAAGCGCGAGATGCGGCCGAGCTGCACGCGCGCACGATCCACCTTCATTGCATCGCGCAGGCGGTCTTCTACCTCGCGTTGATGCTTGCTCGACTCCATGTCGATGAAGTCGATCACCACCAGACCACCAAGATCGCGTATGCGCAGTTGGCGCGCGATCTCTACGGCGGCTTCGAGGTTGGTGTTGAATGCGGTTTCTTCGATGTCACCGCCCTTGGTGGCTTTGGCCGAGTTGATGTCGACCGACGTCAACGCCTCGGTGTGATCGATCACGATCGCGCCGCCGGACGGCAGACGCACGTTACGCTCGAACGCGTTTTCGATCTGCATTTCGATCTGGAAGCGCGAGAACAACGGTACCGTATCCTGGTAAAGCTTGAGCTTGCGCAGATTCTGCGGCATCACCTGCTGCATGAATTCGCGCGCGTCGTTGAACAGCTCTTCCTGGTCGATCAGGATTTCGCCGATGTCATTGCGCAGGTAATCGCGCAGCGCGCGGATGATGAGCTTGGATTCCTGATAGATCAGGAACGGTGCCTTGCGCGTTTTGCTGGCCTCGGAAATCGATTCCCATACCTTGAGCAGATAGTCGAGATCCCATTGCAGTTCTTCGGCATCGCGGCCTAGGCCGGCAGTACGGATGATCATGCCCATTTCATCGGGCAGTTTGAGTTCATCCATAGTGTCTTTGAGATTCTGCCGATCATCGCCCTCAATGCGGCGCGACACGCCGCCGGCCTTGGGGTTGTTCGGCATCAGTACCAGATAGCGGCCGGCCAGACTGATGAAGGTGGTCAGTGCTGCGCCCTTGTTGCCGCGCTCTTCCTTCTCGACCTGGACCACGACTTCCTGGCCTTCCTTCAACAGTTCGCGGATGCTCGCCTTGTGCGGGTCCAGACCCGGTGTGAAGAACTCACGTCCGATTTCCTTCAATGGCAGGAAGCCGTGGCGTTCGGCGCCGTATTCGACGAAGCAGGCTTCGAGGCTGGGTTCGACGCGGGTGACGCGCCCTTTATAGATGTTCGACTTCTTCTGTTCGCGGGACGGAACTTCGATATCCAGGTCAAACAGGTTCTGGCCATCCACAATGGCCACACGCAACTCTTCACGCTGAGTCGCGTTGATCAACATACGCTTCATTTTATTTGTTCCCTGTGGCGCTCCTTCGGTCGCCCGCTTCAGCGGTCATTCCAGCCAGCGGCGCTTGGGGCGTTAGCCTCACCAAGCTGCCAAACGGGTTGAACGATGCGGCGGTACGAATTTCGGGAACGCTTGCTGCATTGCGGTCTGAAAGGATGCCGGCTCATACCATGCCGGTCGGTGTGCGTCTCACCGAAGCGCTTCCGGCACTCTTCTTCAAGAGTCGGGAGTCGCCGCTGTGCCCGCCGAAGCAGCTAGGATGCGCGGCACGCGAGGGCAGTGATGCCTTCAGTGCTCGAACCGCAGTCCGCTGCAGCGGGCGCGAAAAGCCGAATCGGAGCGTTCAAGTTCTTGATCGCACGCGGCTTTCGACGCAAATCGCGGTCTGAGTGTAGCAACCCGTTGGCATAACCCGCAAACGTGAAGAAAACACCCTGGAAAATGAGTCAATAACGCGCTGCCGCGGCTGAACCGTGGCGATCGCTCTCGTGGCAACCGGCTGGCAGAACCCGCAAACGTGAAGAAAAGTCCCAGGAAAACCAGCCGACCCGGTGCTTCGGCGCCAGGTGCTGGCGGCAAAAGGCGCCGCACCGAGGCATCTGCAGTGAACACAGCCTCCAGGGAGGATGAGCGCTCCGGCCGTGCCGGGCAGAGTGCAGGGCGCGATGGCCGCCCGGCCGCGCCACCCAAGGTAAACAAATCTTCCAAGCCGGCTATCTCAGCGCGGCGCGCTGACCCGAGTGCCGACCGTGGCGATCGAAACTCAGCACAGAACAACCGGCGGCTCTTGCCAGCTAATCCGATACGACCCGAGTTACCAGCGCGGCGTGCAGAATCCGGCGGACGTCCAGCGGAACCTGCTGTCACGGCAAAAGCCAGCGATGCAACGCCCGCAGTACGCATTGTGGCCATCGATGCCGAGCGCACCGGCCAGCGCATCGACAATTACCTGTTCGGATTGCTCAAGGGTGTACCCAAATCGCATGTGTATCGCTTGTTGCGCTCCGGACAGGTGCGCATCAACGGCAAGCGTGCCAAACCTGAAAGCCGTCTAGCCGACGGTGATCAGGTACGTATTCCACCGGTGCGTGTCGCCGAGCCACGCGATCCCGGTGTTGCACCCAGTGGCATGTTGAACCGCATCGACAGCTGGGTGATTTTCGAGGACCGAGGCTTCCTGGTGATCAACAAGCCCAGCGGTGTCGCCACACATGGCGGCAGCGGCGTCAATTTCGGGGCCATTGAGTTGATGCGGCAGTGGCGCCCCGACGAGTCCATGGAGCTGGTGCACCGGCTGGACCGCGACACCAGCGGCGTGCTGGTACTGGCGAAGAAGCGTTCGGCGCTGACCGGACTGCAGGAGCTGATCCGCGAGGGCCGCACCGACAAACGCTATCTCGCTTTGCTCAGCGGCGTGTTGAATCGCGCCAAGGTTGACGTCAATGCACCATTGGCAAAGAACATCATGCAGGGCGGTGAGCGCATGGTGCGCGTCGATCCCGAAGGCAAGCCATCGCGCAGTGTGTTTCGTGTATTGGAAAAATTCGCCGACGCGACGCTATGCGAAGTGGAACTTGATACTGGCCGCACGCATCAGATTCGCGTGCATGCCGCGCATATTGGCCATCCGCTGCTCGGAGACGACAAATACGGCATCCCCGAAGCGAATCGCGCAGCGCGCCAGGCCGGATTGAAGCGGTTGTTTTTGCACGCGGCGCAGTTCAGCTTCGAACTTCCCAGTGTTGCTGAGCCGTATGTTTTTCACGCGCCATTGGCCCCTGAGCTCGCCGCATTTCTCGACAGTCTCCGTTGAACAAGACATGTGGGAGCGGCGTGAGCCGCGATGCTCTTGC
>JANMUE010000119.1:0-11197 GCA_031391205.1 Lysobacterales bacterium | reverse complement strand
AACTGGCTCCTCGGCCCTGGCCTTGGACTTTGCTTGTGTCGAGCGGGGCTTGCTCCGGTGCTTTTGATCTTTTATCGCATTCGGCGTTGAAATGCACGCGCTGCGGAGCAAGCCCCGCTCTTACAAGGGCTCGCTGCGCTTCGCCTCGTCCCAGAGCGCATCCTGGGCTTGCAGATCGAGGTCGGAAAGCGTGCCACCGTTGGCTTCGACGCTGGCTTCCATGTGCCGGAAGCGGCGTTCGAACTTGGCATTGGCGGCGCGCAATGCCTGAGAGACATCGACCTTGGCGTGGCGTGCCAGATTGACGCAGACGAAAAGCACATCGCCGATCTCGTCGGTCAGTCGCGCCGGGTCTGATCCATTAGTCAATTCGGCGCGCACTTCGTCGAGTTCCTCATGCAGCTTTTCGAATACCGGGTCAACATTCGGCCAGTCGAATCCCACGGTGGCGGCGCGTTTCTGCAGTTTCAGCGCGCGCTGCCATTCCGGCATGCCCCGTGTGATGCCGGCCAGCACGCTGCGATCGGCGTCGTTCTTCTCGTTGCGCTTCTGTGTTTCCCACAGCAGCGTCTGCTGTTCGGCGTTGCGCACATCGGCATCGCCGAATACATGCGGATGACGTCGGATCATCTTCTCGCAGATGCCGCGCACCACATCGTCGAAGTCGAAACTGCCCTGCTCGCGCGCCATCTCACTGTGAAATACCACTTGCAGCAGCAAATCGCCCAGTTCTTCGCGCAGATCGTCCAGGTTCTTGCGGTCGATCGCATCGGCGACTTCGTAGGCTTCTTCGATGGTGTAGGGCGCGATCGTGTCGAAGTTCTGTTTTACGTCCCAGGGGCAGCCAGTCTTCGGGTCGCGCAGCCGCGTCATGATCGCCTGTAATTGCTTGATTGGAGATTCGGAAGTCAAGGTCACTTACCTCGAACCGGGGCCATGATGTGCAGGAAAGGCGTGTCGCTTGCCTTTCCACCGATTTCGAGTCGTTGAGACGGCACGCGACACGCGTGCGCTACAGACCGCAGCCGTAACGGATTGCTCATCGCATCAGCCTTCGGTGATCACGCCGAGCCAGCGATGCCAGGGCGCATCGTCGTCGGCAAACGCCAGAAAATCCGGGTTGAGCAAGGTGTCGCGCTGGTTGTAGCGCAGCGCGCGCAGATACATGTCGGTCACGCGTCCGCCGGCGGCTTCTACCACAGCCTGTCCGGCTGCGGTATCCCATTCACTGGTCGGACCGAAGCGGAAATAGACGTCGGCTTCGCCACTCGCCACCAGGCAGAACTTTAACGCCGAGCCCATCGGGCACAACGTATGGGCACCGACGCGATCGAGTACATCGAGCAGGCGTGCATCGGCGTGCGAGCGGCTGCCGGCGACGCGCAACACCGGGGCGCGCCGCGGCGTCACTTCGATCTCGCGATGACTGCCGTCGCGTTCGTAGCGATGCGCGCCGAAATCGCGCGCACCGACGCAGCTGTAACCGGGCACCGGCGCATGCACGATGCCCAGTACACTGCGGTGTTCTTCTACCAAGGCGATGTTGACGCTGAACTCGCCATTGCGCTTGATGAATTCGCGCGTGCCATCGAGGGGATCGACCAGCCAGAACTGCTTCCATTCGCGGCGGCGCTCGATGCTGGCAGCTGCAGACTCTTCGGACAGCACCGGGATATCCGGCGTCAATTCGCCGAGGGCCGCGGTGATCAATCGATGCGCTGCCATATCGGCGGCGGTCAGTGGTGAGCGGTCGTCCTTCTCGACGACATCGAAGCCGGCGTCGTAGATTTCCATGATGGCGCGGCCGGCGTCTTCGGCGATGGCGCGCACTTTGTCGAGCAGGGCGATGTCCTTGATCAGGCTCATGCGGCCACCGCCCGACGCAGCAGATGTTCGCGCGCGATAAACAGCGCGGCGATCGAGCGGCCATCGGTAACATCGTCGCGGCCAATCAGTTCGTGCAGGCGATCCATGCGCCAGGGCACGACCTCGAGTTCTTCGGGCTCATCGCCTTCCAGGCGTTCGGGATAGAGATCTTCCGCCAGCACGACCTGGATCATATTGGCCATATAGGTAGGTGCCAGAGCCAGTTGCGTGAGCAAGGTCAGGCGCCGCGCGCCAACGCCGACTTCTTCCTTCATTTCGCGATTGGCGCCTTCGAGAATGTCCTCGCCACGCTCGAGTCTGCCCTTGGGCAGGCCAAGCTCGTAAGCATGCAGGCCGGCGGCGTATTCGCGTACCAGCAATACGGTCTGTGCGTCCTGCATCGGTACTACCAGCACCGCTCCGCGTCCAGACCCCGGCATGCGTTCGAAAGTGCGGCGCGCGCCATTGGAAAATTCGAGGTCGAGTTGTTCGAGCTGGAAGCGCGTGCCTTCGTTCAGCACGCGACGTTCATGGATGATCGGAAGTTTGCGCATCCGCACATTGTAGCGAGGGCGGTGCCGGCCGTTTGGGAACCTCTGAATAAGTTCGGAGCCTCGGCAGCCCCCTGAGTCAGGGGGGCGAAAAACCGCAGGTTGACCAGCTTCGCTGTTGAGAGCGACCAGCTAGCGCTGTTAAAAACGACCAGCTTCGCTGACGCTCAGCTGTTGAAAACCGGGGTGCGGCAAGCCCCAAGCTGTCCTTCGAAGCCGAGGTCGCGACCTATTCAGAGGTTCCTTTGAGCTCAGGCCAAACGTTGCAGGACTTCACCATGCAGCTGCGCAGCGGCCGCCAGCACCGAGCGCGTGTCCAGCCCGATCGGCTGCCCCTGCAGGTCGGTAAACACGGCCCCGGCCTCGCGTGCGATCACCACCAGAGGCGCGATGTCGAGAATATTGATATCCGATTCGATCACCACATCGACGCCAGCACTGGCCAGCAGGTGGTAGTGCAGAAAGTCGCCATAGCCGCGGATGCGGTTGCAGTCCAGGATCAGGGTGCCCAACGCTTTCCAGCGCCGCGGATCGCGCGCCAAGGTCTTGATATTGCCAGTCGAAATCTGTGCGCCGGCCAGACCACGTGCGGTATCGGCCTGCACCGGGCGGCCATTGATAAAGGCGCCGCCGCCGCGCCGCGCCCAGGCGCATTCGCCGTACTGCATCGCACTGGAAACGCCGACCATGAGTTCGCCGTCGATCATCAACGCGATCTGGGTAGAGAACATCGGATAGCGCCGTACGAAGGACTTGGTGCCATCGATCGGATCGATCAGCCATAGGAAGCGACCGCTTCCCGATCGTCCATATTCCTCGCCGTAATAGGCATGATCCGGAAAGCTGGCGCGCAGCACCGACAGAATGGCCTGCTCGGCTTCGCGATCCGCGATCGTGACCGGTGAATCGTCAGCCTTGATCTCGATGTCCAGATGCGCGCGATAGTGACGCGCGACCACCTGTTCTGCCGCCGCAGCGGCGTCGCGGGCGACCTGCAGCGCGTGATCGAGAAAAGCAGCGTCTATCGTGGTCATGGGTGTGCACCGATACTCAATGGAAACGGTAACGCTTTGCTCCCTCCCCGATGTTCGGGGAGGGCTGGGGAGGGGTTAGGCAGCGCACAAGCTCGATAAAGCTGTATTGACGCCACAGGCGTCAATACAGCTTATTGATGATGCCCTCGACACGCAGCACCGAACCGCCATCCAGGCTGCGCTCGCCTACGTACATCAAGGCTTCGCGGATGTTGTCGTGCCCTTCGCGGGCGTTGAGTTTGATATCGGCCTTGAATGCCAGGCCGTTCAATTCCACGGTTCCTCTGGCCTGCATGGGCCCACCGTCATCGCGAACCCGGCCTTCGACGACGCCGTCGAAGCGCGGTGCGAATTCGATGATCAATTTGCCCAGTCGCGCCTCGGCAGCACCGCTGACACCGACATCGTTCCAGGTCATGTTGCCGATCGCGGAGCGAATCATGCCGTCCTCGATGAGCACATCGCTCATGTCGATATGAACCTCGCCCAGCAGATTGAGCGAAGGAATGTCCAGCGCCGGTGCCATCAGCCTGGCCGGGAATGAGGCGCTGGCGCTTGCCAATTCAATGCGTTTGCCACGTGTGCGGTACCCGGTGGCGGCCAGCATCTGCTCGCCTTGCATCTGCACCTGGCCCTGCGCCCGACCAGCCAGCAGTGCCAGTGGATCCAGCGTCCACTGCAAGGGGCCGAGTGGTTTGGCGGCATAGCTCGCCATTGCCGCCTTGCCCTGCCATAGCGTGCCCTCGATGCCCTGCAGGCGCAGTGGTTGTACGCGTGCCCCAAAGCGATCGTAGACAAAACGGGCGGGCAGCGACCACAGCATGGCGACGGCGATGCCGATCAGGATCAGCAGCAGCACGAACAGGCGCAGCCAGAGGCGTTTCTTCGGTGGGTTCATGTGTGATCGGATAAAAGAGGGCGCAACAGAAAACGAAATCGGCGCAGCTTCAGCCGTGCAATGTGCGTGAATCCGGCAGAGCGATCAAGTCTCCGACTCGATCAGGCTGAGGCGGCCATCCACCCTGCCGCTGCCTTCGCCGCGCTGCAGTGCGTATTCCTCGACGCGTACACCGTAGACCGATTGCAGCTGTTCGAGCCAGGCCGCGAGTTGATCGAATTCCGCGCCTTCCAGCCAGATATTGATGCGGCCAGCAGATACCGGTTCGATGCGTTTGAGCGCATGCGCAAGTCTATGTTCGCGCGCACTGCTGTCGGCCAGAGCGAACAGCGAGCGGCCACCGCGATCGAAAACCGTGGCGGTGCCGCCCGAGGTCAATGCCTGCAGCTGTGCCGCCGCCACATGCATATAGGCCAGATTGGCCTCGGCCTCGGCAACCTGGTTGCGCAGATTGCGCCGTGACTGGCTGAGCGGGTCCCAGACAAATGCCCACAACAGCAGAGCCGCGACGAACACCATGCCGAAGGTCAGCACGTTGCGGTCGCGCGCACTCAATGCCGCCCACCAGGCCTTCATGAGCGCGACTCCAGTTTGATGCGACCGTCGACACCTTCGGCACTGGGTTCGGCGTTTTCCAGTGTGGCATTGACGTTCCCGCTTACGCCCAGGCTTTCGCGCAGCTTGTCCAGGGATTCGATGCTGGGTGCGGTGAGACGCAGCGTCAGCGCACCGGAGCGATACTCCGCGCCCTCAAGCTGCACCCGCGCCTGTGCCGACAATACCGGCGCACTGGCTGCGAGCAACCCGAGTCCCGCCGATTCGATGCCGGAATTTCCGCCAGCGGCGGCCAATGCCGATTTCATCTGTGCCAGTGGATTGGGTACCTGCTGAGCCTGCGGAAATTGCGTTCGGTAGACCCTTTCCATTTCTGCATTCAGCGCCTGCAGTCTATGGTCCAGGCGCTGCTGATCCAGCGCGATGAAGCCAAACCCCAGCACCAAAGCCGCTGCGGCGAGCCACAGCACGCGCCCCCAGCGTGCGCGCAGATCGATGCCGCGGTGTACTGCCGAAAAAGGGGCGCACAGCAGATTCAGATCATGGGTGTGACGCATGCCGCTGGCAAGCCTATGCAATGCCGGAGCCCCCGGACCGCATTCGAAGCGCTGCACGTCCTGGCCGGAGGCCTCCGAGGTTGCCAGCACGCTGTCGATGAGATCGGCTTCGACGGCGAACGCGCGCGAACCCGGCGCGCGCACCAGGGCGCGGTCACCATCGATCAGCACGACACTGGCGTCGTGTTCGAAGTCCAGTGCTAGCACATCGGGAATCAGTCGATCCGGATAGATGCCGCGAGACTGAAGCGCGGTCAGCCAGGTGCGCAGGATATCCGGCTGAATTGCCGCTACCCACCATTGGCCCGGGCCATTGGGCGCTACCGCAAAATGCAGGTTTTCGACATTGCCGGCGATCTGATCCTCGACCGCGAAGGGTGCGGCCTTGCGCGCCTGTTCCGCCTGCCTGGCCGGCAGCTGCGCCGACAGCAGGGTGATCGCCTCGCTGGGCGCCAGCACGATGATCTCGCGCGCAGAATCGATCGCCGATGCCGGGGGTGCCTGCTCGCGCAGCACGCTGCCGATGCGGCCACTGGCATCGATGCGCAGCCAGTCCAGAGGCTGGTCGACGCCGTGCCAGTGGATCAGCAATACATCGCGAAGGGTGGTCTTGCCGGGGTTCATCTGGGCATCTTAGCTGGGTAGGGCGGCAGGTGCAGTGGGCGGGGCGTCTAAAAGGTGCCGCGGCTGCGCGCAATCACGCGCAGACTGCCGGATTCGCGTTCAATGACGCTGAAATAGTTGAGCGGGATACCATCGATCTCGATCATGGATTCGGCCAGAAACCAGGTGCTGATGACGCTGATGGCTTGTTTTTCCGCGGGCGTCAGCGGCGTCAGGTGTTCCTGCTCAAATACGGCGCTCAGATCTTCCACATTGCGATGGCGTGCGCGACCGCCGTTGTACAAACGTTGCGCCGAGGCTTCGCTCATACCTTCGACCAGGGTGCGCAGCACGGTTTCGCTGGCGGTGTTGACGTTTGTCGGGGCACCGGGTGCGGCAGCGCACACGTGCGGTTCGATCGCGCGGTAGGCGTCTTCGTCGAAGCCTTTGACCAGGCGCAATTCGGAAACATGCCGGAACGGCGCGTTGGCGGCACGGTAGGGCGGGTCGAGCAGCAGATAGCTGAGATCCTCAGCGCCGCGCGCTTCGGGCGTGGTGTTGCTGTCGGTCCAATCGATGATGGCTTCGACCAGCTCCGGATTGAGCTTGAGAATGCGCAGCAGGCGCTGCATGCGAACGAGCTGCACCTGATCAGGCACATCGTTGCGCACCAACGCATTCAGATTGAGGCAACCGTTGAGGTCGCGCATACGTCCGGCCAGGCGCCCGCCCGGTACATCGACGGGCGGCATCGGGGTTGCCCAGAGATCGCCGGTCGAGTCGAATCCGGTGCCTTCGGCCGAATCGCGACGCAGCACTTCGAACGCATAGGCCTCCAGGCCGCGGGCATAGGCGTAGGCCTGCTGCTCGCGCAGAAGATTGCGCGTGCGCGCGACGGCGAGCTGGTTCTGCTCGATCAGCGATGCCACCACCAGCGTGCCCAATGCCACCAGCAGCAAGGCGATGATCAAGGCGACGCCGCGTTGCCGGTTCATGGATTTCCCCCTGGCGGCGAGACGCTGTGCACGCTGGGCTCAACCATCGCCACTACACGGCGCAGCAGGCCGTAGTCTGTGGTTTCGATTTCCAGCGCCACTGCAATCGGCAGCACCTTGGGCAGCTCCGGTGGCGCATCGGGCCTGGGCCACTGATTGCGCCATTGCCCGCCGTCAAAGTAACGGAACGAGATTCCAGTGATGCCGTTCAACATCGGCACGATCTGCGGTTTTGAATTGATCGCGCGGTCCAGTACCGCAAAACTGGCACGATTCAACGTTTGGTCCTGCAGCGCCCATTGCACATGTTCTATTCGTGCGCGGGTCTGGCCGAGCGGATTGGAAAATCCGGCGCGGGTGAACTCGATCGCGCTGCTGTTGCCGCGAAGCAGCGCTACTGCTTCACCGTATTCATCGCGCACCGGCACCGCCATCGCCTGGCGCAGATCGCGTTCGATGCGGCTCATCGTGGTCTGCAACTGTTGCAGCGACTGTGCCCGCGCATGCAGGACCTGCCTGGAGCGCAGCAAGGTATCGACTGCGGCATAGGCGGCCGCGGTCAGCAGTGCAAAGATCAGCACCGCGACTAACACCTCGATCAGCGTAAAGCCGCGGTGTGCGCGCTGTTCGGCGACGCGATGGCAGTGGTCGGAATTCATTTGCCGGCAAATCCCACCAGGGTGTAGATCGGCGCCGCATTCTGATCGGCGTCGGCACGAAACATATGTACATCGATACGCCGCATCGCCGGCTCCGGCGTGGCTTGGGTCACCATCGTCCAGCGGAACTTGAACGGCCCCGCGCTGGCCTGGCCGTCGCGTTTACCCACATTAGGAAAGCGCTCCTTGAGGCGGGATTCGGTGAGGACCGTATCGGCTGCCCAGCCAGCGAAACTCAGGATCTCGAGTTGCTGCTGCTGCTGTGCGAGGCGCGCGGTTGAAGCCAGCAGCGCCGACATTGCCAATGCGATGACCGCCAGCGCTGCCAACACTTCGATCAGCGTGAATCCACGTCGGCGCTGATTCATGAGCGTGGGTTCCAATCGCTCCACTCGCCTTCATCAGGAAGGCGGCGCTGGACGCGACCGGGGCCGCTGGCTTCGATCAGCAATCGATAGCGTGGATCGCGCGCGCCGGCCTCGACAATGACGGTCAGGCTGGTGCGTTCTCCAGACGAAAAACACAGCAGCAGCGGTTTTTCGGACAAACTCTCACCCAGCTCGACTTCGGGCAGATCCAGATGCATGCCGCCTGGCAGCGTATACGGTGCCAGCGGCGGCTCGGTCTGGATTTCCATCAGATCGCGGCTGCGTTGGCTGAAACCATACATGCTGCTGCCAAAATGCAGGCCGATATCGCGGCCGGTCAGTTCGGCACGTTCGCAGGCGAGGTTCAGTCGCGCCTGCAGGCGTTCGGTCTCGAGTCTAAGACGCGGTTCGGTGCCGCCACTTGCCGTGGACAGCACCAGCACGCCGGCGATCACGCCCAGAATCGCCAGCGCCACCAGCAGTTCGATCAAGCTGAAGCCTTGATTGCGCACGTTTACCAGTTGCCGATATCGGCATTCGGACCATCACCACCGAGCTGCCCGTCCTTGCCCAGCGAGTAGACATCGAACTCGCCATGCTGGCCTGGGCTCAGATACTGGTAGTCATGGTTCCAGGGGTCTTTGGAAAGTCGTCCGATATAGCCGCCGGGCTGCCAATTGGCCGCCTCCGGCTGGCCGCCGGGCTTCTCGACCAGAGCGCGCAGGCCCTGATCGGTGCTGGGATAGTGGAAGTTGTGCAGCTTGTAGATGTCCATTGCGCCCGCCAGTGACTGAATGTCGGACTTGGCCTTGGTGATGTTTGCGGACTCGACATTGCCTATGACTTTGATGGCGATCAATGAAGACAGGATGGCGACGATCGCGACCGCGACGATGATTTCTATCAGGGAAAAGCCTCTGGATTGAACGCGCGGCGATCGCATGCGGAAAACCTGCTTGTGGTGATGGTAGGTGCCGGCAATCATACTGTTTCATTTCCCCCGCAGCGGATAACCCATGAATGCCGATCTTGCGGCACGCGACCTGAGAGTGCTTTGGCATCCGTGCACACAGATGCACGACCACGAAAGCTTAGCCGTAGTTCCCATCCAGCGCGGCGAAGGCGCCTGGCTGATCGACCATGACGGCGGTCGCTATCTGGATGCGATATCGAGCTGGTGGGTGAATCTTTTCGGTCATGGCCATCCGCGCATCTCAGCTGCGATCCGGGCACAGCTGGATCGTCTGGAACACGTGATCCTGGCGGGATTTACCCACGAACCGGCGATTCAACTCGCCGAGGGTCTGTTGCGGGTTGCGCCACCGGGTTTGGCCAAGGTGTTCTACGCCGACAACGGTTCCAGCGCCGTCGAAGTGGCATTGAAAATGAGTTTCCATGTGTGGCGCAATGCAGGCGTCACCGGAAAATCGCGTTTCGTGGCATTGAGTGGCAGCTATCACGGCGAAACGTTGGGCGCACTGTCGGTGACCGATGTGCCGCTGTATCGCGAGACGTATGCGCCGCTGCTGATGCAGCCTTTCTTCGCGCCTTCACCCGACAGCTATGAGCGCGCAGATGGCGAGTCGGCGGAGGCGTATTCCGATCGCTGTGCCGATGCGCTGGATTCACTGCTTAGCGAACATTCGGCGGAAATTTCCGCGCTGATCCTGGAGCCGCTGGTGCAGGGCGCTGCCGGTATGCGCATGTATCCGGCCAGTTATCTGAAACGCGCGCGTGCCGCCTGTGATCGTCACGGAGTTCATTTGATCGCCGATGAAATCATGGTCGGCTTCGGCCGTACCGGCACTTTGTTTGCCTGCGAGCAGGCCGGCATCACCCCGGATTTCCTGTGCCTGTCCAAGGGCATCACCGGTGGTTTTCTGCCGCTGGCGGCGGTGTTGACCAGGCAGAAGGTGTTCGATGCCTTCTATGCCGAATACCAGACCCGGCGCGCCTTCCTGCATTCGCACAGCTACACCGGCAATCCATTGGCCTGTGCGGCGGCCTGCGAAGTGCTGAAGATGTTTGCCGAAGAGGACTGGTTGTTGCGTAATCGAACCACTGCGGCCGCGCTCTCTGCGGCCATCGAACCGCTGCGTGGGCATCCGAATGCAGGCGACGTGCGTCAGACGGGCATGATCGCTGCGGTCGAGCTGGTGCGCGATAAACGCTGTCGAGAAGGGTTTGATTGGCGCGAGCGCCGCGGACTCAAGGTCTATCGTCACGGGCTGTCGCGCGGCGTGCTGCTGCGGCCGCTGGGCAATGTCGTCTATTTTTTGCCGCCGTATTGCATTACGCCCGAAGAGATTGAACTGATGGTGCGGGTGGCGTCCGAAGGGATAGAGATCGCAGTCGCAGATTGATTCGCCGCTCCCACCACGCCGCTCCGACATTCAGTTTCATTGGCATCCGCGCATGCTGCAACGGCACATGCAACCGTCATGTACTGGCGCTAGAGTGCGCGGTTCAATGAACGGTCCGGGGTAGGAAGGCATGTCTTCTCAGAATTTGCTGCCAGCGAAGGCGCTGGTGATGTTGGGCTTGGTGATCGCTGCGGGCTTGGTTTCCGCCCAATCAGTCTCTATAGGTTCAGGTGCAGCTCCGGTACAGAGCTTCGATACGCTGGCAGCCAGCGGCACCACCAATACCGCACTTCCCGATGGCTGGTATTTCGTCGAAAACGATGCGGCCGGGCAATACCCGGCAGACGATGGCAACGCGCTTAGCGGCAGCGTTTATTCCTACGGCACTATTGCCAGCAGCGAGCGTGCGCTGGGTGCGTTGCGTACCAACAGCACCGAACCCAAGATCGGCGCGCGGCTGCAAAACGATACCGGCGCCATGCTGCCGGAAATTCTGGTCAGCTACACCGGTGAGCAATGGCGACTCGGCGTCAGCAACCGCGTTCCGCCCGACCAGCTCAATTTTCAATACAGCCTCGACGCGACCTCCCTCACGACTGGCACCTGGGTCGATGTCGATGCGCTTGATCTCGTGGCGCCGAATCCTGCCGGCGCCATCGGTGCGCACGACGGCAACCTCGCCATCAATCGCGTCGCGATTTCCTCCGTGATCACTGGGCTTGCGGTCGCGCCGGGCGCTGGCTTCTGG